>DATMJO010000156.1:0-24500 GCA_035553855.1 Thermoleophilaceae bacterium | reverse complement strand
GACGGCGTAGCCGATGGCGGGCAGCGCCACGAGCACGCGCGCGGCCGTGTCCGAGCGCCGGTTGCGCCGGCCCGCCCGCTCCGCGCGCCTGCCGGACGCCGCTCCCCGCCGCGCCGCCATCGGCCTCAGCGGGCCCCGAAGCGGCGGTTCCGCCGCTCGTACTCGGCCAGCGAGGCCTCGAATGCCTCCCTGGAGAAGTCGGGCCACAGCTCGTCGCGGAACACCAGCTCGGAGTAGGCGAGCTGCCAGAGCAGGTAGTTCGAGATCCGGATCTCGCCGCTTGTCCGGATGAGCAGGTCTGGGTCGTGCATCTCGGGTGCGTAGAGGTGGCGGCGGAACTCTTCCTCCGTCGTCCCCTGGAAGGTTCGCGCCGCGTCGACGATCTCCGCCCTGCCGCCGTAGTTGAACGCCACGAACAGGGTGATCGTCGTGTTCTCCGCGGTGAGCGCCTCCGCCCAGTCCATCCGCTCGACGAGGCCCGCGTCGAGGCCCTCCCGCCGCCCGACGAAGCGCATCCGGACGCCCTCCTCGTGCAGCTCCGGCGTCTCGCGGTCGATCCGCTCGGCGAACATCGCCATCAGCCCGCTCACCTCGTCCTCGGGCCGGGTCCAGTTCTCCGTCGAGAACGAGAACACCGTCAGCTCGCGGATCCCGAGCTCAGCGGCGTCCCGCAGCCGGGCCTTGACCACATCGGCCCCGGCGCGGTGCCCCTCGATAACGGGCAGGCCGCGGGCCTCCGCCCAGCGGCCGTTGCCGTCGGTGATGATCGCGACGTAGGCGGGCGTCGCCTCCGACGGCCCCGTCACACCTCGAGGATCTCTTCTTCCTTGCCGGCGAGCGCCTTGTCGATGTCGCCGATGCGCTCGTCGGTGAGCTTCTGGAGCTGGGTCTCGGCTCGGTGCTCGTCGTCCGCCCCGACCTCGCCCTCCTGCTTGAGCTCACGGAGGTCGTGCATCACGTCGCGGCGGATGTTGCGGATCGCGATGCGGCCCTCCTCGGCGATGCCGTGGACCACCTTGACGAGATCGCGGCGGCGCTCCTCGGTGAGCTCCGGGATCTGGAGCCGGATCACGTTGCCGTCGTTGGACGGAGTCAGCCCGATGTCGGACTCCATGATCGACTTCTCGATCGACTTGATCGAGGTCTTGTCGTAAGGGGTGATCGTGAGCAGCCGCGCCTCGGCGGCGGACATATTCGCGAGCTGGCGGAGCGGCGTCTGCGTGCCGTAGTAGTCGACCATGATGCGGTCGAGGAGGTGGGGAGAGGCGCGCCCCGTGCGGACCGTCGTGAACTCGCCACGGGTGGACTCGACGGACTTCTGCATCCGCTCCGCCGCGTCCTCGAGTAGTTCGTCGATCAAGTGCTCACCACCGTTCCCACCCTCTCGCCGCACACTAACCGGTCGATGTTCAGCTCGTCGTCCATGTTGAAGACGTGGATGGGGAGGTCGTTGTCCATGCAGAGTGAGAGCGCCGTGGAGTCCATCACCGCGAGCCGGCGCTCGATCGCCTCCCGGTGGGTGATCTCGGCCAGGAACTCCGCGTCCGGGTCGGTGCGCGGGTCGGCCGTGTAGACGCCCTCGACGCCGTTCTTGGCCATCAGGATCGCCTCGGCGTGGATCTCGAGGGCCCGCAGCGCGGCGGCCGTGTCGGTCGTGAAGAACGGGTTGCCGGTGCCGGCCGCGAAGATCACGATGCGCCCCTTCTCGAGGTGCCTGACGGCCCGCCGACGGATGTAGGGCTCGGCGACCTCGGAGATCGTTATCGCCGACTGCACGCGCGTGTGGGCGCCGAGCTTCTCCAGGGCGTCCTGCAGCGCGAGTGCGTTCAGGACGGTCGCGAGCATCCCCATGTAGTCGCCCGTCGCCCTGTCCATCCCGTCGGCCGCGCCCTTCAGGCCGCGGTAGATGTTGCCGCCGCCGACGACGATCGCCACCTCCACACCGCGATCGGAGACGTGCTTCACCTGCGCCGCGATCGCGGCGATCCGGTCGCGATCGGCCCCGTATTCGAGGTCGCCCATCAGCGCCTCGCCGGACAGCTTGAGGAGGACGCGCCGGAAGCGCGGCTCGGCAGCCACCTGCCGGTCAGTCCTCCCCGATCGCGAAGCGCTGGAAGCGGCGGATGACGACGTTCTCCCCGGTCTTCGCGGAGGTCTCCGCGCGCAGCTCCTCGATCGTCTTGCCGTCGTGCTTCTCCGCGTTCACGTGCGGCTGGTTGAGGAGGACGACCTCCTCGAGCCACTTCTTGAGGCGACCCTCAGCCATCTTGCGCCGGATCTCCTCGGGCTTGCCGCTCTCGGCCGCCTGCTCCATCAGCACGTGCAGCTCGGCCTCGCGTGCCTCCTCGGGCACGTCGGTCTCGGCCACGTACTGCGGGGCCGCGGCTGCCACGTGCAGGGCGACGTCCTTCGCGAAGGACTGGAACTCGGGATTGCGCGCTACGAAGTCGGTCTCGCAGTTGACCTCGAGCAGCACGCCCACCTTGCCGGTCGCGTGGATGTAGCTCTGGACCACGCCCTCGCCGGCGGCGCGCTCGCCGCGCTTGGCGGCCTGCGCCTGCCCCTTCACGCGCAGGATCTCGACCGCCTTCTCGATGTCGCCGCCAGCCTCCTCGAGGGCGCGCTTGCAGTCCATCATGCCCGCACCGGTGCGGTCGCGGAGCGCCTTTACGTTCTTCGCCGAGATCTCGGCCACTACGAGGTCACCTCCGTGTCGTCCTTCGTCGGGGCGGGGGCGTCCGCCTCGGTCTTGTCCTCCTCGGTCGCCTTCGCCTCGGCGGCGGGCGCCGCGGGCTTCTCGTCGGCGGCCTTCGCCTCCGCGGCGGGCTCCGCCGGCTTCTCGTCGTCGGCCTTCGCCTCGGCGGCGGGCTCGGCGGGCTTCTCGTCGGCGGCCTTCGCCTCGGCGGCGGGCTCCGCCTCGTCCGTCTTCGCGGCGGGCGCCTTCTTCGCGGGCGCCGCCTTGGGCTTCGCCTTAGGCTTCGGCGCGGGCTTCGCGTCGGCCTCGGGCTTGTCGCCCGCGGCCGCCTGGCCTGCCTCCGCCTGCGGCTGAGACGGGGTTCCGCTCACCGCGGCCTGCTGGGCGGCGGCAGCCGCCGCCTCGCGGCGGGCGGCCTCGGCCTCCTTCTTGGCGGCCTCCTCGGCCTCCAGACGCGCGCGCTCCTCGTCGCGACGCTGGCGCTCCTCCTCCTCGCGCTTGCGCCGCTCCTCCTCCTCACGCTGGCGCCGCTCCTCCTCCTGCTTGCGCCAGGCGGACGCGCGCTCGGCCGCGACATCGCCGATCGCGTCCACGACCACCTTGCAGGATCGGATCGCGTCGTCGTTGCCCGGGATCACGTACTTGACGGGGTCCGGGTCGCAGTTGGTGTCGACCAGAGCGATGATCGGGATCTTGAGCCGCTGGGCCTCGCGCACCGCGATCGCCTCGGTCTTGAGGTCGACCACGAACACGGCCGCGGGCACGCGCTCCATGTTGCGCACGCCGCCGAGGTTGATCTCCAGCTTCTCGCGCTCCTTGATCGCGGCGATGCGCTCGCGGGTCGGGAGCAGCTCCATCGTCCCGCTCTCGGTCCACTCGACGAGCTCGTGCAGGCGCTTGATGCGCTTCGAGATCGTCTGGAAGTTGGTCAGCAGCCCGCCCAGCCAGCGCTGGTTGACGTAGGGCATCCCTGCCTTCTCGGCCGCTTCCTTGACGGCGTCGCGGGCCTGCTTCTTGGTCCCGACGAAGAGGATCGAGCCGCCTCGGCTCGATATGTCGGCCGCGAACTCCTGCGCCTTCACGACGAGGCGCTCGGTCTGCTGCAGGTCGATGATGTGAATCCCGCCGCGCTCGCCGTGGATGAAACGGCGCATCTTGGGATTCCAGCGGCGGGTCTGGTGCCCGAAGTGCACGCCCGCTTCGAGCAGCTCTCTGATTCCTACCTGTGACACGACATGCTCCCTTGCTGTGTTGCTTGGTCGCCGCCAGGGGCATCTCGCGGACCCGGGCCTATTGCCCGGGCAGGGCCGCGATGGCTCAGCCTGGCGGGGTAGTGGGTGGTCCTTGGCAACTGCGGAGGATAGGCGAGTCCGCCCGCGCAAGTTTTGTGATGGGGCACCGTTGGAGCCAGTGCGGACCGGCCCTCCCTTCCCCTACCTCCGGTGGTCCGGTCCGTGCTTCAAGAGGGGCGGGGTGGCAACGACGCCGCCTCGCCCCTTTCTTATGGCCGTTTGAAGCAGAAAACGGGGCGGCCCGAAAGCCGCCCCGTTCTGAACTGCTGTCAGCCTCCGTCTGGCCCTCCGGAGACTGGCTCCCGCTTCGCTGCGTCGTATGCACGGCGCAGATCCGCGGGTAGTTTGGACTCGCAGGCGGTTTCTTCCCCCGTGCCCGGATGTTCAAACCTCACCAGCGAACTGTGCAGGAACTGGCGCGCTAACCCAAGCCTGCGGCCCGATGCGCGGCCCCCGTACACGGGGTCGCCGCAGACCGGGAAGCCGATCGCCTCGAGGTGCGCGCGGATCTGGTGTGTCCTCCCGGTTTCTAGCCGCACGCGCAGGAGCGTGGTCCCCGGGAGCTCCTCGGCGACCTCGAAGTGGGTCCGGGCATCGCGTGGCCGGTCGGTGGCGGTCGACATCCTGGTCCGCCGCGCGCGGTCCCGGCCCAGCGGGGCGTCGATCGTGCCGCTGTCGGCATCGGGCCTGCCCTCGACGAGCGCGAGGTACTCCCGCACCACCTGCCGGCCGGCGATCTGGTCGCGAAGGGACTCGTATGAGGCCTGCGAGCGAGCCACGAGCATCAGGCCGGAGGTGTCGCGGTCCAGGCGGTGCACGATGCCCGGCCGCTCGGGGTCGCCGCCGGCCGCAAGCCCCGCCAGCGCATCGACGAGCGTGGGCCCCTTCGTCCCGGCGCCCGGATGGACGACCACTCCCGCCGGCTTGTCCACCACGAGCACGTGCTCGTCCTCGTAGGCCAGGGAGAACGGGACGGGTCCCGCGTCGACGGCCTGCGCCGCGCCCGGGTCCAGGGCGATCGTGATCAGATCGCCGGCCGCCACCCTGTGCCGCTTCGGTCGCGCGACGCCGTCGACCGTCACGGCGCCGGCGTCGATCAGGCGCTGCGCGGCGGCGCGGGTTCCGACCTCCGGGCGCCCACCGAGGAAGACGTCGAGGCGGAGCCCCGCCTCCCCCACGCCCACGCGGATCTCGCTCAACGTGCCGTCTCCGCGACGTAGAGCAGGCCGAGCACGCCCGTCACGATCGCCACGTCCGCCAGGTTGAACGCCGGCCAGGCGATCGGGTCGATGAAGTCGATCACCGCCCCGACCCGGACGCGGTCGATCAGGTTGCCGATGGCCCCGCCGAGGATGGCCCCGGCGGGCAGCCAGAGCATGCGGCGCCCCGCGTTGAGCGCGAAATAGACGAGCAGGCCCGCCAGGGCGACCGCGCTCACGACGGCGATCGCGGTCCCCGCGCCCGAGAACGCACCGAAGGCGACGCCCGTGTTCCGCACGTTCGTGATGTCGACGCCAAGGAAGACGTTGACGCTGTCCCCGCGGTCCACGGCGGACACCGCGAGGGCCTTCGTGGCCTGGTCGAGTGCGACCACCGCCGCCAGCGCGACGCCGAGGCGCCCCCAGGCGGCAGCCGCGCCCATGCGGGCCCCCTAGCCCCGGATCAGCGGGACCAGGATGCCCTGGCCCACGAGGATCAGCACGAACGTGGCCACGATCGGGCTGAGATCGAGCGCTCCGGGCCCCAGCCGCACCGGCGGGATCACCTTGCGGAAGAGGTTGAGATAGGGATCGGTGACGTCCCGCACGAACGTCAGGACCATGTCGAGCCAGCGGTTGTAGGGGATGCGCTGGACCCAGCTCATGAGGATCCGGATGAAGATCAGGATGATGTAGATGAGGATCAGCGTGTCGACGTACTGGGCCACGTCGAAGCGCGTGATCGCGAACGGAGCGGGGATCATCGCGTGCCCTCCACCACGGCCTCCACGGCGTCGAGGAACGTCGCGCGCAGCCCTCCGCGCTCGAGTGCGGCGAGCCCGCGGGCGGTGGACCCGCCGGGAGAGGTGACCCGGCGTCTGACCTCCGCCGGCGTGAGTTCGCGCTCCTGCATCAGCTCGGCCGTGCCGGCCATGGTCCCGAGTGCGAGCGCGAGCGCCTCGGGCGCCTGGAGCCCGTGCCTGACCCCCGCATCCGCGAGCGCCTCGACCACGAGGGCGAAGAACGCGGGCCCGCAGCTCATGATCGCCATGGCAGGCTCGACGAGCGGCTCGTCGAGCCGCACGACGGGCCCCACGCGGCCGAAGAGCTCGAGGATCTCCTGTTCCGGCCCATCCGAGGCGAGCGAGCCCGGCACGTAGCAGCTCACGCCGCGGCGGACCTCGGCCGCCACGTTGGGAAGAAGCCGGTAGACGGGGCGAGCCGGGTATGCCTCCTCGACCTGGCTGACGCGCGTGCCGCCGAGGATCGATACGACCGCCTTCGGGTCGATCTCCGCCGCCACCTGACCCAGCTGGCCCGGCTTGTGCGCGAGCACCACCACGTCCGCACGCTCCGCCACCTCCGCGTTCGAGGCGAGCGGCTCGCCCCCGATGGCCGAGGCCAGCGCCTCGGCCTTCGCCGGGACCGCGTCACAGACGAGCGCGGGCTCGCCGATGCCCCTCGCGAGGGCCGACGCCATGTTGCCTGCTCCGATGAATCCAATGACCATGGGGCGCGAGAGGATACGGCCCCGGCCGATCAGGACTGGTTGAAGAAGCCCTTCTCGATGAGGCGCGCGCGCTCTTCGGCCGACACCTCGACGTTGCGGGGCGTGAGCAGGAAGACCTTGTCCGCGATCCTCTGCATTCCGCCGTCGAGTGCGTACGTCAGGCCGGAGGCGAAGTCGATCAGGCGCTTCGAGAGGTCGTTCTCGGTCGTCTGGAGGTTGAGGATCACGGGGATCGAGTCCTTGAACTGGTCCGCGATCTGCTGGGCGTCGTTGAAGCTCTTCGGGATGACGAGGTGGACCTGGGCGCCGCCGCGGCCGTTCTTGGCCTCGGCCGGCCGCAGGACGCTCGTGACGCGGGTGGCCGAGCGGGCCGGGCCCGGGTCGTCGGAGAAGATGTCGTCGATGTCGTCGCGGCGCCGGCGGGTCGACAGGCGCCGGACGTTCGGGCGCTCGCGGTAGCGGTCCTCGATCTCGGCCTCGGGCTCGGCTTCCTGGTACCGGGGCTCTTCCCGGTACTCCTCCTCGGCGAGCCCGAAGTACACGAGCGCGCGGTGCCATGTGTCACGAAGCGCCATGCTGCGGTGGTTGTTCGCCCACAAGGGCTGAAACCCTTGCGTTCACGGGAATTATGCGGCATGACCCAGACCGAGTCGATAACAGCCCGCTCAGGTGACGTCACGCTTGCCGGAGAGGCGGCCGGTGACGGGCCCCTCGTGGTGCTGCTCCACGGCCTCACGGCGACCCGCCGCTACGTCGTGATGGGGTCGCGTCTCCTCGAGCGGAGCGGCCACCGGGTGGTCGCGTACGACGCGCGCGGGCACGGCGAGACGTCGGCTCCGGCGGACCCGGGCGCATACGGATATGACGCGCTCTGCGACGACCTCGACGCGGTGCTCGACGCCGCGGGCGGCGGCCCGGCGGCCCTCGTCGGCAACTCGATGGGCGCCCACACGGCCGCGGCGTATGCGCTCCGCCGCCCGGAGCGGGTCGCGGCCCTCGTCGCGGTGGGCCCGGCGTTCGACGGCCCGCGCCACGACGCGGCCGACCTCGATGCGTGGGACGCGCTGGCCGCCGGCCTCGAGCGCGACGGCATCGACGGCTTCCTCGCCGCCTGGCGCCCGGCTGTGCCCGAGCGCTGGCGCGAGACCGTCGTCGAGGTCGCCCGCCAGCGACTGGCCCGCCATCGGGACCTCGGCGCGGTGGCCGCCGCGCTGCGGGTGGTCCCGCGCTCGCTCCCGTTCGGCGGCATGGGCGATCTGGAGGGCATCGCGGCGCCGGCGCTCGTCGTCGGGAGCCGCGACGAGGCCGATCCCGGCCACCCGCTGGCCGTCGCCGAGCGCTGGGCCGATCTGATCCCTGATGCCCGCCTGGTGGTGGAGGACGAGGGCTCCTCGCCCCTCGCGTGGCAAGGGGCGCGGCTGTCCCGGGCGGTCGGCGAGTTCCTCGCCGAGGCCGGTCACTCGTAGAGGACGGTGCCCAGGCGCACGATCGTCGCCCCCTCCGAGGCGGCGACGGGGTAGTCCTGGGTGGTGCCCATCGACAGCCTCGCCAGGCCGTGCTCGGCGGCAAGCTCCGCCAGGCGGGCGAAATGCGGACGGGACGCCTCCGGATCCTCGGCGAACGGCGGCATCGTCATCAGGCCGCCGACGGGGACGGGGCAGGCCTCGATGAACTCGCCGAGGTCCTCCGGGGCGATCCCCTGCTTGCCCTCCTCCCCCGCCACGTTCACCTGCACGAGCACCTCCGGCGCCGGGTGGCGCTCGAGCTGGGCGAGCGCCGACTCGGAGGAGAGCGAGTGGATCAGGCGCACGGCGGGCGCGACGTCGCGCACCTTGCGGCTCTGGAGCGCGCCGATGAAGTCCCAGTCGAACAGGGCGGCGTGCTCGGCGCGCTTCGCGAGCAGATCCTGGGCGCGGTTCTCGCCGACGAGCGTGACCCCGGCCTCGGCGAGCGCGGGCAGCTCGGCGGCGGCGACGTACTTGATCGCGGCGCAGATCTCGACCGACGCGGGGTCCCGCCCCCCGTCGGCGATCGCCTCCCGGACCCGCTCCAGGTTGGCCGCGATCCGGGCGGGGTCGAGGTCGTGGAACTCGCGTCTCAGCTCAGCCACGCGATGCCACCCTGGCGGCCCGTCACGCCGCCCGTCCGCCGGTGGGAGAAGAACAGGTCGGGGCGGCACGAGGTGCAGAGGTCCACGTGCTCGACTGCCTCCACCCCGGCCGCGGCGAGCCGGGCGCGGGCGACCGCCGGCAGGTCGAGCATGTGCCCGCTCGCCGCGCCCTCCACGTCCGCGAACGCTGCGAGCACCTCCTCCCCCACCTCGTAGCAGCAGGGACCGATACCGGGGCCGATCACGGCCGCCGGAGGCTCATCGAAGAGGCGGGCAACGTTCTCGACGATCCCGGCCGCCAGTCCCCGCCAGCCGCAGTGGGCCATCGCCACCCGCCCGCCACCCGCGAGCGCGACGGGCAGGCAGTCGGCGGCGAGGACGAGGAGGCCGACTCCGGGGTGGGTGGTGGTGTGGGCGTCCACCTCCGGGAGCGGCGCGCCCGGGCGCGCGAAGCCGCCGTCGCGTGGAGGCTCGTCCCACTCCTGGACCTCCGCGCCGTGGACCTGGATGCCCATCGCGACGCTTGCCTCGTCGAGGCCGAGACGGGACGTGAGTATGCGCCGGTTCTCGGTCACGTGAGCGGGGTCGTCGTCGGTGAGGATGCCGAGGTTGAGCGAGCGGTACGGACCGCCGCTCACCCCGCCCTCGCGCGTGGAGAAGGCGACCTCGGCGCCGGGGAGGCTCACCCGGATCACCGGGCGGCCTCCAGCGCGACGCGCATCTCCTCGTCGCGGCTCCGGGCGTGGCCGTCGAGCTTCGCGGTGAGGGCCGCGGCGAGCCCGCGCCCCACCGCCGGGCCCTCGGGGACGCCCTCGGCGAGCAGGTCCGAGCCGTCGATCTCGAGGGCGATCCCGCTCAGATCCCGCACGAAGTGGAGGACGGGCTCGGCCTGGGCCCCCATCCCAAGGGCGAGGGCGAGGGTCTCCGGTGGCTCCGGCGCAAGGAGCGCATGGAGCTGCGACGGCTGCTCGGCGCCGGGGATCTCCCGCACGACGACCGCGGCGCGGCGCGCCGCGCGCAGCACGGCGTCGCGCTCGCCGGCCTTGAAGCCCGCGCGGTCGAGCCACGGGGAAAGGCCTTCGGCTCGGCTCGTCGCGGCGAGCGCCGCGAGCCCGGCCAGCGCGCGGTCGGCGCCGGTCTCCATGCACCCGAGTGCCACCGAGGCCACGAGATCGGGGGCGGCCTCGAGCGCGGGATGGAGGGCGCGGTCGATCCCGAGCTCGCCCATGCGGGCGACCGCCGTCGGAGCGTCGGCCTCGCCGAGGAGGTCGAGCAGCTCGTCGCGCACGCGGGTGCCGGCGACGGTGTCGAGCAGCCCCTCGCCCGCCGCAGCGCGGGCGGCCTCCTCGGTGCCGGGCTCCATCCGGAACGCGAGGCGGGCCTCGTAGCGGAGCGCCCGCAGGATCCGGGTGGCGTCGTCGCGGAAGCTGGCCTGGTGGAGCACGCGGATGACGCCCGCCTCCAGGTCGGCCGCGCCGGAGAACGGGTCGTGGAGCTCGCCCAGGGCATCCCCGGACAGGCCGATGGCCATCGCGTTGACGGAGAAGTCGCGTCGCGCCAGGTCCTCACCGATGCCCGCCGGCTCGACATCGGGAAGCGCTCCCGGCTCGCTGTAGGACTCGCGGCGCGTTCCGGCGACGTCGAGCGCGAGGGCCTCCGAGCGCACGGTGGCCGTGCCGAAGCGGCCGTGCTCGACGTGATCGCCGCCGAGTCGTGCCGCAATCTCGCGTGCCGCGGCCGCGCCGTCGCCCTCGACGGCGAGATCGAGATCGAGCGAGTCGGCGCCGCGCAGCAGGTCGCGCACCGCACCCCCTACGAGGTAGGCGGGCGGCAGCCCTGCGAGCACGGGCAGCAGGACGCGCAGGCCGGGCAGCGCCTCGACCCGCTCGCGCAGGGCTGCTCGGTCCGTGGACGCCATGACCGCCAGACTGTGCCATGCGGCGCGGAGCCTCGCCGCCCCGATCCGATGACTGCCGCAGAGACACGAGACGCCGAGCGCTTCAGGTCCGGGCGCCGCGACCCCGCCCTGGCCGTGCTCGAGGGCTTCCACCCGCTGAAGCACGCGCTCAGATTCGGGGCGCGGGTGGAGGTGGCGGTCGCCCCGGACCCGGGCGCGGTCTGCGCCGCCGCCGCGGGCCTGGCTTTGGACCTGGCGGGGTCGCTCGCGTCCCTCGTCCGCGCGGTGGACCGCGAGACCTTCGCGTCGCTGGGCGCGTCGGGGCCGGCCGAGGTGATGGCGCTGGCGCGGCGCCCCGACGTGGACGTGGCGGCGCTGCTCGCCGGCGGCGGGCATGTGGGGTCTGACCCCGGCGGCGGGCATGTGGGGTCTGACCCCGGCGGCGGCCACCCCGGGTCGCCGGTCGTCCTTCTCGATAATCCGCGCCATCTAGGCAACGTCGGGGCGGCCGTCAGGGTGGCTGCCGCCGCGGGCGCCGCGGGCGTGCTCGTCACCGGGCAGGCCGATCCGTGGCACCCGGTGGCTCTGCGGGGAGGCGCCGGGCTCCAGTTCGCGCTTCCCGTCGCGAGCTGCGCCTCGCTCGATGGCTGCGGGCGACCCGTGGTCGCCCTCGACCCGGACGGGGATCCGTTCGCGCCCGAGGCGGTACCCGCCGGCGCGCTTCTGGCCTTCGGATCGGAGCGCCGCGGCCTGTCGCCGGAGGTGCTCGAACGCGCCGAGCTCAGACTCGCGCTGCCGATGACCCCCGGCGTCTCGAGCCTGAACCTCGCCACCGCGGTCGCGGCGACCCTCTACACGACGATCTGCGGAGGGTTGTACCGGCGATAGCCGGTACAAGGCTCCGCAACTCGGCTCAGAAGCGCGCTACGCGGCGGCGCGTGCCGTAGCCGCGCTGCGAGACCGCGATGCCGGTCGGGTCGACAAGGCGTGCGAAGTCGCCGCGGTCGGCGAACAGCGCCCGGCGCGAGCAGAGGTACACCGCGCTGCGCGTGACCGTTGCCCGGCGCTTGCCGCGGGCGCAGCCCACGGCGACGGTCACGGACCGGCCGGCGCGGAGCTCCACGCTGCGGGGCAGCCTCGCCTTTGCGCGGGACGAGCTGCGAAGCGTCGCCCGGCCGATGTCGACCGTGCGGCGGCTCGTGTTCTTCAGGACGACGCGCTCGCGGCTCGCCCTGCCGCGGCCGCGCACCGAGACGATCCGGATCGCGCGGAGCCTCGAGCTGTCGCGCGCGCTGTCAGGCGTCCGACCGGCGCACGCCCCCGAGCGGCGCCGCACGAGCTCGGTGTCGACGTCGTCGGGGAAGCCGCTGTAGGCGTCGTCCGGGTTCTCGGACGCCACCGCCCGCGCGTTCGTCAGCTCGCCCTCCGAGAACCTGCAGGGCGTGATGCCGCCGTCCCGCCAGTCGGCGTAGACGGCCTGGTAGTCGTCGACCGGAGCCGCGGTCGCCGCGACCGCGGCGACCAGCGAGAGAAGTGCTGCGAGTACGAGCGTCCTGCCCACGAGGCAAGGGTAGTCGCGAAACGGGCCGTAGCCCACCGCCCCTTCCGTCAGCGCCGGACCGGCACTCCGGCCGCTCGCAGGGCGTCCTTCGCCTCGCCCACGGTGTGCATGCCGTAGTGGAAGATCGACGCGCAGAGGACGGCGTCGGCCCCGCCCGGCCCGACCGCCTCCGCCAGGTGATCGAGCGTCCCGGCGCCGCCCGAGGCGATCACCGGGATCTCGACGGCGTCGGCCACCGCGCGGGTCAGTCGCAGCTCGTAGCCGTCCTCGGTCCCGTCGCGATCCATGCTCGTGAGAAGGACCTCCCCCGCTCCCCGTCGCGCGCCGTCGCGCGCCCACTCCACCGCGTCGAGCCCCGTGCCCGTGCGGCCGCCGTCGAGGAAGACCTCGTAGCCGTCCCCGCCGGAGCGCAGGCGCGCGTCGATCGCGAGGACCACGCACTGGGCGCCGAACACCTCGGCCAGCTCGGTCAGGAGCTCCGGCCTGCGCACTGCGGCGGAGTTGACCGAAACCTTGTCGGCGCCGGCGTCGAGCACCGCCTGGGCGTCCTCGACGGAGCGGATCCCGCCCCCGATCGTGAACGGGATGAAGACGTTGTCGGCCGTGCGGCGCGCCAGCTCCACGATCGTGTCGCGCCGCTCGTGCGACGCGGTGATGTCCAGGAAGACGATCTCGTCGGCGCCCTCCGCCTCGTAGCGCTCCGCCAGCTCGACCGGGTCACCGGCGTCGCGGATGTCCACGAAGTTCGTGCCCTTCACGACCCGGCCCTTGTCCACGTCGAGGCAGGGGATCACGCGACGCAGGAGCATCAGGTCTTCTCCTCGAGGGCCGCGTTCCCCTCCGCGACGGTGAAGCGGTGCTCGTACAGCGCCTTGCCGGAGATGACGCCTGCGAGGTTCACGAGCCGCAGGTCGCGAAGCGCCTCGAGGTCGGCGACCGAGCCGATCCCGCCCGAGTAGAGGAAGCGCCCGCGGATCACGGAGGCGACCCTGCGGATCTCCTCCAGGTCCGGCCCGCCGAGCATGCCGTCACGGTCGATCGTCGTGTAGACGAAGCGCGAGGCCCCCTGACGCTGCATCCGCTCGATGACGTCCTCGGCGGGCATCTGGGTCCCCTTCGTCCAGCCGGCCACGGAGACGTGACCGCCCCGGACGTCGATCGCCACGAGGATCCGCTGGCCCCAGTTGCGGAGCGCCTCCTCGAGGAACTCCACGTCGGTGTAGGCGGCGGTCCCGAGCACGACCCTCGCCGCGCCGGCGGCGAGCGCGTCGCGGACGGCCACGATCGAGCGCAGTCCGCCGCCGTACTGGACGGGCACCTCCAGCTCGCTCGTGATCCGCCGCAGGTGTTCGAGGTTGACCGGGTGCCCGTCGCGCGCTCCGTCGAGATCCACGACGTGCAGGAAGCGCGCGCCGGCCTCCACCCAGGCGCGGGCAGCCGCCAGCGGGTCGTCCGCATAGACGGTCTCCTCGGCGAAGTCGCCCTGACGAAGCCGCACGGCGTGGCCGCCGCGGATATCGATGGCCGGCAGGAGGATCACGTTACGGGTGCGTGCTCGCGGCAGAGCGCCGCGAAGTTCTCGAGCAGCCGCAGGCCGTTCGCGCTCGACTTCTCCGGATGGAACTGGACGCCGTAGAGCGGCCCGCGCTCGACGGCGGAGACGAACTCGCTGCCGTAGGTCGCGGTTCCCAGCACGTCGCCCGGGTCTGCGGGTCGTACCGAGAACGAATGCACGTGGTAGAAGGCCGCCGGGTCCGGAATGCCTCCGCAGAGCGGCGAGGAGCGCGTCCACGCGACCTCGTTCCAGCCGATCTGCGGCACCTTCAGGCCGGGCGCGTCGAGCGCGCGCACCTCTCCCGCGAGCAGCCCGATCCCCTCCGCCCCGCCGTGCTCGGTGGATCCCTCGAAGAGCAGCTGCATTCCCAGGCAGAGGCCGATGGTCGGAACGCCGGCAGCCACGCGCTCGCGCACGAGGGCGTCGAGGCCGCGCCGGCGCACCTCCGCCATCGCGCGCGCGAACGCGCCGACACCGGGGAGGACGACCCCGTCGGCCGCCCGGATCGTCGCGGGATCGGAGGTGATCTCGGGCGTCGCCCCGACACGGCCGAGCGCCTTCTCGACCGAGCGGAGGTTGCCCATCCCGTAATCGAGGATCGCTATGGAGGTCACAGGACGCCCTTCGTGGAGGGCACGCCCCTCTCACCGGGATCGACGGCGCAGGCTGCGCGAAGCGCACGCGCGAATGCCTTGAACGACGCCTCGACCATGTGGTGCGCGTTGGCTCCGGCCTCCACGCGCACATGGGCCGTGAGCTTCGCCGTGCTCGCGACGGCGCGGAAGAACTCCTCCGCGAGGTCGGTCTGGAAGCCGGCGATGTCCTGCTCGGGGATCGAGCCCTCGAACACCGCGAGCGGCCTGCCGGAGATGTCGATGGCACACGACGAGCGGGCCTCGTCCATCGGCACTGTGGCCTGCCCGAAGCGCACGATCCCGGCGCGGTCGCCGAGCGCCTCGTCCAGCGCGGAGCCGAGCACGAGGCCGACGTCCTCGACCGTGTGGTGGGCCCCCGTCTCGGTGTCGCCGGATGCCTCCAGCGTGAGGTCGAGGCCGCCGTGGCGCGCGAGCGCGTCCAGCATGTGGTCGAAGAAGCCGACGCCCGTGGAGCGGGCGCCCGCTCCGGACCCGTCCAGGGTCAGCTCGAGCCGGATGTCGGTCTCGCTGGTGCTGCGGGAGATGCTTGCGGTCCTCATGTCGCGCGGCGCTCCATCGACTCGCCGTGTACGGGGAAGCCCTCGGCGCGCGCGAGGGCCGCGCCGGCCGGGGCGAGCGCCGCGGCGGCACCCGCGGGGAAGGTTACGCGAGCGATCCGGCGCCGGAACGCGGCGGGCGACAGCGCGCTCTCGAAGCGCGCGGCGCCGCCGGTGGGCAGGACGTGGTTGGAGCCCGCGACGTAGTCGCCGAAGGCGGTGGCGCCGTCACGGCCGGTGAACACGCAGCCGGCGCGGGTCACCGACCCCGCGAGCGACTCGGCCTCCTCGCCGGCGAGCTGGAGGTGCTCGGGTGCGATCTCCTCGGCCGCGGCGAGCGCGGCACGCGTGCTCGGCGCCTCCACGAGCACGAGCGGCGCATCCGTGACGGAAGGCCGGTCGGGGGCGAGCCGGGCGGCCGCCTCGCCGATCGCGTCGAGGATCCCGTTGTCCTCGGAGATCGCCACCACGAGGCTGTCGGGCCCGTGCTCGGCCTGGGCGAGCAGGTCGAGGACGAGCAGGTCCGGGTCGGCGCCCGCGCTCGCCACGACCACGAGCTCGCTCGGGCCGCGGATCCCGTCGATCCCGACGACACCGGAAACCTGGCGCTTGGCCTCCTGCACCCACGCGCTGCCGGGCCCAGCGATCACGTCGACCGCGCGCACGCTCTCGGTGCCGTAGGCCAGCGCGGCGATCGCCTGTGCTCCGCCCATCCGGTAGACCTCCGTGACCCCGCAGAGCGTGCATGCCGCGAGGATCAGCGGGTGCGCGCGGCCATCCGGGCCCGGGGGCGCGCACACCGTCAGCTCCCCCACTCCGGCGGCTCGCGCCGTGACGGCGCACATGATCAGCGTGGACGGGTAGGGCGCCCGCCCTCCCGGGACGTACGCCGCGGCCCGCCGGACCGGGACCTCGCCTATCTCGACCCGCTGGCCCTGATCCAGATCGACGGCCACGCCCTCCCGGATCTGGGCCTGCGCGACGGCCTTCACGTTCGCGATGGAGGACCGCATCGCGGCGATCACCTCGGGAGCGACGGTGCCGAGCGCGGCCTCGACCTCCCGCGGCGGGACGGCGAGCTCCTCGGGCGCGATCCCGGCACGGTCGAAGCGCGCCGTGAAATCGCGCACGGCGGCGTCTCCGCCCTCGCGGACGGCGGCCACGATCTCCCGGACCGGCTCGGCGTAGTCCTCGGGGGCAGGCAGTAGCGCGCGCACGTCGTCGCCGGCGCGCAGTCGCTCGGTCCTCATCCCCGCATCCTCTCGACGAGCGCGTCCACCTGGGCCGCCTTCAGCTTGTGGGCGACCGGGTTCGCGATCAGGCGGGCCGTACAGACGACGATCTCCTCGCGGATCTCCAGGTGGTTCTCCGCCAGCGTCTTCCCGGTCGCCGTGAGATCGACGATCCCGTCCACCAGCCCGGTGAGGGGAGCGATCTCGACGGAGCCCTTGACCTCGACGATCTCGGCCTGGCGGCCGGTGGACGCGAAGTGCCGTGTGGCGATGCCCGGGTACTTGGTCGCGATCCTCACCCGCCCGAGCCGCCGCAGCGCCTCGGCGAGCATGTCCTCGCCCGAGGGCGCCGCCACGACCATCGTGCAGCGCCCGTAGCCGAGGTCCACGAGCTCGTACACCTCGCGGCCCGGGCTCTCCAGCAGCACGTCCTTCCCCGTGATGCCGAGGTCCGCCGCGCCGTGCTCGACATAGGTGGGCACGTCGCTCGGGCGCATGGTCACGATCCCGAGCTCCGGGAAGATGAGCCGGCGGGCGTTCGAGCGCACCTCGTCGGTGTCGAAGCCGAGCCGGTCGAGCAGGTCGAGCGTATCGCCGAACAGCGCGCCGCGCGGAACGGCGATCGTGAGGCCCTCCGACGGGGTCACGCGCCCTCACGCTCCTCGGCCGTCTGCGCGAGGTGCAGGCGCTGCACGTCGAGCGCCACGCCGCACGCGGGCAGCGCCCTGCCGAAGCGGCCCAGAAGGTCGTCGTAGCGGCCGCCTCCGCCGAGCGCGAAGCCCACGGCAGGGTCGTACACCTCGAACACCGCGCCGGTGTAGTACCCCAGCTCGCGCAGCAGCCCGAGATCGAGGATCACGCGGTCCGCGACCCCCTGCTCCGCCAGCAGCTCGTAACAGCCGCGCAGGTTGTCGACGGCACGTGCGACGGGCCCGTCGGCACGGTCCAGCACCTCCGGTCCGCCCCGCAGCGTCGGGAGCGTCACGAGCAGGTCGTGCGCGGCCCTGGACATGCCGAGCTTCTCGATCGCCATCTCGACGCCCACGAGGTTCCGTCGCGCCAGCTGCTCGAGCAGCGGCAGGCGCTCCTCCTCGGGCACCTCGAGCTCGCGGAGCAGGGTGCGGTAGAGGTCGCCGTCCCCGATCCCCAGCTTGTGGCGGCGCAGGCCGGCCGCCTCGAGCGCGCGGATCACGAGCACCACGACCTCGGCGTCGCCGGCCGGGGCCTCGAGGCCCATGAGCTCGATGCCCGCCTGCAGGAACTCGGCCGGCTGCCCGGCCGCCTCGTGCGCCCGGTAGGCGTGTGCGAGGTAGCAGAAGCGCAGGGGGACCGGGGCGTCCTCGTAGCGGGTCGAGACCATGCGCGCGATCGGAATCGTCGCGTCGGAGCGGAGCTGGAGCAGGTCGCCCTGTGCGTCGAGCACGCGGAAGCCCGCGCCCGCCAGGCGCTCGTCGCCCCGCTGGAGCACCTCCTCGTACTCGAGGGCGGGCGTCCACACCTCGCCGTAGCCCGCGGCCTCGAACTCGTGGCGCAGGGTCTCCGACAGCGCCCGCAGCTCGCGCATCTCGTCGGGCAGCACGTCACGCGTGCCTGGCGGGATCCGGTGGATCATCGCGTCTCCTCCGGGCGCCTAGGCGGGCACGCGCTCGGAGGCCACGCGCTCGATGCGCGCGCCGAGGGCGCGAAGGCGCTCGTCGATCCGCTCGTAGCCGCGGTCGATCTGGCGGATGTTGCCGATCTCCGAGGTCCCCTCGGCGCACAGCGCCGCGATGAGCATCGCCATGCCCGCTCGGATGTCCGGGCTCTCCATGCGCTCGCCGTGAAGCCGCCTGGGACCGGCCACGACCGCGCGGTGCGGATCGCAGAGCAGGACCCAGGCTCCCATGGAGACCAGCTTGTCGACGAAGAAGAGCCGGTTCTCGAACATCTTCTCGTGGATGAGGACCATGCCCTCGGCCTGGGTGGCCAGGGCCAGGGCGATGCTCGTGAGGTCCGCCGGGAAGGCGGGCCAGGGCCCGTCCTCGAGCTTGGAGATCATGTCGCCCTCGTCGTTGCGGACCACGAGGGACTGCTCGGCGGGCACCACGGCATCGTTGCCGTCGAACTCGATCCGGCACCCGAGCCGCGCGAACGCGAGCTGCGTCATGCGGAGCTGGTCCGGGATCACGTCCTTGATGCGCACCTCGCCGCGCGTCACCGCCGCCAGGGCAACGAAGCTGCCGATCTCGATGTGGTCGGGGCCGATCGCGTGCTCGGCGCCGGCCAACTCGGACTGGCCGTGCACGATCAGCACGTTCGAGCCGATCCCCTCGATGCGCGCGCCCATCTTGAGCAGCAGGTGGGCGAGGTCCTGGACGTGCGGCTCGGACGCCGCGTTGTGGATGACGGTCGCGCCGGGGGTGAGGGCAGCGGCCATGAGCGCGTTCTCGGTTGCCATCACGGACGGCTCGTCCATGAAGAAGTCGCAGGCCCTGAGGCCGGAGCGAGCCTCGATCCGGTAGGACCGGCCGTCGTAGGTGACGCTCGCGCCGAGCGCGCGGAAGGCGTCGAGGTGGGGATCGAGCCGGCGGCGGCCGATCACGTCGCCCCCCGGGGGAGGCATCTCGGCCCTGCCGAAGCGGGCGAGCAGCGGGCCGGCCACGAGGAACGAGGCGCGGATCGGCGTGGCCAGGTCGCGGTCGACGTCGGTGCGGTCGACCGCCGCGGCGCACAGCGCCAGGACGTTGTCACCGCGCCATTCGGCGCTCACGCCGAGGTCGCGCAGGAGCGAGAGCATCGCCTCCACGTCCCTGATCCGCGGGATGTTCCGCAGGACCACCTCGCTCTCGGTGAGCAGGCAGGCGGCGATGACCGGCAGCGCGGCGTTCTTGTTGCCGGCGGGGACGACCTCTCCGGAGAGGGGCGCGCCGCCTTCGATGACGAACTTCTCCATGCGGGATGCCGCCACGGAATCGCGCTCTGGCGGCCGGCCAAGGGTAGCGGAGGGCATTCGGCTCCCTCCTTCGGCCCGGCGGTGTCTTCCCCTGCCCCCGCTAGCCTGCGGAAACCTTGACGAGAGCCCCATTCATCGCGGCGGCCGTGCTGGCGGCCCTCCCAGTGACGGCCGGCGCCGCGCCGTACTCGTTTCTCCTCACCCCCACCGACCAGATGTCGGTGCCGGGCGATCCCGCCGGTGTCGAGATCACGCCGGAGGGCTATCTCTACACGGGACACGGCGAGCTCGTCTTCCGGCTGGGCCCGCGCCTGCGGGCCTTCGACCAGCGGATCCGGACGATGGAGCGCGGCCGCTACCCGATCTACGGCTCGTCGGTGCGCCACGGGCGCGTCACCTACTCGCTCGAGACCTTCACGACGAACGTGTCGGGCCGCGCCGTGGCGTTCGTGCGCGTGACGATGCGCAACCGCTCGCGCCGCAGCGCGAGGGCTCGCTGGGCCACCGGCGTCCGCTACACGGGCTCCACGCGCAAGCCGTCGGGCGCCTACCGCTTCCGCTTCTTCCGGCCCGCCGTCCCGGAGCGAACGGGTCTCTACTTCCAGCCGGGCGCGGCGTTCAGCCCGCAGGCCTCCTACCGCTTCAGGGGGAGCTCGCTCGCTCGCGACGGGCGCGTCCTCTACACCTTCCCGGAGCGCGGACGCGGGATGCGCCGCAGCCTGCGGCTCCGTCCGGGAGGACGGGGACCGCTCCGCCCGGGGACCGTCGCCGGGCTCGCCACCTACAACATGAAGCTTCGCCCCGGCCGCCGCGCATCGCTCGTGTTCCGAATGCCCGTCACGCCGGTGAAGGCGGGCTCGGCGGCGCACCGCGGCCTCGCGCGCGCCTCCTACGACCGTGCCCGCAGGCGCGTGCTCGCCTACTGGCGGCGGGTCTACGGGCAGGCGGTGGGGATCGCGATCCCCGAGCAGAAGGTCGAGGACGCCTTCTACGCGAGCCTGGCGAACATCCTGATGTCGCGCTACCGCGGTCCTCGCGGGCGCTGGATCCAGACCGTGAACAAGCTCCAGTACCACGCGTTCTGGCTGCGCGACGCGGCGGTCATCACGAACGCGCTCGACCTGGCGGGGCTGCACTCCGCCGCCCGGCGGAACCTGCCGTTCTTCCGCAGCTGGCAGCAGGACGACGGCCTCTTCATCTCGCGGCCCGGCCAGAACGACGGATTCGGGCAGGCGCTCTGGGTCGTGGGCGAGCATGTCCGCAGGACCGGCGACCTCGCGCTCGCGCGCTCCTGGTTCCCCGCCGTGGAGCGGGCCGTCGGCTGGTTCGAGCGCGCGCGGGGAGCCGATGCCCTCGGCCTCATGCCCGCGGGCGATCCCGGTGACAACGAGCTCGTCGCCGGCCACCTGGCGGGGGACAACTTCTGGGCGGCCGCCGGTCTCGAGCGAGCCGTCCTCATCGCCCGCGCCGCCGGGCAGCAGGAGGCCGCCGACCGCTGGTCGGCCCTGCTCGCCGATTTCCGGGCATCCCTGGACGCGCGCGTCCGCGAGGCGGCATCCCGCAGCCGAGGCCGGATCCCGCCCGCGCTGGACCGCCGGGGCGGTGAGGACTGGGGCAACCTCTGGGCCTCCTACCCCGTCGAGACCTACGCGGCGGACGACCCGCTCGTGAGCGCCACGATCGCCCATACCCGCCGGCGCTTCCGCGAGGGCCTCGCGACCTACCGCAAGCGCCTGCTCCACCACTACCTCGGCTTCAGGGTCTTCCAGACCGAGCTGATCCGGGGTGAGCAGGCTCAGGTGGTCCAGGGGCTCTACGACGCGCTCGCGCACACGACCGCCACCCACGGCGGCTTCGAGACCGGGATCCCGGCCTACGGCGGCCGGTCGGTGGACGACAACATGAGCCCCCACGGCTGGTTCGCGGCCGAGTACGTCGCCCTCGTGCGGAACATGCTGGTCCGCGAGGACCCGGGCGGGCTCACGATCATGGGCGCCCTCTCCCCATCGTGGGCGCAGCCGGGGCGCTCGGTGGAGCTCCGCAACGCCCCGACGACGGCGGGGCGCGTCAGCTACCGCCTGGCCTTCCGCGAGGGCGGCGCCACGCTGACGTGGGACGCGCAGGTGGCCGAGGGCACGCGCATCCGCTGGCCTGTCCCGGCCTGGGCGAGCGACTTCACGGTCGATGGCGCGCCGGTGCAGGGCGCCCTGACGCTGCCGGCGCGGACGGGCAAGGTCGAGCTCGGCTTCGGCGTTGGCGGCAAGGCCGCCTCCTATGACGGCGCTGTGGACCGACTGGTGCGCGCCTACAGGCGCCGTGGCCGCTAGCGTCCGCCCCGCGATGGCTGCACCGACGCGCGACGAGGCCTGGAGCCTGTTCTGCGAGTGGACCGAGAGCGAGTCCCTGCGCAAGCACGTGCTCGCCGTCGAAGCCGGGATGCGCGCCTACGCGCGCGAGCTCGGCGGCGACGAGCAGCTGTGGGCCGCGACCGGGATCCTCCACGACCTCGACTATGAGCGCCACCCCGACCTGGAGACGGGCCATCCCCGCGTCGCGCTCGAGCTCTTCCGGGAGCTCGGCTACCCCCAGGAGCTGATCGACGCGGTGGCCGGCCACGCCGACTTCCTGCGCGTGCCGCGCGAGACGCAGATGGCGAAGGCGCTCTACGCCGTCGACGAGCTCTCCGGTTTCATCACCGCATGCGCGCTCGTCCGCCCGCAGGGCATCCACGGCCTCACGCCCAAGTCGGTGAAGAAGAAGATGAAGCAGCCGAGCTTCGCCGCCGCGGTGGACCGCGACGAGCTGCGCAAGGCCGCAGAGGAGCTGGGAGTCGAATTCGACGAGCACGTCACCCGGGTGATCGCCGCCATGGAGGAACGCGCGGCCGAGCTCGGCCTGGAACCGAAGGAGGACGCATGACGAAGACCGATGCCGACTGGCGAAGCGAGATGACGCCCGAGCAGTACCGGGTGATGCGCGAGGCGGGCACCGAGCCGCCGTGGAGCGGCGAGTACGTCGACACCAAGGACGAGGGGGTCTACCGCTGCGCCGCCTGCGGGGCCGACCTGTTCAGCTCCGATACGAAGTTCGAGTCGGGCACCGGCTGGCCCAGCTTCACCGACCCCGCGAACCCGGCGAACGTCACGCTCCACGAGGACGCCTCGCACGGAATGGTCCGCACCGAGGTGCGCTGCGCGAACTGCGATTCGCACCTGGGCCATGTGTTCCCCGACGGGCCCGGCGAGTCGGGCGAGCGCTACTGCATCAACTCGGTCTGCCTGCGCCTCGACGCGGTCTAGGCGTAGCGCCCGCCGGCCTTCGCCCAGGCCGCCAGGTGGTCCACCGAGCAGAAGGCGTCGGGGATGCGGTGCTCACCGCGGTGGCGGACCAGCAGGACGCGAGTGTCCGGGAGCGGGTCGCCGCAGCGCGCGCACTCGGTGAGTGACGCCTCGATGGCCGCGGGCTCGCGCGGGAGGCCGGGGAGCCAGTGGGCGCCCTGGATCGCCCACGGCACGACGTGCTCGAGGCGGCAGAACGAGGCCCGACGGTCACCCGAGGGTTCCGCCAGCCGGTACCCGTCGTGGGGCTCCACCGGCGTCCCGCACCATGTGCAGGCTTCGTTCTGGGTCGGACGCGTCACGAGTAGAGTCGCGCATGATGCCCGACGTGAGGATCATCGTGCTCGAGGGCGACGAGACCGGCCAGGAGCTCCTCGAGGAGACCTGCCGCGTGCTCGACCCGGAGGTGGTGGGCATCCCGGTGGCGCTGGAGCGGTTCGACCTCTCGCTCGAGAACAGGCGGCGCACCTCGAACGACGTCGTCCACGCGGCCGCGAAGGCGATGAGGCAGGCCCGCTTCGGCCTCAAGGCGCCGACGGTGACGCCCGAGGGCGCCGACGACGTGGGCAGCCCCAACCGCATCCTCCGCGAGGAGATCGACGGGCGCGTGATCATCCGGACGGGCAGGCGCATCCCCGGCGTCACGCCCGTGGCCGGCGTCCACTACCCGATATCGGTCGTGAGGATGGCGGTCGGCGACGCCTACGGCGCCGAGGAGTCGCGCGAGGAGATCGACGGGGACGAGGTCGCCTACCGCACCGAGCGGATCAGCCGCTCGCTCTGCCATGCCGTCGCCGAGTACAGCTTCCGCACGGCGAGGAAGATCCACGGCCGCGTGTACGGCGGCCCGAAGTGGACTGTCTCGCCCGTGTACGAGGGGATGCTCAAGGAGGAGCTTGACGCCGCCGCCGAGCGCCACCCCGAGGTCCCCTACCAGCCGGTCCTGATCGACGCGACCTACGCCGGCCTGGTGTCGGGCGCCGCCGACGCCCCGCTGGTGATCCCGGCGCTCAACCGCGACGGGGACTGCCTCTCCGATTTCGTGCTCCCCCTGTTCGGCTCGATCGCCGGGGCGGAGTCGATCCTCCTGTCGTTCGACGGCGACTACGAGCCGCGCACGGTGATGGCCGAGGCGCCGCACGGCACGGCGCCCGCGCTCCAGGGAAAGGACATCGCGAACCCGATGGCGATGATCATGGCCGCGGCAGCGCTTCTCCACTACGTCGCCGAGACCGGCATGCCGGAGGCGGATCTTGCCTCGCGCGCCATCTACGAGTCCGTGCTCGAGGCCACCGCGACCGGCATCCGCACGCCGGACCTCGGCGGCCACGCATCCACGAGCGAGTTCACGGCCGAGGTGATCTCGCGCGTGCGCACGAAGATCGACATCTGGTCGTCGCTCGGCTCGACGGTCTAGGCGTCGCCGTCGCGGTCCCGCAGCGCCGCTCGGACCTTGCTCGCGTCGATCACCATCGAACCGCGCGCGCTGCGCCCGATCGGGAGCCCGGCTGCCTCGCGGGCGGGGTCCAGCAGATGCTTGCGACGTCGACCGATGTAGAGGCGTCGCTGGATGTAGAGCGTCGTGAGGCCGGCCAGCCCGAGCATCAGGAAGTTCACGCCCAGCTGCTCGAGCGCGCCCCGGAACTCGGCCCAGTCGGTGTAGGCGGCGGCGACACCGATGTTGGCCGCTGCGGGGATCGTCGTGACCGAGATGAGCACCCCCACGAGGGCCCCGGATTTCGCGCTCGTGAGCGACAGCACGCCCGCGGTTCCGGCCAGCAGAGCGACGATGAAGCTGAACTCGTCAGGGTGGGCGATGAACTCGGTGAACTTGCGCTCACCCGTCTCGAACGCCGCCGGCGGGATCTCGAGCCACTTGAGGACGAGCGTCACGCAGAACGTCGCCAGGATCCCAATCGGGAATCCGACGGCCAGCGCGACGAGCGACCGCCGCGCCATCGCCCAGCGTTTCTGGACGGTGCCCACG
>DATMJO010000155.1:0-10942 GCA_035553855.1 Thermoleophilaceae bacterium | reverse complement strand
TGTGCAGCGTGATTGCCTCGGCCGCCAGATCGGATCGCCGCGGCTCCCATCCGCAGTGCTGCCCGATCTGCTTGGCGGCGCCGGCTCCGAGGAGCGTGAAACAGGCGGGCGGATCGGAGTGTCCTTCCGCGAGACCGTAGTCGTGAAGAAGGGCGCCGACGTAAACCGCCTCCTCGTCGTAGCGCATACCGCGATAGGCGCCGAGGATTGACGCCCAAAGGTAGGTCCGGAAGGAGTGGTTCACGAGCATCCGCGGGCGCATCTGGCGGCAGAGCTCTTCGGCCTCCTTCGCCACCTGCGAGTCGGGAGGGCGAAGACAGTCCGGATCAGCAAATGCCCTTCGCCGGAAGGGGAACCCCAGGCGGCCGCGCAGCTGATGCGGGACTTCCTCCGCCTGCATCAAGAGCCCTTGACCCAGCAGTCGCAGCCGGTCGCGGGCGCTGAGGACGCCGGAGGTCCGCTCCGCCCAGCGGAGAGATCCCACGCCCGGTGTCTGGGACCTGTGCCTGGCGGGCGGCGTGTCGTTCGGGTTCGGATCCAACGTGGCCACGCGCCCTCCTTGAGCGGTCGGCTAGCGCAGTGCTACACGTACCAGCGGTAGGTATATTATATTCGGGGCACATGAGCACCGAGGCGTCGACCGAGCTGCCACCTGTAGGTGCGCTGCTGGGTATGCGGCCGGTCGAGTTTGGCGACGGGTTCGTCGCCCTTGATCTCGATCCGGCGGAGTGCCACTACAGCACCGGCCCGGCGGTCCACGGCGGCGTGCTGGCGACCCTGCTCGACTCGGCGATGTCCCTCGCGCTCCACTCGCAGCTGCCCGCCATGACCTTCGCGAGCACGCTCGATCTGAAGGTCAGCTACCTCCGACCGGTCACCGTCGATACCGGCACGGTTCACGGGGAGGGGAAGGTTCTGCACAAGGGCCGCCGGGTTGCGCTCACCGAGGGCCAGGTCGTGGACGCGAACGGGAAGCTGCTGGCGCACGCGACCAGCACCTGTCTCATCCGGTCTGCCGGCACCTGAACTACATCACCGCCTGACAGAGGCCGCCGACTCCGGCTGGGTCACCCTCGACTCACCACCCCCTCCCGGCCGCGGGCTGCTCGAGGCTGGCCGTGGCAGCTTCGCCTGCGCCCTCGACGTTGAACTGCGGCAGGAGACGATCGAGCCATTCAGGTAGCCACCAGCAGGCCTCCCCGCAAAGGCGCATCGCCGCAGGCAGCAGTACCAGCCGGATCAGGGTTGCGTCCAGCAGGACGGCCACTGTCAGGCCGATGCCGAACTGGCGCAGGCTTGCGAGGTCGCTGGTCGCGAAGGCGATGAAGACGCCGGTCATGATCAGCGCGGCCCCGGTCACCACCCCTGCTGTCCGCTCCACCCCGTAGCGGATCGCCCCATTGGTGCTCCCGGTCAGGGAGTAGCCCTCGCGCATGCGCGCCAGCAAGAACACTTCGTAGTCGATCGACAGCCCGAATACCACGCTGAAGATGCCGGAGACCATGATCGCGTCGAGCCACCCCGGGCCTCCGAGCGGCGCGTCGCCGTTGAAGAGGACCACTAGAACCCCGAAGGCGGCCGCAACCGTGGCCACGTTGAGCGCGACGGCGAGCGCGGGCAGCACGACCGACCGGAGGATTGGCACGAGTAGCAGGTAGGTCACCAGGCAGAGCGCGGCGACCAGCAGCCAGAACCGGCTGAAGGTGCTGCTGTCGAAGTCCTGGAGCACGGTGGCGGGGCCTCCGACCAAGGCGGTTCCGCCGACCTGGGCCGCCAGCCCCTCGGCGTCGTTGTGCAGAGACGACCGCAGCGGGTGGCCTGCGCGGTTCACATCGCCCTTCCCGACCACCAGCATCTGGACGGCCGAGCCGCCGCGGTCGACGTTGACTCCGAAGGCGGCGGCGGCTCTCTCGACGGGCTCTGCAGTCTCCATCGCGGCCAGCACGAAGTAGCCGGAGTCGAGCGAGCGCGCGAGCTGATCGGAGCGCTCGAACGAGCGGGACATGCGTTCCGTCCGGATCCGGGCGCCGACCACGCCCTCCTCCATCTGCTCGAGGCCGTCAACCAGCCCCGTCGTCTCCGACGCGCCACTCGAGAGGCGGTCGTCGAGCCGGACCGCGCCCGCTGCGAGTGCTTCGTTCCCGCTCGTCAGCCTCGCGGCGCCGCGTGCCAGCTCGTCGAGCCCCTGGGCGAGGGCGCCTCCGCCGGCCTCTAGCCGGTCCAACCCGGCGAGCAAGGTGGCGGCCCCTTGCTCGAGGCGCTCGATGCCGCGGGCGAGGGAGCTTGCGCCCGCCCCGAGCCGGCCGAAACCGGCTTCCAGGCGCGTGAGGCCCCCAGCCAGTTGCCGAATGCCCGCTGCCGCCCGCGTGGCCTCCGCACTGGCGCTGCCGAGCTCGCTCGGCAAGCCGTCATAGCCTGGCGCCACCGGCTCTCCGCTCAGCGGATGCCGGCCGGTCACCGCGCCTGAGGCTGTCCCAACCGCCTGGTAGAGGTCGCCGAAGCGAGGGTCGGCCTTGCTCGTGGGCAGCATCTCATCGAGCAGGCGGACCGCGCGCTCGAGCTCGCGGGCGGCTGTCTGCGCCGGGCTCTGCAGGGCGGCAAGGCGCTCGGCGCCCTGGTCCAGGCCGCGCGCGAGCGCTTGCACGCGCGGGATGGCCTCGGCGGTCTGCCCGCGCGCCTCGGCGAGCCCCCGGCGGAGTCGGACGGTGCCGCGAAATGCGCGTCCGGCCCCGGCGGCGAGCGCGTCGGCACCGGCCCGCGCCTGGCGCATGCCGGCGCGGAGATCGAGTGCGCCCCTGCGGGCGCGCCGGAGCCCCTGCGCGAGGAGAGCGGCGCCCGTGCCCGCGGTGCGGCCACCCTCGGCCAGTTGCTCGCTGCCGGCGCTCGCTAGCTGGAGCCCGGCGTGCAGCTCCTCGGCGCCGCGGCTTGCGCGCCCGAGCCCCTGCTCGAGACGGTGCTGGTCGCGGATCCCGCGCTCGAGGCTCCGCTCGGCCCCCGCGAGCTGGTCGGATGCCCGCCGCAGCCTGCCGGTTCGCTCGGCCAGCTGGGCCGGGCCGAGGACGGCCGCGACGCCGGGCCGCGAGGCCTGGCGGGCCTGCCAGCGCTCGAGAGCGGCAAGTCGCCGGGGCGAGGTGATCGAGCCCTGCTTTGTTGAGACGGTCACCTGGTACGGGGCGGCCCATCCGCTTCCGAGCGCCTCGGTGACCGCGTCGTAGTCGGAGCGTTGAGGGCTCTTGGCCGGGAGCAGGCGCGGGTCGGGCGGGCCGGTCTGGAGACCCGCGGCGGGCATGGCAAGCGCAAGCACGAGCGCCATCACCACTCCGGCGGCGAGCGCTGGGCGACGGAGCGCTCGCAGCGCCACCCCGCCGAAGCGGCTCCCCTCGGTGCGCTTACCAGGAAGGCTCCAGCGGTCGAACTTGGGGCCGAAGATGACCAGCGCCGCAGGCAGTCCCGTGAGCGCGGCGATCACGCTGAGGGCCACGGCGACCACGACCCCCGCAGAAGCGGACGCGAGCACGTCGCCGGGCGCCACCAGATAGGCGGTGACCGACGCGCCTATCAGCGCAAGCCCTGCGAAGACCACGGTCCGGCCCGCGGTGTTCACCGCTGTGGCGGCAGCGCCCGCGGCGGTGTTGCCGCTTGCCACCTCTTCGCGGAAGCGCGATACCAGCAGTAGCGAGTAGTCGACTCCCAGTGCGAGGCCCATCATGCTCGCCAGGTTGAGCGCCACCGCATCGAGCGGGTCGAGGCGGTTCAGCAGGTCGAGCACGCCGGTCGACGCCCCGATCGTGCCCATCCCCACGGCGAGCGGAAGCGACGCCGCGATCACGCTGCGAAAGACGAAGAGCAGGATCACGATCAGCAGCGGAGCAGCGATCAGCTCGGCGTGGCGGAGCGCCTCGATGCTCCCTTCGTGGATCCCGTTGGCGATGTCGGGAAAGCCCGTGAGGTGCGCCTTGACAGGGCCGCCTACGGCTTTGTCGAGCGTGGAGCGCAGCTTCGGGGCAAGCTCCCGTGAGGCTTCCTCGAACGGACGGTCGATGCGCAGCAGCAGCACCGCCTGGTCGCGCTGCGGCTGCAGCGCATCGCCGGCGCCAGGCGACCATGGGCCGAGCACCCGCACTCCCTCCTCGGCTCTGAGCGCCCGGGCCGCGCGCCGGCTCTGCCGCTCGAGCTCTCGAGGCGGGCCCTCCAGCAGCACCACGAGGCCGTTGGTCTCGCCGAAGTGCTCTTCAGCCAGCTCGGCGGCTTGGCTGGAGGAGGTGCCGGGGATGTCGAGGCCGGTCCGGTGCAAGCGCTCCTGCACCCCTAGACCGGCCAGCGCCAGGATCCCGATTCCAGCCCACCACGCGGCGAGCACCGTCCGCGGCCGCGCGAGCGCCAAGCGGGTGAGCGCCCTCACTGCGCACCTCCGGTCCTGCTCGCGGCAAACCCCTGGCGCGACCGCTTGATCAAGGTCGGCACCGCGCGCCGCGGCCCCACGATGCTGGAGGCGCCCCTCTCGATGGTCCTGAGTGCGGTGTCCATACCCTGGTGGAGGTCGCCGATCCGAGCAGCGAGAGGGAGAATCTACCGACCAAAGGTATGTAACACAACCATTGCCGGGCCCACCGCTCCGTCCGGCGGGTGACGGCGCCGCTGACGCGAGGCCGGGCGCCGAGGGCTAGTCCCCGGCCCCGTCTCCTGCCGGGTCCGCCTCCGGGCAGGGCGGCTCGCCGGTTGGCTCGCCGCTGAGCTTGCCGTGGTTGCTTCCGGCACCGGCCAGGTCGCCGGGCGCCTCCGCATTGCGGTCGCCGGTAGCTGCGTATGCCGGTCCGACCCAGACGTAGCCTTGGATCGGGTCGTTCTCGCCGTCTCCGTCCTGGTCATAGGGCTTGTATTGCGTGCTGCCGTTGCACGCGACCAGCCCGTCGGAGTAGACGGCTACATGGCCGTCCTGGGCGCCCTCGCGGTATTCGTACTCGGAGGTCGAGGGATCGTCGTTGCTGACCACGTAGCTGCCGCTGAAAGCTCCGTCCGGAGTCGGATCCTCCACCACCAGCACCGCGTGGTCCGCGTGGGCCGGCGCGACGGCCGCCAGCGCCGCCAACCCGACAACCGCCTGAGCGAACCTGCTCTTCATGCTTCCCCCTTCGTGATCGAACCGAACTCGGGGCCCGAGCCCCGCCCGGGCATATTCATACCACCGGTACGTAAGGGCGTGCGTCAGTGCGGCCATCGCCTGAGATCAGCGCGACAGGTTCCTCGGTCGCGCTGGGTCACGGATATCGCCCGCCGCTCGGGCGGCGGACGACGCGGCCTCCAGCGCGTGACCGACCTGCGCGCTCGCCTTCGCGTTACCGGCGGGCGCGCTTGTGCGCAGGCTTGCGGCCGCGGCTCTGCGTGACACGTGATTCGAGCAGCAGACCGTCGAGCAGGGATCTCAGCTCCCTGAGCGCGGTACGAGCCTCGGCGCCCGGGTCTGGTGCACGCGCAACGAGCGTCGAGCCCTCGCAGATGGCGCCGAAAATGAGATGCGCGAGGGGCTCGGTTGAGCACTTGGCGATGTACCCCTGCTTGATCGCCACCTCGAGCCCCATCTTGATCCGGATCACGGCGTGGCGGTGCTGGATCTCGCGCAGCTCCTCCCACGGTAGGACCGAGGGCGCGTCGAAGATGATGATGCGCTGCACGCCCGGGTCCAGGGATGCCTCGAAGACGGCGCGGCAGCCGGCGAAGACGCCCTCCCAGTGATCACGTTTCCCCTGGTAAGCGAGATCGATCGCGTGTGCGAGCTGGACTTGCTCACGCTCGAAGACGGCTCGGAAAAGCTCGCTCTTCGAGCTGAAGTGGTGGTAGAGCGCGCCTTTGGTGACGCGGGCCTTCGAGACCACGTCCTGGAGCGAGGTCGTGGCATAGCCATCCGCCGCGAACAGCTCGCGCGCAGCGTCGAGCAGTTCGGCGATCGTGGCCTCCGAGCGCTCCTGCTGTGTCCTCGCCGGGTTGGTCGTCGGCACCCATCGCAGCTTACCCGCGGCTCCGGCGCGGACACCGGGTCGGGAACGGGAGGGCTCGTCCCGCGCGGCCGCCGTCGCAGGGAGGGGATGAGTTGAGTGAGTGAGTGTGAGTGCGGGCGGAGGGACTCGAACCCCCACGGCCGAAGCCACCGGCTCCTAAGGCCGGCGCGTCTACCAGTTCCGCCACGCCCGCGTGCCCGCGGAGTCTAGGTTCGCTCATCGCTTGGGGCCGATGAAGGAGTCGAGGATGGCGACGGATTCGCGCCGTGCAACGGAGATGTGCCACCGACCCCAGGGGCGCCACCGCACACCGATGCGATCGCAGGTCGCCGTGAAGAGGCCGCGGATGTCGTCCGAGCGGTTCGAGAACTGGTAGCGCGGATAGCTGTACTCCCGGCCCTTGCTGCGCACGCGGTTCTCGCCCCGCCAGCCGTCGCTGTGGATCAGGCCTCGCAGGAACGCGCCCGGCTGCACATGGACGTAGCGCTGCTGCCACTCGGCCAGCTCGATCGGCCTCAGATGCTTCCGGCCTGGGCCGTGCTGCGGGAACACGCGCGGCCACTGGTTCCAGTACGAGATGACGTGCCTGCAACGCGCTCCCCGCCGGTCCGCGTCCACGCGCGGCGGGCGCCCTCGCACGGCCTCGATCGCGGCGGCGCACGACGCGATGATCCCCGGGTACGCCTCGTCGAGCGTGATCCTTAGGAGGTGAGTCGAGCCGCATCGGAACACCGTTCCGTCCCCGAGGTACAGGCCGAGCAGGTATGCGTACTGCTCGCTCGGGAGCCTGCCGGCGTCGACAGGCGGATCGCCGCGGCGCGGGCGGGACTCCGGCGTCCGGCCCCTCTGGCGCCAGGTGCGGATCGTCTGGACCGGGACGCCCGTGCGCCGGCTGGTCTCCCCGTCGCTGAATCCGCGGGCGCGAAGCTCGAGCACCGCTGCGACATCGGAGGCTGGGCGGGACGTCGGCATGGGGGGAACATACGTTCGCACCCGGACGGAAAGGCGCGCCCTCGGCGCCGCGTTCTAGACTCGGATCGCTCCTCCCGGGGGACTGGTGTAACGGTTAACATCGCGGTCTCCAAAACCGCAGCTCGAGGTTCGATTCCTCGGTCCCCCGCTCAGCGCGCCGGCAGCACCCGCACCCGCGCCCGCCCCGGCAGGAACCCCTCCTTGACGGCGCTCGGCCGCCGGCGGGCGTCGCGGTGGGTCAGGCGGTAGGGGATCGTCGCGCGCCCGTCCGCGTCGGTGATCGCGCGACGGCGCCCGAGCCGCACCTTCGCCCCGGCTATCGGCGAGCGCCTCCCGGCGAGGCGCGCCGTCACGCGGAACCGGAACAGCGTGGCCTGCCCGAGCCGCGCCCGCGCCGGGCTCACGGCGAGCGAGAGGCGAGCCGGATCGGGGGCGCACGAGGAGCCGGGCATGGGCGGCTCCCAGCGCGGGTCGTCCACCCGGTAGGCGCGCTCGCGCAGGTAGTCGCCCGGGTCGAGCAGGTGGTCGAGCTCCGGCGGGCTCTCGAGCCGCCCGAGGTCGCGGGTCAGGCGCTCGTGGTAGGCCGCCTGCCCGGCCGAGAGGGCGGGCGCCCACGCGTCGGCATGGGTGGGCACGAACACCTTGGGGTGCGCGGCGGCCACGTAGAGCACCGGGTCCTGGAGCCCCGACACCGGCTGGTCGAAGCCGAGGATCGCGTTCGCCATCACGTCCACGCAGCCGGGCAGGCGGTCGAGCGCCTCGCCGACCCGGGGATGGTCGAAGATCGGGCCCGCCGAGTCGCCGAGCAGCAGCGTGAAGGCGCCGTCGCGGAAGTGGTACATGCGCGTCCCGCCCTCGGCGTCGCCGAGCGTCCCGAGGAACGTCGCGAGCTCGTCCGGGGATCCGTTCAGCCGTTCTACATACGGCGCCGGGTCGAACACGGGGAGGAAGGGGTCGGGGCGGTTCTCGTCGCTCGGCTCGGTCGCCGCGGAATGCACGTGCTTCAGGATCGAGACCGGCTCGACGTCCTCCCACACCCGTACCTGGTCGATCGAGCCCGCCGCCGGTACCGACTGGGTCCCCGTGATGAGGCAGGAGAAGCGGCCCTCGTTGCCCTCGCGGCGCGCGTCGGCCTTCACGGTCGAGCACTGCTCCTCCGACGCGACCACGACGGCGCCGCTCCGTCCCGCCACGTACCCGGCGTCCGCCGCATGGTCGAAGTGGCCGTGCCCGATGAAGATCGCCTCCGGCTCGAGCGCCGCCAGGTCCTCACGGCCGATCGGCAGGTAGTCGCGGTGCACGCCCACGATCTCCCACGCGTCGAAGAGGAAGAGATGACCGCGCATCGTGACGACGAAGGAGGAGACGCCTACCCAGTTGAGGGTCACATGCCGCGGGTCCGACCAGCGCGGCCCGAGCAGCCGGTCGCGCGCCGCCACCGCCGCCGCGGACGGCGGGCGCTCACCCGCCGCCGGCAGCGGCTGCCAGTCGGCCAGCGGGACGCGATCGGGCGGCGCCTGCGCGAGCGCGCCCGGCGCGAAGGCGAATGCGAGCAGGAGGAGCAGGATCGCCGCCATGACGGGATTGTGACCGCGCGCGGAGGGAGAAGCCGCGGCGTCCTAGAATCCGTCTCCCACGCGGGCGAGGTGTAGCGGTTGCACTGGAGCCTTCCAAGCTCCCAGGGCGGGTTCGATTCCCGTCGCCCGCTCTCCCGCCGCTAGTCTGCGGCGAGAAAGCCACGGGGAGTGGCGCAGTCTGGTAGCGCACCCGGCTGGGGGCCGGGCGGTCGCAGGTTCAAATCCTGTCTCCCCGACTGAAGAAAAGGCCTGCGTTTGCAGGCCTTTTCTTGTGCCTGGGGTGGGGGGTCAGCGTCCGTTCCAGCACGATGCCACTCACGACGGACGAATCCGCCGCCCGCCTCGTCGCCGCTCAAGGCTGCGATATGCGCGGTCGATACATTGGGTATAAAGGCTACAAAGAGCAAGTTCGAGACATCCGCCACATACTGGACATTTGCTCCGGGCGGCCGTATGCTCGTCATGTAGCTACGTATAAGGAGCGTCCCCATGGCAACCGCAGCGCCGAGCACACCCAAGATCCTGCGTCGTGGCGAGGCCGCGAAGCGCCTCGGCGTCCACCCGAACACGCTGGCCGGCTGGGTCAGCCGCGGCTGGCTGAAGGGCGTGGAGATGCCGGGCGGCGAGATGCGCTTCCGCGAGGACGACGTCGACGCGCTGCGCGAGCGCATCTACGCGGAGTAGTCCAGCCGTCCGGCGCCTCGCCTAGCTTTTGGAAGACTCCGCGCGGTGCGGAGTTCTTCGTATGCCCGAACACGAAAACGACGGGTTCTACTGGGAGCCCACACGGCAGGACGATCTGCGCCAGGGCGATCTGCTGTTCAACGTCCCGATCGCGCTGATGCCGCAGGAGCCGCGATTCGTGTTCGGCTCCGCCGAGGAGGTGATGACCCAGACGTACGCGGATTACCCGGAGAATCCGCCGTCGGATCACATCGTGGTCGAGGCCAGGTTCGGGGTCTTGAGCATGGTCGTCACGCCCACGTGTCACGTCTCCGAAGGCGAGAAGGACGAGGAGATCGTCGCGGTCGTGCCGGTCGAGGCGCTGAATCTCGTCGTCCCCGCCATCACCGCCGCGCGGAACATCCTCGCGGGCAAGAACGTGCCGTTGCACATGTTCCCGCTGCCGCGCACCGACCTCGGCGGTGGCGCAGTCCTGGGCTTCAACGGCGTTGCACTGCTGGATCGGCCCGCGTCGATGCTCAAGGACAACCTGCGCGACTACCGGCGCCTCGGGCTGTACGTCGAGTCGCGGATCGCGCTGCGCAAGGCGATGGCCCGCTTCTGGGCGCGCGGCAACGCGGACGAGGCCATCGAGCACGCGATGCGGCCGCAGCTCGACAACCGCCCTCTCGAGGATCTGGAGTAATCCCGCGCGGCGGCGTCGACTGAGGAAAGTGGGAACCCGGCTGGGGGCCGCTAGAAGCGCAACCATCGACTCGACCGCCGCCGTGAACGGTGCCCGTCCCAGGTGCGAACTCGTGTTGTCTCGTTCGCACCGGGCCTTCCAGTCGGGGAGACAGGATTTGAACCTAAAGACCTCCACGATGCGGCCGAGTACCTGCGGCTCCCGCTCGGACTCATCCAGGCGGCGGTCGCCTACTACGGGCGCCTACACCGGCGAGGTCGACGAGCTCATCGCCGACAACGAGCGGATGGCCGACGAGGCCCGCGCTGCCTGGGTCGCCGGGCAAGCCGCGCTGACGCGGTGAAGCTCCTCCTCGACGAGATGCTGTCGCCCGACATCGCGGACATCCTTCGCGGCCGCGGCCACGACGTGCAGGCCATAGCCGCCTCTGCGCACGCCGAGCTCTCAGACGCCGAGGTTCTCGAACTCGCACGAGTTCAGGAGCGGGCGGTGGTCACCAACAACGTGCGTGACTTCCGTCGGCTCCACATCTCCGCGGTCTCGCCCGGCGGCCCCGGCCACTACGGCGTGGTCTTCATAGCCGGCAAGTTTCGCCGCGCCAAGGCCGACATCGGGCGCATCGCCGACGCGCTGGAGGACAAGCTCAGCAGTACCCAGGACTCAACGACCTCGCCGACGCCGAGGACTGGCGCTAAGCGGACGCACCCGTCAACGCCACAGATGTCGCCCGGATCATCGGTCGCGTCGTCGCAGCGCGATCCGCCCGTCCTCCGTCCGCTCGAACAGCGTGGGGTACTTGCTCACGCGCGCGCTGATGTGCGACGACGTCATCGGCGAGCCGTCCTTCTTCACGTAGCGGCCCTCGTCGTTGATCCTGTCGGCGAGCTCGGCCGAGGTCATCGGCTTACGGTGGTTCAGCTCGATCAGCCGCTCGATCTCGTGGTGCAGGAATGGGAACGGGATCTCGGGCTCGCTGAACGTCTCCTCTTCGCTGCCGTCCGTGATCCGGCCGTACTGATCGCGAATCG
>DATMJO010000154.1:0-7002 GCA_035553855.1 Thermoleophilaceae bacterium | reverse complement strand
GATCAGGCGCGAGAGGAACGACGTGCGCGACTGCGGCTCGCTGCCCCGCCCGCCCGCCTCGGCCGAGGGGAGCGGCGTCGTTCCCTCGTCTTCGCCGCCGCCCTGGATCACGCCGACCGCGGCGGCCCCTACCGCGAAGGCGGCAAGGCCCGCCGCCACGATCGCGCCATGACGGCGGATCGGTCCGGGCAGCCGCCGTCCGACGGGACGGAGAAGGCGCCGCCCGCCGCGGGCCGCGCGGCGGGCCATGTCACGCAAGCGCGGCAAGACCCGAAAGCTATCCTGCGTCGCCATGTCCGCGGCCCACGAGAGCGACGCACCGATCGTCGTCATGAAGTTCGGCGGGACCTCGGTGGGGAACGCCGAGCGCATCAAGCGCGCCGCCGGGCGGATCGTCGCGGCGAAGGAGGAGGGGCGGCACGTGGTGGCGGTCCTCTCGGCGCGCGGCAAGACCACCGACGATCTCGTCGCGATGGCCTACGAGGTCTCCGACCGGCCGGACCCGCGCGAGATGGACATGCTGCTCTCCACGGGCGAGCGCATCTCCTGCGCGCTCGCGGCGATGGTCATCAACGACCTGGGTCACCGCGCGATCTCGCTGACGGGCTCCCAGGCCGGGATCGTGACCGACACGAGCCACACGAAGGCGAAGATCCTCGACGTGCGCGCCGACCGGATCCGCAAGGCGCTCGAGGAGGACCACATCGTCCTCGTGGCGGGCTTCCAGGGCGTCTCGACCTCGGCCGACGTGACCACGCTCGGCCGCGGCGGATCGGACACGACCGCCGTCGCGCTGGCCGCTGCGCTCCAGGCCGAGGTCTGCGAGATCTACACCGACGTCTCGGGCGTCTACTCCGCGGACCCGCGCATCGTCCCGGCCGCGCGAAAGCTGCCGATGGTCTCCTTCGAGGAGATGCTCGAGATGGCGGCCTCCGGCGCCGGGGTGCTCCAGTTGCGCTCGGTGGAGTACGCCCGCAACCACGGCATCCGCATCCACTGCCGGGCCAGCTTCTCGGATGAACCCGGTACCTTCGTCGTCACCGAGGAGGAAACGATCGAACGCCCACTCGTCACCGCAGTCACCCACTCCACCGCCGAGGCGCGGGTCACGCTCACGAGCCTCCCGGACCATCCGGGGATCGCGGGCCGCGTGCTCACGGCGCTCGCCGAGGCGAACGTGAACGTGGACATGATCATCCAGAACGAGCCCGAGTCGGAGGGCCAGCGCGCAGACATGAGCTTCACCGTCCCGCGCGACGACCTGCCGGCCGCCGAGGACGCGCTCGCGGCGCTCGCCGCCGAGCTCGACATCGGCCGCATCGCCACCGACCCGACGATGGGCAAGGTCTCGCTCGTCGGCGCCGGCATGAAGAGCCACCCGGGGGTCGCCGCCAAGGCGTTCACCGTGCTCGGCGAGGCCGGCGTCAACATCGAGATGATCTCGACCTCGCCGATCAAGATCTCCTGCGTGATCTCGGGCGACGACGTCGAGACGGCCGTGCGCGCGTGGCACACCGCCTTTGGCCTCGACGACAGCGGCGTCAAGAGCGAGGACCCCTTCGGCGACCACCGCCCGACCGACCGCCCGGCGGCCGTCTGATGCGCCTCGCGGTGGTGGGAGCCACCGGCGCCGTGGGCACCGTGATGCTCGAGGTGCTCGCCGAGCGCTCGTTCCCGGCCGACGAGGTGGTCCTGTTCGCCTCGGAGCGCTCGGCCGGGCGGAGGATCCCGTTCGGCGGCGCCGAGCTCGAGGTGCAGGCCCTCACGGACGAGTCGGTCCAGGGGTTCGACATCGCGATCTTCTCCGCGGGCGGAGGCACGAGCGGGGAATGGGCGCCCCGCTTCGCCGCCGCGGGCGCCGTCGTCGTGGACAACTCCTCGCGCTGGCGGATGGAGGACGGCGTGCCGCTCGTCGTCGCCGACGTCAACCCGGAGGCGCTCGACTCCCACGACGGGATCGTCGCCAACCCGAACTGCTCGACGATGCAGATGATGGTGCCGCTGCGCCCGATCCGCGACGCCGCGGGCATCGAGCGGCTGGTCGTCACCACGATGCAGTCGGTCTCGGGCACGGGCCAGAAGGCGATCGACGAGCTGCGCGACCAGACCCACGCGCTGCTGCACGACCAGGAGGCCGAGGCCTCGGTCTACCCGCACCGGATCGCCTTCAACGTGCTGCCGCAGGCGGGCTCGTTCCCGGACGGGGGCGACTACACCGACGAGGAGCTGAAGCTCGTCAACGAGACCCGCAAGATCCTGGGCGACGAGACGATCGGCGTCTCGGCCACCTGCACCCGCGTGCCGGTGTTCGTCGGGCACTCCGAGTCGGTCAACGTCCAGACCCGCGACCCGCTCTCGCCGGAGGAGTGCCGCGAGCTCCTGCTGGCGGCGCCTGGGATCGCCGTGCTCGACGACCCCGGCGACGGCCTCTACCCGCTCGCCACGGCGGCCGCGGGCCGCGACGAGGTGCTCGTCGGGCGCATCCGGCGGGATCCCTCGCACGAGCGCTGCCTCAACATGTGGATCGTCGGCGACAACCTCAGGATCGGCGCCGCGACGAACGCGGTGATGATCGCCGAGCGCCTGATCGAGCGTGGTCTGACGGGATCTCGCGGAACACCGCAAGAAATCGCGCCCTGATCCGTTCCCTGGGTAGAAGAACTTCCCAGGGCGACGCAAGGGGTACGCCCGTAGAGAACGCCGACTGCTCCAGACCGCGGTCGGCTTCTCTCGTTAACGGGCCGGTAGCGTGCCGCGCGTGGAAGACAGCTTCGACGACGGCTACCTGATCTCCGACGACCCCGCGCGCCTCGATCGCGACGTCGTCCACGGCTGGCTGGCCGGCGAGTCCTACTGGACCAAGGGGATACCGCGGGACGTGTTCGAGCGCGCTCTCGACAACTCGCTCTGCGCCGGCCTGTATGCCCCGGACGGCTCGCAGGCGGGCTTCGCGCGGGCCGTGACCGACCGCGCGACCTTCGCCTACATCGGGGACGTCTGGATCGCCGAGGGCCGCCGCGGCGCCGGCCTCGGAAAGCGCCTCATGGCCTGGCTGCTCGACCATCCGGACCTGCGCGGCCTGCGGACAAAGCTGCTCCTCACCGCCGACGCCCACTCGCTGTACGAGCCGTTCGGGTTCGAGCGGCCCAGCGACGCGATGGTGGAGCGGCTGATGATCGACTCGCGCCCCGCGAGCGAGATCTACGGCCCCTGAGGCGCGCGCCCCGCGAGCGAGATCTACGGCTCCTGAGGCGCGAGCCTCGGCAGAGCGCGCCTATGGCGTGCCGAACCGTGGGCTAGGCGGCCGCGAGGGCCGCGACCTTGCGCTGCACCTCGGTGGTCTTCACGACGTGCTTGTTCATCCCCAGCTCCTTCGGCTCGAGGCCGAGGGCCAGACCGACGAGCTGCGGGAAGTGCAGCACCGGCACGCCGAGGTCGCGCTCCACGAACTTGGAGGCGTCGGGCTGCTGGAGGTCGAGGTTCAGGTGGCAGAGCGGGCAGGGCGTGACGAGACAGTCGGCGCCCGCGTCGATCGCGTCCGCCAGGTGCCTGCCGGCCTGCCGCAGCGAGGTGGTGCGGTTCATCGTGATGAGCGGGAAGCCGCAGCACTTGTGCTTGCCCGCGTAGTCCACCGGCTGCGCCCCGATCGCCTCGATGACCTGCTCGAGGTACTGGTCGCGCTCGGGGTGCTCGGCGTAGCCGAGGCGGCGCGTGGGGCGGACGATGTAGCAGCCGTAGAACGGCGCGACACGCAGCCCGTCGAGCGGCCGCACGACCTTCGAGCGCAGCTCGTCGAGGCCGATCTCCTCGACCAGCAGCCAGAGGAAGTTCTTGTTCCACCAGTCGCCGTCGCGCTCGTAGGAGAGGCCCTCGGGCTTCAGGTGCTCGTTGACCGTGCCGCGGTAGTCGGAGGAGGCGTCGAGGCGCTCCTGGCACTCGGACTGCGCGCCCTGGCAGGTCGAACAGATGTTCATCATGCCCGCCGCGCCCTCGACCGACTGGGCCATCGCGAACGTGCGGGCATTCAGCGTGTCGACGAGCTCCTGGTTGTGCTCGGCGATGACGCCGGCGCCGCAGCAGTTGGCGCGGTCGAGCTCGACCAGCTCGATGCCGAGCTTCGGCGCGACGGCGGCCATCGAGCCGTGCAGTTCCGGGGTAAACCCGCGCGAGACGCAGCCGGGCCAGTAGGCGACCTTCACGATTCCTCCTCCGGGCCCGACTCGCCCACGATGTACATGTTCAGCTCGATGCGCTCCTCGCGCGAGTGGACCTCGTCGAAGATGCGGCGCACCTGGTCCTGGTCGGGCAGCTTCGGGTGGATCAGCGCCTTCTTCGGCGAGACCTTGCCGCTCTTCAGCCCGTTGATGACGGTTGGCAGCGTCGGGATCAGCTGCTTCAGCGAGTCGGGGTCGATCTGCGAGCGGATCAGCGACCCCTGCCCGAACGAGCGCGGCAACAGCTGCGCCTCGTGGAGCGTGCCCCACTTCTCGATGATGTTGACGAAGGCCTTCTCGTGCCCGTAGCCGTTGTTGCCGTCCTTGATGCCGTAGTCGCTCGTGGCGCGGCGGCGGAGCCGCATGATCTGGTCCATCGGGGCGACGTCCTTGGGGCAGACCTCGACGCAGGCGAAGCAGTGGGTGCAGTCGTAGAGGCCGTGCTCGTCCTCGGCGAGGTCGCGCAGGCGCTCCTCGGTCTGGCCGTCGCGCGGGTCGCCGACGAAGCGGTAGGCCTTGGCGAGCGCGGCGGGGCCGATGAAGTCGGGGTCCACCTCGAGCGCGAGGCAGGCGCCGACGCAGGCGCCGCAGTGGATGCACGCCATCGCCTGGGTGATGTCGATCATCGACTCGGCCGGGACGATGTACTCGCGCTCCGGCGGCGGGCCGTCGGGCAGCAGCCAGGGGACGACGCGCTGGACCTTCTTCCAGTGGACCGCGTCCATGTCCACGACCAGGTCCTTGATGACGGGCATGTTCCCCATCGGCTCGACGACGATCGCGCCGTCCTTGCCGCGCTCGAGCGCCTCGCCGAGCTTGGTGTTGCAGGCGAGCGCCGTCTTGCCGTTGATCCGCACCGCGCAGGAGCCGCAGATGGCCGCCTGGCACGAGCAGCGGATGGCGATCGAGCCGTCCTGGTCGTTGCGCGCCTGGAGGATGCCGTCGAGCACCGAGCGCTCGGGCGGCAGCTCGACCTCGAAGCTCTCCCAGTAGGCGGCGTCGCCGGACTCGGGGTCGAAACGGCGGACCTTGAGGGAATAGGTAGGCATCAGTACTTGCGCTCCTCAGGCTCCCACTTCGTCAACGTCACGTCCGAGTAGGAGATCTCCGGGCCGTCGCCCGACAGCGTGATGTCGATGTGCTTCAGCCATTCCTCGTCGTTGCGCTCGGGGAAGTCCGTGCGGTACTGGGCGCCGCGGCTCTCCTTGCGCTCGATGGCGCCGAGCACGATGCACTCGGCGTTGTCGAGCATGAACTGGAGCTCCAGCGCCCCGAGCGCGTCCTGGTTGAAGACGGTTCCCTTGTCGTCGATCGCGACGGTCTTGGCCTCCTCCTTGAGGCGGCGCACGGTCTCGAGGGCGGTCTGGAGGCCCGCCTCCTCGCGGAAGACCGCGACGTGCTTGTCCATCACCGCGCCGAGCTCGGCCTTGATCTCCGAGACGCGGCGGCCCGTGCGCTCGCGGCCCACGATCTCGGCGATCATGCGCTCCTCGTCGTGGAGCTGCGCGTAGGAGGGCTCGGGGAAGGCCATGCCCTTCGCGGCGAGCGCGGCGTGCTTGCCGGAGCGGCGGCCGAAGACGAGCGTGTCGAGCAGGGAGTTGGCGCCGAGCCGGTTGCCGCCGTGCACCGAGACGCAGGCGCACTCGCCGGCCGCGTACAGGCCCGGGATGGAGGTCTGGCCGTTGCTGTCGGTCTTGACCCCGCCCATGACGTAGTGGTTACCCGGCTTGATGTGGATCGGCTCGCGCGTGATGTCGACGCCCGCGAAGTCGCGGCCGACGTTCACGATCTCGCGCAGCGCCTCGTGGATGCGCTTGCGCGGCACGACCGTGATGTCGAGCGCGACAGTGCCGTCCGGGAAGCCGCGGCCCTCGTTGATCTCCGTCTGCTCCGCGCGCGAGACGACGTCGCGGGAGGCGAGCTCCATCTTGTTCGGCGCGTACTTCTCCATGAAGCGCTCGCCCTTGGCGTTGTAGAGGTGGGCGCCCTCGCCGCGGGCGCCCTCGGTGATGAGCAGCCCGTTCCCCTGGAGCGTCGTGGGGTGGTACTGGATCATCTCCATGTCCATCAGCGGGGCGCCGACCCGGTAGGCCATCGCGATCCCGTCGCCCGTGCAGATCAGGGCGTTCGTGGTGGGGTTGAAGATCTGGCCGTTGCCGCCCGTGGCGAGGATCACGGCCTTCGCGGAGAACAGCTCCATCCGGCCATCGCGGATGTTGCGGCAGATGCAGCCCGCGATCCGGCCGTCGTCGTCCTGGACGAGGCTCGTGGTGAACCACTCCTCGTAGCGGTGCACCTCGCCGTGCTTCATGAGCTGCTCGTAGAGCACGTGCAGGATCGCCTGGCCGGTGATGTCGGCGACGTAGGCGGTGCGCTTCTTGGAGGCGCCGCCGAAGGCGCGCAGGTCGAGCTCGCCCTTCTCGTTGCGGTGAAACGTGACGCCGATGTGCTCAAGGTGCATCGCCTCGCCGGGCGCCTCGCTGCACATGATCTCGATGGCGTCCTGGTCGCCCAGGTAGTCCGACCCCTTGACGGTGTCGTAGGCGTGCTCGGTCCAGTCGTCGTCGATCGCGATCGCGGCGTTGATCCCGCCCGCGGCGGCCACCGAATGCGACCGCACGGGGTGGACCTTGCTCATGATCGCGACGCTGGCGCCGGCCTCCGTGGCGGCGAGGGCGGCGCGCTGACCGGCGAGTCCGGCGCCGATGATGAGGACGTCGTGAGCGGGCAAGGGGGGCGAGTATATGTAGGGCCGCGGCGCGCGCGCCGCGGCCCTACATATACTCGC
>DATMJO010000153.1:0-7282 GCA_035553855.1 Thermoleophilaceae bacterium | reverse complement strand
CTTCCACCGCGGTTTGGTGGCGGTCGCGGAGAACCCGCAAGTCCGGCCTTTCCTGCTCGGCGTCGCGGCCGGGGTGATCGGCCTCATCGCGGCCGTGACGGTCGAGATCCTCGAGGCGAGCGTCGTCGACCTTTCGAGCGCACTGCTCGCGGTCGCCGCGTTTGCCCTCCTCTACCGCTTCCAAGGCAAGCTCACGATCTTGTTCGTTGTGCTCGGTTGTGGGCTCGTAGGGGCGCTGCTCCAGCTCACGGTGCTTTGACGGCCGCCGTCTGTCAGAACCCGAGCCGTTGTTCCCGCGCTCGCAGGTAGGCGCGGAGTCGGGTCACGGGACTCCCACGGCCTAGAAGCCACGGTTCTCGATTAGCCCCCACACAAGCCACGACGCCGGCACACCGACTCCGCAGACCAGGGCTACGACGCCAGCGCGTCGGAGGGCCTTCGACCGGCGCAGCTGCGGGGGCACGCTTCCGCGTTGGGCAGCCCACCAGAGCATCAAGCCGCACCCGATGAGCCCTAGAGCGGCGACGGCGGTCGCCGCGAAGTAGACGCTCCCGACGGCCACGTCCGTCCAGGTGTCAGGGTGGTCACAGCAGGGATCGCCGTCCAGGGACGGGTCCGGATTCGGCTCCCGGAAGGCCACCGCGGCGTAGAGGAAGGCAAGCAGGCTCACCCAGGCTCCGGCGAGGATGAGCACGACTCCGGCAAGCACCAGGCCGGTACGTCTGGCGACTTCCCAAGCCACGGCTCTGAGGTTAGGCCTGCTCGCCTCTGGCGCGAATCGACGCCGAGGCGACGGATCTTGCCCTAGAAACAGGAAACGGGACGTGAATCGGCCCCGCAGGTGATGGGCGCGGCGCGCGAGCGGCGCAGCCGCGTCGCCGACGGACCCCACGCGGCGCAGGTGGACCAGCGCGACCGCTGCTCGCCGGTATCGCCTGAGGGTCAGCGCGTGGCCATGAGCCACGTCCCGGCGAGCAGCAGGACAATCGCCACGAGGCCCTGAACGCCGAGAGCATTCCGGTCGAGTCCGAGCAACCCGTAGCGATCAGCCGCCGCCGCGACGGTGAGCTGCATCGCGATCAGCGCGGCCGCGACGCCGCCGGCCCCGAGCGTCCGCACTGTGATCAGCGAGACGAGGACGATCGCCGCGCCTCCGATCCCGCCAAGGAGGTGCACGGGACGAAGCCCGGATACGCCGCGCAGATCGCTCGGGTCGCCGATCGTGACGAGCAGGACACCCACGATTACCGTCGAGAGCGTGAGGCTCAGGAACGCCGCACCCAGATCGCTCGTGATCCGGGCCATGAGTGCATTGGCGGGCGGCTGCAGCGCGATGAGACCGCCCACGAGCAGCGTGACCACGAGGGCGACGACCCGATCCGTGTCCATGGCGATCGCTTCCGGGTGACTGGCTCACTTCCTGCCGCCCTTGCGTACCGGCCACGGCTGGGGGGAGGCTTGGGAGGATGTCCGCATTGTGATCAAGCCCTCGTCCGGCGAGTCGTGATGACTGGCCCCCGACCAGCCGGTCCGGCTCCGCGGGATACTGAGCGTCGAACGTGTCGCAAGAGAACTTGGCCTTGATCCGGCGATGCGTCACTGCTCGTGATCCGGGCAGCTACGCGGCGGTGGCGCGGTTGATCGACCCCGAGGTCGTCGTGGATCTGTCGGTGAGGCCGGACGGACGCGTCTACCGAGGTCGGCGCAAAGCCTTCGAGGCCTTGCGGAGTTGGGTCGACCGGTGGGAGGACTACAGCTACGAGGTCGAGAGGCTGATCGACGCCGGCGACCAGGTGGTCGTGCTCTTCCGCGAAACCGGGCGGGGTAAGGAAAGCGGAGTTGCGAGCGAGATCGTCGGTGCGACCGTATGGACGGTCGCCGATGGCAAGGTCGTCCACACGAAGACCTACACGGACCGCAGGGAAGCTCTTGAGGCCGTCGGACTCTCCGAGTCGCGACTCGAGGAATGAATGCAATGGGCGCGGCTGCCTTCGAACCAGCGACCTCTCGCGGGTGAAGCGCGGGAGCTCGCGTCGCGCGCCAGGTTTCCCGCTCTATAACCGGGTTTCTACCAAGGCAGGCTGCGGGACGCCCGGGGGCCCATGGGTCCGGATGTGCGGCAATGTCGTTGGATATGGGCAGTGGGGTGCGTCGCTGCCCATTCGGGCGGCGGCGCTCGTGGGCGGATGTCGCGGGAGAACGTGGAGATCGGAGCCGGGCCTTCAAGGCCTTCAATGTGGCCGCGGGAAGCGTCGTGAAGCGAGAGTTCGCAGTAGCAGCAAGGCTGACCCGCCGCCTGCTCGCTCTGCGCCGTCGCGCACGCGACCTGGGCTGCATCCCGCAGCGCGGCAGCACCCGCCCCTCCACGAGCAGGAGGTTGCTCGCTCGAGCCAGCACCGCACGTCCATCGCAAGCACCTCTCAGCTTCCGTTCAGGTTCCGGTGGAAGATTGCGCACATGCGCGTCCTGGTGGTCGACGACGAGCCCGCCGTGCGTACCGCGCTCGAGCGCGCGCTGCGCCTCGACGGCTACGACGTCGAGCTGGCGGCGGATGGGCGAGAGGCGCTCGAACGGCTCCCGACCGTGGCACCCGACGCGGTCGTGCTCGACGTGCTGATGCCGTTCCTCGACGGCCTCGGCGTGTGCCGCCGGCTGCGCGCGGATAACGACCGCACGCCCGTGCTGATGCTCACCGCGCGCGACGCCGTCGCCGACCGCGTCGAGGGCCTCGACGCCGGCGCCGACGACTACCTCGTCAAGCCATTCGCGCTCGACGAGCTCCTCGCGCGCCTGCGCGCCCTGCTGCGGCGGGCCGGCGACGGTCGGCCGGAGATACTCCGCTTCGCGGGCCTCTCGCTCGATCTGGGGACCTACGAGGTGAGGCGGGGGGAACGCTCCATCGAGCTCACGCGGACCGAGTTCCTCCTGCTCGAGCTGTTCCTGCGCCATCCACGCCAGGTGCTCACGCGGTCGATCATCTTCGAGCACGTGTGGGGCTACGACTTCGGGCCGAGCTCGAACTCGCTCGAGGTCTACGTGGGTTACCTGCGCCGCAAGACGGAGGCGGGCGGCGAGCCGCGGCTGCTGCACACCGTGCGCGGCGTCGGCTATGCGCTGCGAGCCTGAGCGATGTCCTTCCGCCGGCGCCTGATCGTGTTCTCGGCGGCGGCCGTCGCCGTGGCGATCCTGCTCGCGTCGGTTATCGCCTTCCTCGCGGTGCGGGCACAGCTGCGCGGGCAGATCGACGATTCGCTGCGAGACCTCGCTACCGGCGCGATCACGTTCGCCGTGCCAGCCCCCGGCCCGGAGCGGGAGTTCGAGGTCACGCCCCGGGAAGCGCAGCACGATCGCGTCAAGCCGATCGAGCCACGCGACCGCGAGGGCATCGTGGCGCTCCCGGAGGCCGCGCCGGGCGGCGCCACGGGCTTCCCGCAGCTCGTGAAGGCCGACGGCTCGGTGGTGGACGAGCCGGGTGGGCGCGGGCCGCGCCTGCCGGTGACGCAGGCCACGAAGGAGGTGGCGGCGGGCCTGCGCGAGCCGTTCCTCGAGGACGTGGACGTGAAGGGCACGCATCTGCGCGTCTACACCCGCGGCAACGCGCCCGGGTTCGCGGTGCAGGTCGCGCGTCCGCTCGACGAGGTCGACAGGAGCCTGCGCAACCTCGCGTTCGTGCTCACGGGGGTGAGCTTCGGAGGAGTCGGGCTCGCGGCGGGGCTCGGCTTCCTGCTGGCGCGGGCGACGCTCAAGCCCGTCGCCGAGCTCACCGGCGCCGCCGAGCACGTGACGCGCACGCGCGACCTGAGCCGGCGGATCGAGGCGAGCGGACGCGACGAGCTCGGCCGGCTCGCGACGAGCTTCAACACCATGCTCGAGGCACTCGAGTCGTCGCTCAGGGCGCAGCGGCAGCTGGTGGCGGATGCCTCGCACGAGCTGCGCACGCCGCTCACCAGCCTGCGCACGAACATCGAGGTCCTCGCCCAGTCGGAGGACATGGATCCCGAGGCGCGGCGGAGACTGCTCCACGACGTGACGACGCAGCTCGAGGAGCTGAGCGTTCTCGTCGGCGATCTCGTGGAGCTCGCGCGTGAGGATGAGCCGGAGCTGGCCACGGAGCCGGTGCGACTCGACGAGCTCGTCGCCTCCGCTGTTGAGCGCGCGCGCCGGCATGCACCCGATCGCCGCTTCGAGACGGAGCTCGAGGAGAGCCTCGTCGAGGGCGTGCCGGGCCGGATCGACCGCGCCGTGAGCAACCTGCTTGACAACGCGGCCAAGTGGAGCCCGGCCAGCGGGGTCGTCCACGTGCGCGTCACCGCCGCGGGCGAGGTCGTGGTGCGCGACCGCGGCCCTGGGATCGACCCGAGCGACCTCCCTCACGTGTTCGACCGCTTCTACCGCTCACCGTCGGCGCGCGGGACGCCGGGGTCGGGACTGGGTCTCGCGATCGTGCGCCAGGTCGCGGAGTCGCACGGCGGAAGCGTGACCGCCGAGAACGTGCGCGCGGACGGCGGCGGAGCGCTGCTGCGCCTGCGGCTGCCGGCGATTTAGGCAACTCCTAGGCGCCTCTCAGGCTGCTCTCACCTCCGACGGGCTTCATGGGTCCTCCAATGACCCGAGGAGGAACCATGACCACCAAGCGGATCGCCGCTGGCACGCTGGCGGCACTCACGCTCGCGCTCTCCGCCTGCGGAGGGGCGGCCGATGGCACGGGCGGCGACGGCGGCGAGTCAAAGCGCCAGCGCGCCGCCGCCCGCTTCGCGGAGTGCATGCGCGAGCACGGCCTTCCGGACTTCCCGGACCCCGGACCCGAGGGCGCGTTCCCGATCACCCCCGACAGCCAGCGCGACACACCGCGCGCGAAGCTGGAGGCCGCCCAGCGCAAGTGCGGGAAGCACCTTGCGGGCGTCGGACCTCCCTCCGCGAAGGAGCGCGGTGACGAGGCCGAGCTCGAGCGCCGCCTCCTGGCGTTCACGCGCTGCATGCGCGAGCGCGGCATCGACCTTCCCGACCCGGACGGCCAGGAGGGCGGCGGCGTGGCGATCCCGCTCCCCGACGACCTCGATCCGGACAACCCGGACCCGCGGTACGTGCGCGCCGAGCGCGAGTGCCGCTTCCACACGGAGACCCAGGAAGGAGCGAACCGATGAGGCTGACGACGGCGACGGCCGCCGTGACGGCATCCATGCTGCTCGCCGCCTGTGGGGGCGGTTCAGACGGCGGGGCCACCGGCGGCGGCGACCGCGAGTCGCGCGAACAGAAGGCGGAGGACGCGATGCTCAAGTTCGCGCAGTGCATGCGTGAGCAGGGGGTCGAGGTCGGCGACCCGGACGAGAAGGGCCTGATCCGCGTGGGTCCGGGCGCGGGCGGCGACGGCGGAGCCCCGAAGAACCCGGAGAAGTTCCGGCGCGCGGAGGAGCAGTGCGGCAAGCACATGCGCGAGGCCGGACCGCCGCCCGAGTTCAGCAAGGAGGAGCAGGCGGACTTCGAACGCAAGGGGCTCGCCTTCGCGCGCTGCATGAGAGAGCAGGGAATCGACGTGCCCGACCCCGAGACGAGCGGCGACGGCACCGTGATGCAGGAGCTGCCGGACGGCATCGACCCTCAGGACGAACGCTTCCGCAAGGCGGAGGAGAAGTGCCGCAGCGTCGGCCCCGGCCTGCCGGGCGCCGTGGAGGAGGCACCGTGAGCCGGCGCGGACACGTCCGCATCGCATCGGCGTCGGTGGCCGCCGTGGCGGCCGCCGGGCTGTGGATCGGGGTCGACGGCGGCTCCTCGGGGAGCGGCAAGGACGCCGAGGCGACCATGGCGAGTCCGAACACCGCCACGGTTGCCAGGCGCGACCTCGTGGAGCGCGAGGACGTGGACGGCACGCTCGGCTACGCGGGCTCGCGCATGGTCACGAACCAGCTGAAGGGCACGCTCACGCGGCTGCGGGCGGAGGGATCGGTGGTCGGGCGAGGCCAGTGGCTCTACGAGGTCGACGGCCGTCCCACCGCGTGGCTGATGTATGGCACGCGCCCCGCGTGGCGGGCCTTCGAGTCGGACATGTCCGACGGCGAGGACGTGCGCCAGCTCGAGCAGAACCTGAAGGCGCTCGGCCACGACCCCTACGGCGCGATGGCGGTCGACGACGACTTCACCGACGTCACCGAGGCCGCGATCAAGCGGTTCCAGGCGGCGCGCGGCATGAAGCAGGACGGCAGGCTCGAGCTCGGCGAGGCCGTATTCCTGCCCGACAGCGCGCGCATCAAGACGCGCAAGGCGGCCACCGGCACGGCGCTGCGGCCGGGGCAGGAGGTCCTCGAGACGAGCTCCAGCCGGCGCGTCGTGAGCGTTCAGCTGCCCGCGAGCCGGCAGTCGCTCGTCTCGCGCGGGGACAGCGTGCTCGTGGAGCTACCGGACGGCCGCACCGCCAAGGGCCGGATCAGCAAGGTCAGCAAGGTCGCCCAGCCCGGCAAGGAGGAGGGCGACGAGGCCACGATCGAGGTCACCGTCGTCCTGAACTCGCGCAAGGCGGCTCGCGGCCTCGACCAGGCGCCGGTGACCGTGCGCATCACCCAGGAGGCCCGTCGGAACGCGCTGAGCGTCCCGGTCACCGCCCTGCTCGCCCTCGAGGGCGGCGGCAGCGCGGTGGAGGTGGTGGGCTCCGACGGTAGGAAGCGGACGGTGCGCGTGAAGACCGGGCTGTTCGCGGACGGCTACGTGCAGGTCTCCGGCCGCGGCCTGCGCGAGGGCATGAAGGTGGTGGTCCCGGATGAACTCTGAGGTGCTCGCGCTGCGCGACGTCGTGAAGCGCTACGCCGGCGGCGTCGAAGCGCTCCGCGGCGCCTCGCTCACGGTCGAATCGGGCGAGCTCGTCGCGATCGTCGGGCCGTCGGGCTCCGGGAAGTCGACGCTGCTCCACATCATGGGCACGCTCGACCGCCCCACCACCGGTGTCGTGCGCGTCGACCGGCACGCCGTGGACGCGCTGTCGGACCGTGAGCTCGCCGGGCTGCGGGCGCGGCGGATCGGGTTCGTGTTCCAGCAGTTCTTCCTGCTGGACGGCATGACGGCGGTGGAGAACGTGGCGCAGGGCCTGCTCTACGGCGGCACGCCCGCCGCCGAGCGCCGCAGGCGCGCGGTCACGGCGCTCGAGCGCGTGGGACTCGCCCACCGGCTCGACCACCACCCGGCTCAGCTGTCCGGCGGAGAGTGCCAGCGCGTGGCGATCGCGCGTGCGGTCGTCGCGCGCTGGCACTCTCCGCCGGACAGCTGAGCCGGGTGGTGGTCGAGCCGGTGGGCG
>DATMJO010000152.1:0-18650 GCA_035553855.1 Thermoleophilaceae bacterium | reverse complement strand
TCCCTACCGCGGTCAATGCCACTCACCCCTCAACGGGGCGGGGGTGTGTGGTGTCAACCGTCCCTACCGCGGTCAATGCCCCGCACCCCTCAACGGGGTGGGGGTGTGTGGTGTCAACCGCCCTCCTGGCGGGGAACCTCGATCTCGGCGTGGGAGTGGCGGCGGGGTAGAGGTTGTCCGCGAGATCGGCGGCGAACCTCGATCTCGAGGCGGGGGCGGCGCCCGGGTAGAGGTTGTCCGCGACATCGGCGGCGAAGCTCGACCGAGGCGAACGCAAGCGCCGAACCCGGCCCCCTTAAGTGCAAGCCGGACAACCCCTGTCCCGCCGCGCCGGCGCCGAGCGGAGCGCAGCAAGAGCGCAGCGCGCCCGCACCCACCACCTACGCCGGCGCGAGCTCCACCGGGATGCCGTTCAGGATCGCGTTCCCGGAGAGCGGCTCGATCTCGGTCTCGTCCGCCAGGAGGTTGCTGTTCACGCCCGCGTGCTCAGCGGCGACCGACATCCTCATCCCGGGCGCGCCGTGGCCCCAGCCGTGCGGGATCGAGACGACGCCCGGCATGATCCCGTCGGTCACCTCGACCGGCGCCTCCACCTCGCCCGCGCGGGAGACGACCCGCGCCCTGCCGCCGTCGACCAGGCCGAGCCGGTCCGCGTCGTCGGGATGGACGTGGACGGTGCAGCTCTCCTTGCCCTTCACGAGCGGGCGCAGGTTGTGCATCCAGGAGTTGTTCGAGCGCAGCTGGCGGCGCCCGACGAGCACGAGCCCGCCGTTCCGGCGCCGGTCCAGTGAGGCATGGAGGCGCTCGAGGTCGGCGACGAGCGGCTCCGGGGCGAGCTCCACCTTGCCCGACGGCGTCCGCAGCACGTCCGGCAGGCGCGGCTCGAGTGGCCCCAGGTCGACGCCGTGCGGGCTCTGCTCGAGCACGTCGAGGCTCAGCCCGTCCGGGCGCTCGCCGAAGCGGTCCCCGTACGGACCGGCCCGCAGCATCAGGTCGAGCAGGCGCTCGGGCCCGCGGCGCGGCTCGAGCTCGGCCATCACCTCATCGACATCGCGGTCCGGCATCTCGCGGCCGGCGAGCGTGCGGGCAACGAAGTCGTCGAGCGCGTCCACGTCGGCAGCGGGGCCCTGGCCGGCGAGGATCCCGGTGAGCCGCAGGAAGGTGCGCCACTCCTCCGGGACCTCGGCGTCAGGCACGAGCGCCGGGGAGTAGTTCGCCACGTTCCGTACCGCGAGCTGGTAGAGCGCGAGGTCGTAGTGCGGCTTCGCGAGCGGCGAGGGGCCCGGCAGGATGACGTCCGCGTGGCGGCTGGTCTCGTTCACGTAGATGTCGATCGAGAGCACGAAGTCGAGCGACTCGATGGCCCGCTCGAGCCGGCCGCTGTTGGGAGTCGACAGGGCGGGGTTCCCGGCGACCGTGACGAGCGCGCGGACCTGGCCGTCGCCCGGCGTCTCGATCTCCTCCGCCAGGCACGCGACGGGCAGCTCACCGAAGGTCTCGGGCGCTCCGCGCACGCGGCTCGCCCAGCGCCCGAAGGACACGCCCTTGCCGCGCCCGCCCTCGCCGGCCGAGTTTCGCTGGCCGGCCGCCGCGCGCGTGAACATCGCGCCGCCCTCGCGGTCGAGGTTGCCCGTGACGGCATTGATCACGTCGACGAGCCAGGAGGCGAGCGTCCCGAACTCCTGCGTGCAGGTCCCGATCCGGGCATAGACCGCCGCGCGCTCCGCGCCCGCCAGCTCGCGCGCGATCCGCCGGATCTCGCCCGCTTCGATCCCGCAGGCCGGGGCGACCTCCTCGGGCGGCAGCGCGGAGGCGAGCGCCCGCACCTCGTCGAGGCCCTCGAGATGGCCCTCGAGCGCCCCCGGCGCGTCGAGGCCCTCCTCGAAGATCGTCGCCAGGATCCCCATGAGCAGGTGCGCGTCGGTTCCCGGGCGGATGAAGTGGTGCTCGTCCGCCTCCTCGGCGGTGCGCGTGCGGCGCGGGTCGACGACGACGACCTTGCCGCCCCGCTCCCGGATGCCGCGGATGCGCCCGCGCGAGTCGGGGGAGGTCATGAGGCTGCCGTTGGAGACGAGCGGGTTGGCGCCGAGGACCAGCAGGTACATCGTCCGGTCGAGATCGGGGACCGGCACGGACAGGCCGGCGCCGAACATGTGCGCCGCCGACACCTGCTTCGGCATCTGGTCCACGGTCGAGGCGCTGAACACGTTCCGCGAGGCGAGCGCCCGCAGCCACACCGGGCCGTAGAGCAGCGCCGACAGGTTGTGGGCGTTCGGGTTGCCGAGGTACACGGCGACCGAGTTGCGGCCGTGCTCGGAGAGGATCGGCGACAGCCGCCGGTCGATCTCCTCGAAGGCCTCGTCCCAGGTGGCCTCGACCAGCTCGCCGTCGCGGCGTACGAGCGGCGCGCGCAGCCGGTCCGGATCCTCGTGCAGGGCCTTCAGGCCCGTGGCCTTCGGGCAGATGAAGCCCTTCGAGAACACGTCGTCGGCGTCGCCGCGGATCGAGACGACCTCGTCCTTGGCCGAGAGCTCGACGGCCAGCCCGCAGGTGGCCTCGCAGAAGGGGCAGGTGCGGAACTCGGTTCGCGTCGCCCCGGCCATCGGGGCCAGCCTACCTGCCGCCGCGCCGGTAGAGGCCGTAGAGGAGCGCGCAGAGCAGGAGCGCGGAGCCGGCGTATGCGACCTCGAGCCGGACGATCGGATCCTCGACCGGCAGCACGAGCAGGGCGACCACGAACGCCGCCGCCGACGGCACCCAGCACGCGGCGGCGTGCTGCGCCCGGCCGCGCGCCAGCGCCGCCTGGTTGAGCGTCGCGGCCGCGAGGTAGAGCCCCATCCCCACGGCCACGAGCACGAGCCCGCCACGTCCGTAGTCGAAGTTCCCGCCGAACAGCACGTCCATGATCCAGGGGCCCAGGGCGAGCAGCGCGAGCGCCACGGCCGCGCTGAACGCCGCGATGGCGCGGAGGGTCACCCTCACGCTGTGGGCGAACGCGTCCTCCTCGCCGGTCGCCTGCGCGCTCGTGAGATGGGGCAGGATCGAGGTCTGGACCGCCTGGAAGAGCTGGAGCGGCGCCCGCGCGATCAGCAGCACGTTGAAGGCGAAGCCGGCGAGCGCCGAGCCGCCCTCGGTGGCCTTCACGACGAGCGGCCCCGCGTTCAGGAAGGTCTGCTCGGCAAGCATCACGAGCAGCACCGAGGCCGCGAACCCGGATCCGTGCGCGAGCGTGAACTCGGCCTCCTTCGCGGGCTCGGCCTGCGCCGCGGCGTCGAGTTCGCGGCCCTCGTCGGGGTCGTCGATCCGTGGCCCGCCGATGCCGCGGCGGAGCGCCGCCGGCACCACCATCAGCGACATGAACGGCGCGGCGACCATGCCCAGCGCGACCGCCGACTGGCCCGACAGGACGCCCACCGCCACGGCCACGGCGAACAGGCAACGCGAGACCGACTCGAACAGGACGAGGCCCCCGTAGAGGCCGAACTGCCGGTTCCCCGCGAGGAAGCCCCGGGCGAAATAGCTCGCCGCGTACGCGAGCACCGCCACGATCAGGATCCAGTAGAGCGCGGCGGAGCCGTCGAACAGGTCGTCCTGCAGCGGGCCGCGCAGAAGGAGCGCCACGAGCGCGAAGAGGACGCCCAGCGCGAGCTGGATCGTCGCCGCGACCCTCAGGTGGTCACGGCCCTCGAGCCCCTTGGCCGAGCGCTCGGCGATCGTTCGCGACAGGAGCTGCTCCACGGGCCGGTACAGGACCGACACCACGACGAAGACCGCCGACCACAGGAGCGTGATGCGCCCGTAGTCGTCCTCGTCGAGCGAGTGCGAGGCGAGCGAGAAGTAGAGGTAGGTGACGAGCCCGGTGACGCCGATCCCGACCGACAGGACGGCGGCGCCCCGCCCGTAGGAGCTCACCGGCGGTTCAGGTCCGGACGAGGAGCATGGTCCAGGGGAACGGCGAGCGCACCTCGGCGACCGTGCCGTGGCGAGAGAGGAGATCGATGAACGAGCGCTTCGACCAGTGGTTGACGTGACCGGGCGTGTTGCCGAGCTCGCGGATGTAGGCCCCGCGGGCGACGTTCACCATCCGCCAGACGGGCTCGCGGGGGACCGAGACCAGCAGGTGCCGCGAGGAGACGCGCGCCATCTCGGACACGGTGCGCTCGGGGTCCGGCACGTGCTCCAGCACCTCGATCGCCGTGACGAGGTCGAACTCGCCGTCCCCGAAGGAGAGGTTCGTCGCGTCCTCGACGCGGTACTCGAGGTTGTCGCGCCGGCGCTTGTCCCACTCGGCCTTCAGCTTGGGGTCGTCGAGGTCGATCCCCACGATGCGCCCGCCGCCGATGCGGTCGGCCCATTCGCAGGTCAGGACGCCCTCGCCGCAGCCGATGTCGAGGATCGACTCGGGGGCGGCCTGCTCGAACAGCTCGTCGAGCGCGGAGTGGAATCCCGCCATCAGTCGCCGGACTACGGGGTTCTTCGACCCGTACTTGTCGAAGGTGTTGCCGGTGGGGACGGCCTCGCTCGTCAACCCTTCACCGCCTCTCGCTGTTCGGTCTTGCCCGTGGCGGGGCCGGCGCCCGCGCCGGTCGTGCGCTCGTGGGCGCCTCCGCCCGCGCCGGGCTCGTAGTGGGAGGGCTTCACGCCGAGCTGCAGCTCGACGCGGCGGACCCGCTCGAGCGTGCGCTGCTGGAGGACGCGCATGCCCGCGAGCACGTCGCCGAGGACGCCGATCGCCGCGAGCTGGACGGCGACCACGAACAGCGCGGAGCCCAGGATCAGGGACTGGATGTGGCCGGCGCTCTCGCCCTGGAAGACGAAGACCATGAAGCGGATCCAGATGAGCATGCCGAGCGAGGCGACGACGGCCGCGGCCGTGAGGAAGACCCGCAGCGGCTCGTACAGGGTGAACACCCGCGAGATCGCGAGAGCGTTGCGCCGGATGTAGCTCCACATCGAGGGGAAGAGGCGAGACTCGCGCGTCTTCTCGTTCGTGCGGATCGGCGTGTGGTCGATCGCGATCAGCATCTTCCCGGCCTGGATGATCGACTCGAGCGTGTAGGTGTACTTCGAGACGACCTGGACCTGGAGCGCGGCCTCCCGGTTGTAGGCGCGGAAGCCGGAGGTGGTGTCGGGCACCTCGGTGCCCGATGCCCGGCGGACCACGGCGCTGCCGAGGTGCTGGAGCCGCTTCTTGAGCGGCGAGAAGTGCTCGATCGTGTCCACCTGGCGGTCGCCGATGACCATGTCGGCGGCGCCCGCGACGATCGGCTGGACGAGCTTCTCGATGTCGTGGCCGCAGTACTGGTTGTCGGCGTCGGTGTTCACGATCACGTCGGCGCCGAGCTTCAGGCAGGCGTCGAGTCCGGCCTGGAACGCGCTGGCGAGACCCTTGTTGTTCGTGAGCCGGACGATGTGCTCGACGCCGTGCTCGCGGGCCACCTCGATCGTGCGGTCGGTGGAGCCGTCGTCGATGATCAGCCACTCGACCTCGTCGATGCCCGGGACCGAGCGCGGGAGGTCCGCCAGCGTCCCTGGGAGCTGGTCCTCTTCGTTGAAGCAGGGGATCTGGATGATCAGCTTCATGGGTCTAACGCGTCGGCAGGCTACCTTTCCGGCCCGTGTCCGTGATCAGGCCAGAGAGCGCGGGCGCGCGCCTTGCTGCGCGCGCCGAGCGGTTCGCCACCGCCCGGAACGCCCGTCTCGCGATGGGTGCTGCCGCGGTGATCGCGCTCGCCATTCTGGCAGGTCGTCCCACCTACCCGAACTACGACACCTACTACACGCTGATCTGGGGCGACGAGCTCGCGCGCGGCCATCTGCCCGACTACGACGTCTTCCGCACGCCCACTCCGCACCCGCTCTCCACGCTCGTGGCCGCGCTGTTCTCGTTCCTCGGCGGCGCCGCGGACCGCGCCATGGTCTTCCTGACCGTCGGCAGCTTCGTCGCCCTCGTCGCCCTGCTCTTCCGCCTCACCCAGCTTCTCGTGGGCACGCTCGCGGCGTGCGCCGCGGTGCTCGTGCTGCTTACGCGCACCGACATCGAGTTCTTCGCCCTGCGCGGGGTGGTGGACGTCCCCTTCCTGGCGCTCGTGTTCGGAGCGGCGGTCCTGGAGGCGTCGAGGCCGCGCAGCGGGGCGCCGGTGATCCTCCTGCTCACGCTCGCGGGGCTGCTGCGGCCCGAGGCCTGGATGCTCGCGGGCGCATACGTGCTCTACCTCGCCTGGCGGGCCGACCCGCCGGAGCGGATGGGCGTGCTGATCCGTCAGGGAGCGCTTGCCGCGTCCGCGCCGGTGCTCTGGGTCCTGTCGGACTGGGCGGTCACCGGCGAGCCGCTCTACTCGCTGACCTCGACCCGCGAGGTGGCGGGCGACTTCGGCCGCCAGCGCGGGATCATCGACGCGATCGGCCTGATCCCCGACTACGTCGGCGCGAACGAGAAGATCGTGAACGTGGCCGCGGGCGGCCTCGGCGGGCTGCTCGCGCTCTGGCTGATCCGCGTCCGCGCCGCGCTCCCGCTGGCGCTCGTCGCCGTGGGCTTCGCGACCTTCCTGGCGATCGCGGTGGCGGGCCTGTCGGTCATCCCGCGCTACCTGGTGATCCCGTCGCTCGTGCTGAACCTCTGCGTCGCGGTGGCGCTCACGGGCTGGGCGCTCGTGACCGAGCCCAGGGCGCGCCGGGCGGCGCTCGCGCTCGCCGGGCTGACGGTCGCGCTCTACATGGTGCGGACGCCCGCGCTCGTCAACGACTTCCGCAAGCTGAACGGCCAGACGACCTTCGTGAAGAGCCAGCATCAGGACCTGAAGGCCGTGCTCGAGGACGCAGCGGTGGTGCCGCTCCTGGCCTCATGCCGCCCGATCACGACGCCGACCCACTCGGCGATCCCGGTCATCCGCTTCGAGACGGGGCTTCCGAAGTCGGCGTTCGAGCCCTCGATCGCGCAGAAGCGCCCGCCCACGCGCGGGCTCCTGTTCGTGGGGGAGACGTTCAACTTCGAGCCCGCGGCCGCGCGCTCCACGACGGGCGTGGGGGAGCGCTCCGCCGCGCAGTGGTGGTCGAACTACCCGCTGTCGACCTTCCGGCCGGTCGTTCGCAAGGGCCGCTGGGCCGTCTACGAGAACTGCGCCTGATCGGGGCTGGTCCTCGACTCGATACGGATGGCGGAGTCGCCGTCGAAGGTCCAGACCTGGAACAGGTCGAACTGCATCGAGATGCCGCTCTCCCGGCCGGTGTGGATCATCCGGACGGTCACGAGGCTCCGGTCGGCGTCGAGGTGCTCGATCGAGTGCACCTCCATCCGCCACTCCGAGAACGCCTCCGGTAGCTCTCCCAGAAGGCGACGATCGCCTCGCGGCCCACGTGCCTGCCGGCCCCCACGAAGTCCGGCGGGTCGATCCACTCGGCGTCGTCGTGGAGCGGCGCGGCCGCGGCCTCGAAGTCGCCCGCGTTCATCGCGGCGTAGCCCGCTCGCAGGCGCTCGGCGCGGATATCGGTCACCGGCAGTCCCCGAGCCTGTGGATCTCCACGAGCGGCCCGGGGCGGGCGAAGGCCCGCGGGCGGTAGTTGAACGAGGAGTCGAAGTTGAAGCCGACCGGGTCCGCGTCCGCCCGGTAGGGCGAGATCACGACCTTGCCGGCGGACTCGCGGTCGAGCCGCTCGTAGTAGGCGCGCGCCCCCTGGAGCCCCGCCTCGAGGCCCCGCTCCTTCTGGTGGCTGCCGGTCACGACAAAGCAGTACCCGCCGCGGCGGTAGGTATCCACGAGCGCGGGGTTGAGCTTCTTCTCGTACGCCTGGAAGGGCCTCTTGACGGGGAAGCGGTCCCAGGCGGGCGGGCCGTCGAGGCCGCCCGCGTTGAGGAATCCGTCCGGGATGAACGGCTCGACCACGATCTTCGCGCCGCGCGGGACGTGCTCCACGAGCCAGGCACGGGCGATCACCCGGGTGTCGTCGTGCGAGAGCGTCTCGCCGACCCGGACGCTCGCGGCGACGCCCTGCGCGACGAGCAGCGCGGTCGCGCCCGCGAGCGCCCACGCCCGCCGGGACGGCGAGGTGCGGAGCGCGTCCACGGCGCGCACCACCGCATAGCCCGCCAGCACGGCGAGCGCCGGGTAGGCGGGGAGCATCCAGCGGCCGAAGAAGCGGCCCTGCCCGCCGAGGAAGAGGAACAGCAGCACGGGGAAGACGATCAGGAGGAGCGCCCGGGCCCGGTCGCGGCGGACGAGCAGCACCGCTCCCGCGACGGCCGCGAGCGCGGGCAGGACGCCGAAGCCCCAGGTGAAGGTCCAGAGGTAGTAGATCCAGCCGGGCACGTCCTCCTGCCCGAGCTTGGTCCCGCCGGCCTGGGCCGACTGGCCGCCCACCTGCGACTTGAACTCGGAGAGGTCCACCAGCGCGAACGGGTTCATAAACACGAAGACGGCCCCGAACGCCGCCCCGGCCGCCGCGAGCCCGAGGATCTCCCGCAGGGGCGCCGAGCGCTTCTCGAGCACGCGCGCCAGCGCGGCGACGCCGAGCGTCGCGAGCATCGCCCCGGCCGTGTACTTCGTGGCGGTGGCCGCTCCGATCGCCGCGCCCGCGACGAGCCACGCCGCCGGCGTCCCCCGCTCGTACACCCACAGGCAGGCCACGAGGCCGACCGTGAGCGGCGCGAGCGTGACGACGTCGTTGAGCGCGTGCTTGGAGTAGAAGACCGGCAGGAAGGTGAAGGCGAGCAGGGACGCGGCGACGATGCCGGCGCGGCGGTCCACGAAGCGCGTGCCCGCCCAGTACGCCAGGCCCGCGACGAGCGTCCCGATGAACGCGACGAGCACGCGCGCGACGAGGAAGGCCGACTCCGGGTCGTGCGCGAACGCCCTTGCGCCGTCCCAGCCGATGCCGGCCCGGAACAGCAGGTAGAAGACGTAGGTGAGGCCGGGCGGGTTCTCGAAGTAGCCCGGGTTCAGCGTCGAGTCCTCGATCATCCGGGCGGCGATCGCGACGAAGTGGAGCTCCTCGTCGGCGTTGAAGACGTAGGGGAGCCCGTGCCCGATCTCGGCGAGGCGTAGAGCCAGCGCCGCCAGGAGTACGCCTCCGAGCGCGACCCTCACGAGGCCGGGGTCCCCGCGCCCCGCGGTAGCGGGCCGTACCGCTGCCTGCAGTCGTCGAGGCGGTAGATCCTCACGAGCGGTCCCGGTCTCTCGAAGGCGGTCGGATAGTGGTTGTAGGAGAGGTCGAAGTGGAAGCGCGGGGTGCCGCCGCCCTGCTCGTACGGGCTGAACGCCGTGAGCAGCTCGGATTCCCGCTCGAGCCGCTCGTAGTAGGCGAGCGCGCCCTCGACGCGATCGTTCTCCGCGCGGCCGCGGATCACGCTCATCGTCGCCACCACGCAGAAGCCGAGCTCACGGTAGCGTTCGATCGTCCCGGGCCGCAGGGTCGCCGCGTAGTCGATCCGGCTCTCCTGGATGTCCTTCACGAAGCCGCGGACGAACTGCTTGCGGCTGAGCGGCGCCTTGCGTCCCGGCCGGTTCAGCCGGTACCAGCGCGCGGGCACCGCGGGCTCGACGACCACGCGCAGGCGCGGCGGGAAGCGCTCCACGAGGTACTCGCGGGCCAGTTGGCGCGTGTCGGAGCGGCCGAGCAGCCGCCCGGTGCGGACGTCGGCGGCGAGCGGCTGTGCCAGGACGGCGGCGGTCAGCGTCGCCAGCACGGCCATCGCCGCGCGGGGGCGCGTGACGAGCTCGGACGCGCGCACGAGCGCGACCGCGCCGAGCATTGCCAGGACCGGGTAGGCGGGCAGCAGCCAGCGCCCGAAGTAGCGCGACTGCAGGCTCAGGTACGCGACGAGCGCCAGAGGGAAGACGGCGAGGAGGGCCGCCCGGCGGAGGTCGCGGCGCGCCTCGATTGCCAGCCCGGCCAGCGCCGCGAGGGCGCCCGCCCAGCCGAGCCCCCAGGTGAGGCTCTCGAGGTAGTAGACGAGGCCGGAGTCCTGGCGCTGGCCGAGCTTCGGGAAGTCGCCCGCCGTCGTCGCCTGCGCCTCGATCTGGCGGCGCGCGGTGTCGAGGTCGAAGAAGAACCACGGCGTGGTCACGAAGAAGGCGACGACCGCGCACCCGATCGCGAGCGCCGCCCCCGCGAGCGCCGCCGCTGCGCCTCCGCGCAGGCGCAGCGCCGCTGCAAGGAGGACGGGCAGCAGCACCAGCCCGGCCGTGTACTTGAAGCCGATGGCGAGCCCCGCGGCGGCGCCCGCGAGGCAGAACCAGCGCCGCTCGCCGGTCTCGTGTGCGCGCAGCGCCCCGTACACGGCGAGCGCGACGGGCAGCAGCGTGCCGACGTCGGTGACGGCGATGCGCGAGTAGGTCACCGGCAGGAAGGCGAACGTGAGGATCGCGGCGGCCACCACGCCCTCGCGCACGCCCCAGACGCGCTTCGCCACGGCGAACACCGCGGCCCCGCCCGCGATGCAGATGACCGCGGCCAGCGAGCGGGCCGCCTGGTAGATCTCGGTCGGGTCCTGCTTGAACTGCTCGACGACGTCGCCGAAGCCGCGCAGCCACAGGAAGACGTGGACGAGGTAGGTGTAGCCCGACGGGTTCTGGAAGTAGCCCGGGTTGAAGTCGCCCGAGAACATGGCGACGGCCCGGCTCGTGAAGTGGGAGCCCTCGTCGACGTTGTAGACGTACGGCAGCCCGTAGTCGTTGTGCCAGAGGCGCAGCGCGAGGCCGGCGAGAAGGAGCAAGCCGACGAGCGCATGCGCCGGGCCGATGCCTTGGCGCAGGCGTCGCATGAGGGCGGGGACGTTAGCGGCGAGCGACGGACCGGCGGTGAAACGGTGCCAGGCACTGTTTCAGGGTGAGGGTGAAACGGTGCCAGGCACTGTTTCAGCGGCAGCGGCGAAGGACGGGCCGGCACGGCCGCGCCGGGGCGCCGGGCCTCGCCCGGTAAAGTTGACTCGCGAGTCAATGGGTCACGGGACCGCCACCGAGCGCGATGCTCGGCACCTGGAGAGGGCCATCGAACTGGCCTGGGAGGGCCGCGGCCGGACGAGCCCCAACCCGCTGGTCGGAGCCGTGGTGGTGAAGCAGGACCGGGTGATCGGCGAGGGCTTCCATGCAGCCCTCGGCGAGCCTCACGCCGAGCGGGCCGCGCTGGCCGCCTGCCGCGAGGATCCCGCGGGCGCCACCCTCTATGTGACGCTCGAGCCCTGTGCCCACGAGGGCCGCACGCCGCCGTGCACCGAGGCCATCGTCGAGGCCGGGATCGGGAGGGTCGTGATCGCGAGCGACGACCCGACGCCCAAGGCGTCCGGGCGAGGGCCCGGGATCCTGCGCGACGAGGGCATCACGGTGGAGACCGTCGACGGCGACATCGCGGCCGCCGCGCGCCTCCAGAACCAGCCCTTCCGCAAGCATGCCCGCACGGGACGCCCGCTCGTGATCCTCAAGTCCGCGATGACGCTCGACGGCAAGGTCGCGACCCGCACTGGCGACTCCAAGTGGATATCGAGCGAGGAGAGCCGCGCGCGCGTCCACCGCTGGCGCGCCGAGTCCGACGCCGTGGCGGTGGGCGCCGGGACGGCCGCCGCCGACGATCCGCTCCTGACCGCCCGGATCGAGGCGGTCGCCCGGCAGCCGCGGCGCGTGGTGTTCGACTCGGAGGCCCGGCTCCCCGTCGACTCGGCGCTCGTGAGCTCGGCCGCGGATACGCCCGTGCTCGTCGTCTGCTCCCGCGCCGCCACGCGCTCCTCGATCCAGGCGCTCGCGGAGGCCGGCGTCGAGGTCGTGGTCGTCACGGGCATGAACGAGGGGGAGAGGGTGCAGGCGGCCCTCGACGAGCTGGGCGGGCGCGGGATCCAGAGTCTGCTCGTGGAGGGGGGCCCGCACCTCGCCGGCGCCTTCTTCGACGCCGACCAGGTCGACGAGGCGCGCGTCTTCGTCGCTCCGCTGCTGGCCGGAGGCCGCCTCGCACGCCCACCGATCGAGGGCCACGGCGTGGAGCTGATCGGGGACGCCCGCCGCGCGCTCGCGCTCGAGGTGGACCGGATCGGCGCCGACACGCTGATCTGCGCCCGCATGAGGGAGTGGTGATGTTCACCGGTCTCGTCGAGACGACCGGACGGGTGCGCACCGTGGAGCGCGACGGCACCGGCACGCGCCTCACGGTGGAGACCTCGATCGCCGCCGAGCTCTCGCAGGGGGACTCCGTCGCGGTGAACGGCGTCTGTCTCACCGCGGTCGAGCCCGATGAGGGAGCTTTCCGCGCGGACGTGATGGGAGAGACGCTCGCGCGCACCTCCCTCGGCCCCCTGGCGGAGGGCGACCGCGTGAACCTCGAGCTCGCGCTTCGGGCCGGGGACCGCCTCGGAGGCCACATGGTCCAGGGCCACGTCGACGGGACCGGCACCGTGGCCTCCGTCGCCGAGGACGGCTTCGCGCGCAGGCTGCGGGTCGATGCGGACCCGGGCCTGCTTCGCTATGTCGTAGAGAAGGGATCGATCGCGGTCGAAGGGATCTCGCTCACCGTCGCCGCGGTGGACGAGTCAGGCTTCGAGGTGTCGCTGATACCGGAAACCCTCGAGCGCACGACGCTCGGAGACGCGGCGCCGGGCCGCGTCGTGAACCTGGAGGTGGACGTGCTCGCCAAGTACGTGGAGAAGCTGGTGGCCCGATGACCCCGTTCAGCCCCATAGAGGACGCGCTCGAGGACATCCGCGCGGGGAGGATGGTCGTCGTCTGCGATGCGGAGGATCGCGAGAACGAGGGCGACCTCGTCCTCGCGGCGCAGTTCGCCACGCCCGAGGCGATCAACTTCATGGCCAAGCACGCGCGCGGCCTCATCTGCCTCGCGCTCACGCCCGAGCGCTGCGACGAGCTGCGCCTCGACCTGATGCCGGCCAAGAACGAGTCGGACCTGCGCACCGCGTTCACGGTGTCGATCGAGGCCGCGGAGGGGGTCACCACGGGAATCTCGGCGCACGACCGCGCCCGCACGGTGCAGGTGGCGATCGACCCGCGCTCGCGCCCGGGCGACCTGCGCCAGCCCGGGCACGTCTTCCCGCTGAAGGCGAAGCCGGGCGGGGTGCTCGAACGCACGGGGCACACCGAGGCGAGCGTCGATCTCGCCCGGCTCGCGGGGCTCAACCCCGCCGGGGTCATCTGCGAGATCCTCAACGAGGACGGCACGATGGCCCGGGTCCCGGACCTCGAGCGCTACTGCGCCGACCACGGCCTGAAGATGGTCACGGTCGGCGACCTCGTCGAGTACCGCCGCCGCCGCGACAAGCTGGTCGAGCGAATCGTCGAGACGGCCCTGCCCACCGACTTCGGCGAGTTCAGCGTGGTCGGCTTCCGCTCGCTCGTGGACGACAAGCACCACGTCGCGCTCGTGAAGGGCGAGGTGGCCGGCAAGGAGGACGTGCTCGTGCGCGTCCACTCCGAATGCCTCACCGGCGACGTCTTCCACTCGATGCGCTGCGACTGCGGCCAGCAGCTCGAGGACGCACTGCTGCGAATCGAGCAGGAGGGCTGCGGCGTCCTGCTCTACCTCGCCCAGGAGGGGCGCGGCATCGGCCTCTTGAACAAGCTGCGCGCCTACAAGCTGCAGGAACAGGGCATGGACACGGTCGATGCGAACCTCTCGCTCGGCCTTCCCGCCGACCTGCGCGACTACGGCATCGGCGCCCAGATCCTCGTCGACCTGGGCCTCAGCTCGATCCGCATCCTCACGAACAACCCGAAGAAGATCGTCGGGCTCGAGGGCTACGGGCTGCGCGTGTCCGACCAGATCCCGATCGCCCACCCCGCGGGCGACCACAACCGCGACTACCTGCGCGCCAAGCGCGACCGCATGGGGCACCTCCTGCACCACCAGGGCCTCGCCCTCGACGAGGAGATGATCCACGAGGAGCAGGTGCGCGACCGGGAGCAGGGGCGTGGCTGACCTCTACGCGCTCTGCGTCGCGCGCTTCTACGAGGACATCGCCGACAGCCTCGTAGAGGGCGCCACCCGCGTCTTCGAACGGGCGGGCGCCCGTGTCGAGGTGCACGACGTGCCCGGCGCCTACGAGCTCCCCCTTGCGGCGAAGCTCTGCGCGGAGTCGGGCCGCTACGCGGGCGTCTGCTGCCTCGGCTGCGTGATCCGCGGCGAGACGAGCCACTACGACTACGTCTGCGGCGAGTCCGCCCGCGGGATCATGGACGTGCAGCTCGCGACCGGCGTACCGGCGGCGTTCGGGGTCCTCACCGTCGACACCGGCGAGCAGGCCCGCGCCCGTTCGGGCGGCGGCAAGCGCCACACCGGCGAGGACGCGGCCGAGGCGGTCCTGCGCCTGGCCGAGCTCCGGCGCGAGCTGGGCGCAGAGCGGTGAGCGGCGCGACCGGCGGGAGCCAGCCGGCCCCCGCCGGTGACCGGGTCAACCTCTTTTCCGACACCCAGACGCTGCCGTCGGAGGGCATGCGCAGGGCGATCGCGGAGGCCGAGGTGGGGGACGAGCAGCTCGGCGCAGATCCCACGGTCAACGCGCTACAGGAGAGGGTGGCGGAGCTGCTCGGGAAGGAGGCCGCGCTCTTTCTCCCGACCGGCACGATGTGCAACCTGATCGCCTTCAGGCTCCACCTGAGGCCCGGGGGCGACGAGGTGATCCTGGACCGACTGGCCCATCCGATCATCGCCGAGGCCGGCAGCCCGGCGTTCTTCTCCGGCGCGATGATCCAGGCCATCGACGCCGACGCGGGCCGCTTCGGGGCTGCGGACGTCGAGGCGGCGCTCCGCACCCCCGGCGACCGCTACGCGCCGCGCTCGCGCCTCGTCTCGGTCGAGCAGACCACGAACATGCACGGGGGCAGGGTCTGGCCGCTCGAGCAGGTGAGGGAGGTCACCGCCGTCGCGCGCGCCAACGGCCTTCGCGCCCACCTCGACGGGGCCCGTCTGATGAACGCGGTCGTCGCCAGCGGGGTTTCGGCAGCCGACTGGGCGGAGGGCTTCGACACGGCCTGGATCGACTTCTCGAAGGGGCTCGGCGCCCCGTTCGGCGCCTGCCTCGCCGCCTCGCGCGAGTTGATCGACGAGGCATGGCGGTACAAGCAGATGCTGGGCGGCGCGCTGCGGCAGGCGGGCGTGGCGGCTGCCGCGGCGATCCATGCGCTCGACCACAACGTCCAGCGCCTGGCCGAGGACCACGAGAACGCCCGCGTGCTCGCGGCCGGCCTGGCCACCCTGCCCGGCGTGGACCTCGACCCGGCCACGGCCGAGACGAACATCGTGATCTTCGACGTGCCGGACCGGGAGGCATTCATCACCGGAATGTGGGAGCGCGGCATCCTCCTGAGCCCCGTGGCTCGCGGCAAGGTCCGAGCCGTCACCCACCTGGACGTGGACAGCGACGGGATCCAGCGCGCGCTCGGCGCTGCCCGCGAGGTCCTCGGCGGCTGAGATGCCCCGCTGCTGCTAGCCTCCGCCGCCGTGCCGAAGGTCTGTTACACATGCGGAAAGGGCCCTGCGTTCGGGCACAGCCGGAGCCACTCCATGGTGGCCACGAAGCGGCGCTTCAACCCGAACCTCCAGAAGGTCCGCATCGACGTCGGGGGCTCGCCCCGCCGCGAATACGTCTGCACTCGCTGCCTCAAGGCCGGCAAGGTCCAGAAGGCAGCCTGAGGGCTGGCGGGCACGGCCCGCTCGGATCGCCTGAAGCTCGTCGTCACGGGCACCGATGCGCCCGGCAACCGCACGACCGAGACGCGCTTCATCCGCCTCCGCTGAAACGCCGACCCCCCGGCGGTGTACAAAGGCCCCTGTGCCGGACCCCAGCCTCGTCCGCTTCCGCAACGTCGTGGCCGCCGCCTGTGCCGAGCTCGAACGCCGCCAGGCCGAGGTCAACGACCTGAACGTCTTCCCTGTCGCCGACGGCGACACGGGTGACAACATGGCGCTCACGCTCCGCTCGGTCATGGCCGAGCTCGACCGCATGAACGGGCAGACGGTCGACGAGATCGGCCGCGACGAGATCGTGCGCGCCGTGGCCCGCGCCGCCCTCCTTGGCGCCCGGGGCAACAGCGGCGTGATCCTCTCGCAGATCGTCCGCGGTGCCGCCGAGGAGCTCGTCTCGCGCCCCGGAGAGCTGGTCGACCCGGTGCTCGTGTCGGCCGCGCTCGCGCGCGCCGCCGACGCGGCGTACGACTCGGTCCGCGACCCCGCGGAGGGCACGATGCTGACGGCGATCCGGGCGATGGCGCACCGCGTCGCCCAGGACCTCGCCCACATGGAGACCCAGCGGCTCGCGGGCGGCGCCAGCGACGAGGAGCAGGACGAGTTGCTCGCCGAGGTGCTGGAGCGCGCGCTCGAGGCCGGGAACGAGGCGGTCGAGCGGGGGCCGGACCTGCTCCCGGTTCTCAGGGAGTCGGGCGTCGTGGACGCCGGCGCCTACGGCCTGACCGTGATCATCGCCGGCGTCGTGGCCGCTCTGCGGGGGAGCGACGTCACCCTCGCCCACCAGGCAAGCCCGGGGCACGGCCTCCACCTGCCCGAGCACGAGTCGAGCCGCTACCGCTACTGCACCAACTTCGTGGTCGCCGGCGAGGGCCTCGACGCGCGCGAGTTGACCGGCCGGCTCGAGACGACGGGCGACTCGGTGCTCGTCGTCGGCGACGAGCGCACCGTCCGGGTCCATGTGCACACCGACGACCCGGACGACGCGGTCGCGATCTTCGCCGAGCGCGGCGAGGTCTCGCACATGGACGTCGCGGACATGCGCGAGCAGATCGCCGACCGCACGGCGCGCCTCGCTGCGGCCGAGCACACCCGCACCGGCGTGCTCGCGGTCGTGAACGGGGCCGGGATGGCCCGCCTCTACGAGGAGCTCGGCGCGAGCGTGCTCGACGGCGGCCCCACGCTGAACCCGTCGACCTACGAGATCCTCGCGGGCATCCACGCCGTCCCCGCGGACGAGGTCGTGGTGCTGCCGAACAGCCGCAACGTGATCATGGCCGCCGAGCGCGCCGCCGAGCTGTCGGAGAAGCCGGCACGGGTCGTCCCCACCGCCGCGCAGCAGGAGGGGCCCGCCGCGTCTGCGACCGCGCTCGCGTTCTGCTCGAGCTCGCCCGCCGGGTCGTATGCCAAGAGCGCGGTCGCAGACGCGGCGGGCGCGCTCCGCACGGGCGGGGTGGCGGAGGCCGCCCGGGACGACGCCCAGGGCCGGTTCCGCGCGGGCGATGCCGTGGGCTATGTCGAGGACCGCCTGGTGGCCTGGGGCGACGCCGCGGAGACGCTCGCGGGCACCCTGGCCGAGCTGGCGGAGGGCTGCGAGGTGGTCACCTGCCTGGCGGGCGACGGCGCCCCGCTCGGCAGGGACGCCGTGGCGGCGGCGCTCCCGGACGGCGTCGAGCTCGACCACCACGAGGGCGGCCAGGCCGCCTGGTGGTGGCTCCTCTGCGCCGAGTAGGTCGGGCGCACCCTTCATAGTCGAGGCGGTGCCGCCCGCCTCCCCCGAGAACACCTTGCGACCCTTCGCCGGCGAGGGCGAGCTGGATCTCCTCTCGGGCCCGGTCCCGCGCTCGATTCCCCGCCCCTCCCGGCTCGCGGAGAGGATCGCGATCAAGCCGCCGCGCGCCCAGAAGGCACTCGACACGCTCGGCCTCGCGACGACGGGTGACCTGCTGGAGCACCTCCCGTTCCGCCACGAGGACCGCCGCGAGGCGCGCTCCATCGCGGATCTCGCAGCCGGGGAGGACGCGACCGTAGTCTGTGAGGTCCGCCGCATCGCGAAGCGGCCGACGCGTCGGCGCCGGCTCACGCTGACCGAGGCGACGGTCGCGGACGAGAGCGGGCCCATGAAGGCGGTCTGGTTCAACCAGCCGTGGCTCGTGGACCGGCTTCCGCCCGGCTCCGTCGTCGTGCTTCACGGTCGCTACGAGGGCAACAACCGCTTCCGTGTGAGCGAGCACGAACTGGCCTCGTCGCCCAGCGCGTCGGACCTCAGCTCCACCGGATTCGCCCCGGTCTACCCCTCGACGGAGGGGATACCGTCGGCCAGGATCCGCGAGCTGGTCCACTCGGCGCGCGACCGGATCGGCGACATGATCGAGCCGCTCCCCGCGAGGCTGCGGGCCGCCGAGCGCCTGGCCGACCGCGCCGCCGCGCTGCGGGCCGCGCACTTCCCGGAGAGCGAGGAGGATCTGGCGCCGGCGCGGGAGCGCCTCGCCTTCGAGGAGCTGTTCCTGCTCGAACTGGCTCTCGCCGGGCGCCGCCTCGCGCTGGAGGAGGGGCTGCGGGCGCTGCCGCTCGGCCCGACCGGAGAGCTCGTGGACCCCTGGCTCGGGACGCTTCCCTTCGAGCCCACGGGTGACCAGCGCGCGGCCTTCGCCGAGATCGACGCGGACCTGGCGTCGGAGCGCCCGATGCAGCGCCTGCTCATGGGGGAGGTCGGCTCGGGCAAGACCGTCGCGCTCTCTCCCGGCGTGAGCGCGGAGACCGTGCGCGCCTCGCGGCGATCGCGCGGAAGGTGCTCGAGCAGGTCGCCAACGGTCTCCAGCCCGAGCGCCAGCGCCGCCTCGGCGGACTTCTTCGGCGAGATGCTCAGCGCACCGGCCAGCCGCGACGGCCGCGGCCAGTGCAGCGGCGCCCCGAGCAGGCGCTCGCGGCTGAGCTCCTCGGAGGTCGCGAACGCGGTCGGCACGCGTCCATGA
>DATMJO010000151.1:0-12254 GCA_035553855.1 Thermoleophilaceae bacterium | reverse complement strand
CGTGGCCCGCCTTGGTGCAGACGCGCCTGCCGGAGAGCCGGCGGATGACCTCCTCGTCGGGTGTCTCGATATGGAGCACGGCGGTGAGGCGCCGCCCCAGGCGCTCGAGGCCCTCGCCGAGGATGTCGGCCTGCTCGCGGTTCCGGGGAAAGCCGTCGAGGAGGAAGCCGTCCTCCGCCTCGGGCCGGTCGATCCGGTCCATGATCACCTTGCAGATGAGGTCGTCGGGGACCAGATCGCCGCGGTCCATGTACTCCTTGGCCTCGCGCCCGAGGTCGGTCTCGTCCCGCACGGCGGCGCGCAGGATGTCGCCGGTCGCGTAGTAGGGGATGTCGAAGTCGCCCTGGAGGCGCTCCGCCTGGGTCCCCTTGCCCGCGCCGGGCGGCCCGACCAGGATGAGGTTCAGCTCAGACACGAGTCCGGCAGCGTACCGGTACTGAAGTGGCTCAGGCCGAGCGATGCAAGGACGCAGCGAGCGTGGCGTGCTCCGCACGCGAGCGAGCGAGGACGCCGCAGCGCGACGGCATGAGCTACTTCAGGAAGCCCTCGTAGTTGCGCATCATGAGCTGAGCCTCGAGCTGCTTCATCGTGTCGAGCGCAACGCCCACCACGATCAGGATCGAGGTGCCGCCGAAGAAGAAGTTGGCGGAGGTCTGGTTGATGAGGATCGTCGGCAGCGCCGCGATCGCGGCCAGGTAGAGCGCCCCCGGGAACGTGAGCCGGGCGAGGATGCGGTCGAGATACTCGGCCGTAGGCCGCCCGGGTCTGACCCCGGGTATGAAGCCGCCGTATTTCTTCAGGTTGTCCGCCTGCTCCACGGGGTTGAACGTGACCGCCGTGTAGAAGTAGGTGAAGAGGATGATGAAGACGGACTCGCCGATCAGGTAGGGGGCGCCGTTCGGCGAGAAGAACGCCGAGAACTCGCGGGCCCACTCGGCCTGCGAGAGCTCGCCGACGGTCGGCGGGAAGGCCATGAGCGACGCGGCGAAGATCACGGGGATGACGCCCGCCATGTTCACGCGCAGCGGCAGGTAGGTCGAGCCGCCCCCGGACATCCGCCGCCCCACGACGCGTTTCGCGTACTGGACTGGGATCCGGCGCTGCCCCTCCTGCATGAAGACGATGCCGGCGATGATCGCCAGCGCCATGAAGGGCATCATCACCTTGAAGATCTGGTCCGGGTTGGTCCACCACTGCTGGATGCCGTTGGGGAGCCCGGCGACGATGGAGGCGAAGATCATCAGCGAGATGCCGTTGCCGATCCCCCGCTGGGTGATCAGCTCGCCGAACCACATGAGCAGCACGGTGCCGGCCGTGAGGCTGACCACGATCACGAAGACCGTCCCGAGCGTGAAGTTCGTGACGACGTCCTCGCCTCCGGCCGAGAAGCTGCGGAAGAGGAAGACGTATCCGATCGACTGGCCGAAGGCGAGGCCGACCGTGAGGTAGCGCGTGTACTGCGTGATCTTCTGCTGACCGACCTCGCCTTCCTTGCGGAGCTTCTCCAGCGAGGGCACCACGACCGTCATCAGCTGCAGGATGATCGAGGCCGTGATGTAGGGCATGATCCCGAGCGCGAAGATCGCGAAGCGCTGGAGGCTTCCGCCCGAGAAGAGGTTCAGGAAGCCGAGGACGTTCGAGCCCGAGAACTGGTCCGACAGGCGCTCGACCGCGTCGATGTCGATGCCCGGCGCCGGGATGTAGGCGCCGACGCGGTAGAGCAGCAGCATCGCGGCGGTGAACGCCAGCTTCTTCCGGATCTCCGGGATGCGGAAGGAGTTGACGAGCGTCGCGAGCATTCGCCGACTACTCGACTACCTGGCAGGTGCCGCCGGCGGCCTCGATCTTCTCGCGTGCGACCTTCGAGAAGCCGTGGGCGTGGACGGTGAGCGCCTTCGTGATGTCGCCGGTGCCGAGCACCTTGACCGGAACGTCCTTGCGGGTGCAGAGGTTGTTGGCGCGGAGCGACTCCGGGGTGACCTCGGCGCCCGCCTCGAAGCGGGCCTCCAGGTCGCGCAGGTTCACAGGCTGCGTGTGCGTGCGCCCGAACTGCTCGAACGGCATCGACTTCTTCATGTGCGGGCCGCGCAGCTTGCGCATCCGCATGTGGATCGGCATCTGGCCGCCCTCGAAGCCCACGCGCTCCTTCGCGCCCGAGCGGGAGCCCGCGCCCTTGTGGCCGCGGCCCGAGGTCTTGCCGGAGCCGGAGCCCTCGCCGCGTCCGACCCGCTTCTTGCGATGGCGCGAGCCGGGCTTGGGCTTCAGTGAGTGGAGTCCGATCTTCTCGCCCATTGTGGTCACCTCCGCGGGGCGTCCGGCCCCGCGTCCTGAGACGGCTGGTCGCCATCCGGCCGACCCTTGCCGGCCGGGCTGCGCCCGGCCTCCTCCACCCGCACGAGATGGCGGACCGCATGGACCGCGCCGCGCACCGTCGGCTCGTCCGGGCGCTCGACCGTGCGGCCGATGCGGCCGAGGCCGAGGGTGCGCAGCGTGTCGCGCTGCTTGCCGTTCGACCCGTTGGCGGACTTGAACTGGGTGATCTTGAGAGTGCCGGCCATCAGGAGCCTGCCTCCTCGGACCCGGCGGTGGGCTCGGCCGGTTCGGCCGGCGCCTCGGCCGCGACGGCGACGGGCTCGGCTGCGGCGGGCTCCGCTGCTGGGGGCTCCGCTGCTGGGGGCTCCGCTGCCGCGGGCTCGGCCTCGGCCTCGACGTCCGCCGAGATGGTGCCGTTCGCGCCCTTCTTCTCGTCGAGACCCAGCACCTTGGCGATCGAGAGGCCGCGGAGCTCCGCGATCTCGCGCGGTCCGCGCAGGCTCTCGAGCCCGGCCATGGTCGCCTTCACGAGGTTGATCGGGTTCTGGCTGCCGAGCGACTTCGAGAGCACGTTGTGGATGCCGCCGAGCTCGAGCACGGCGCGTACGCCGCCGCCGGCGATGACGCCCGTACCGTCGGAGGCGGGCTTCAGCAGCACGCGCGAGGCCCCGTGGACACCGATCACCTGATGGGTGATCGTCTGCCCGTGCATCGGGACCTTGATCATGTCCTTGCGGGCGCGCTCGACGGCCTTCTGGATCGCGAGCGGGACCTCGCGGGCCTTGCCGTAGCCCACGCCGACCTGGCCCTTCTCGTCACCCACCACGACGAGCGCGGTGAAGGAGAAGCGGCGTCCGCCCTTCACGACCTTCGCGACGCGGTTGATCTCGACGACCCGCTCCTGCAGGTCCGAGTCCCGGTCGCGGGGGCCGCCGTGGCGCGGTCTTCCTGTGCGTTCCTGTGCCATGAAGCTCCTAGAACTGTAGACCGGCCTCGCGGGCGCCCTCTGCGAGCGCCCGGACCCGGCCGTGGTAGCGGTAGCCGCCGCGGTCGAAGACGCATGTCTCGACCCCGGCCTCCTTCGCGCGGGCGGCGATCAGCTCGCCTGCCTTGCGCGCCTGCTCGGTCTTCTGCAACCCGCGCAGGTCGGGCTCTGTCCAGTTGACGGCCGCGATCGTGGTGCCCGCGACATCGTCGATGAGCTGAAGCTGGACCCCTCGGTTCGAGCGGAACACCGACAGCCGCGGACGCTCGGCGGTGCCGCGGACCTTCGCGCGCACCCTGCGGCGACGGCGGAGACGGCGCTGCTCACGGTGGATGACGGTCATGCGCGCTTGCCGACCTTCCTGGCTACGTGCTCGCCCTGATAGCGGATGCCCTTGCCCTTATAGGGCTCCGGCGGGCGCACCTTGCGGATCCGCGCGGCGATCTCGCCGACGGCCTGCTTGGAGATCCCGCGGACGATGATCTGGGTCGGCTGCGGCACCTCGAACTCGATGCCGTCCGGGGCGGGGATGGTGACGGTGTGCGAGTAGCCCACCGACAGCTCGACGGCCTTCCCCTTGTGGGCGGCACGGTAGCCGACGCCCTGGATCTCGAGGCGCTTCTCGTAGCCCTCGGTGACGCCGGTGACCATGTTGGCGATCAGCGAGCGGGTGAGGCCGTGGAGCGCGCGGTGCTCGCCGCGATCGGTCGCCCGGGTGACGAGGATCGTGCCGTCGTCCTCGGCGACCGTGATGTCCCGCGAGACGCGCTCGGTGAGCTCGCCCTTGGGGCCGTTGACGCGCACGAGCTCGGGCTCGACCGAGATGGTCACGCCGGCGGGCACTGGGATTGGAAGCTTTCCGATGCGGCTCATGGGGTCACCAGACGTATGCGACGACCTCGCCGCCGACGCCCTCGCGCCGCGCGTCGTGGCCGCTCATCAGGCCGCGGGAGGTGGAGATGATTGCGGTGCCCATGCCCCCGAGCACCTTCGGGATCTCGTCGGCGGCGACGTAGGTGCGCCGGCCGGGCTTCGAGATGCGCTTGATGCCGGTGATGACGGCCTTGCGCTCCTCGGTGTACTTCAGCTTCACGCGCAGCACCTGGCCCACCTCGGCGGGCTCGACGGTCCAGCCGTCGACGTAGCCCTGCTCGGTGAGGATGCGGGCGATCTCGGCCTTGAACTTGGACGCGGGCAGCTCCACCACGTCGTGGTCGGCGGAGAGGCCGTTGCGGAGGCGCGTGAGGAGATCGGCTGTGGGATCGGTGACTGTCATTACCAGCTGGACTTCGTGAGGCCGGGGATCTGGCCGCGATGGGCGATCTCCCGCAGGCAGATCCGGCAAAGCCCGAACTTGCGGAAGTAGGCGCGCGGGCGACCGCATCGCCGGCAGCGATGGTAGGCCCTCGACTTGTACTTGGGCGTGCGCGCCTGGCGCACCTTCTGGGACGTCTTCGCCACTAGGTGGCCTCCTCTTCCTGAGCTTTGGTCTCGCCGTCCTCGCCCTCGGCGCCCTCCTCGGGGGCGGGCTCCGGCGTGGCGTAGGCCTCGGGGTTCTCCTCCTTGAGCTGCTCGAGCGCGGCCTGCTCGGCCTCGGCGCGCAGGCGCGCCTCCTCCTTGCGCTTCTCCTCCTCGGCGGCGGCCGCGGCGTCCGGATCGGTGCCCGGCCGGCCCTCGCGGGAGAACGGCATCCCGAACGCCTCGAGGAGCGCGAAGGCCTCCTCGTCGGTGGCGGCGGTGGTCGTGATGGTGATGTCGAGACCGCGGACCTGGTCGATCGCGTCGTAGTCGATCTCGGGGAAGATGATCTGCTCCTTGACGCCCATGGAGTAGTTGCCGCGGCCGTCGAACGAGCGCGGGTTCAGCCCCCGGAAGTCGCGGATGCGCGGGATCGCGACCGACAGCAGCCGGTCGAGGAACTCGTACATGCGGGCGTCGCGCAGCGTGACGCTCACACCGACGGGCATGCCGTCGCGGAGCTTGAAGTTGGCGATCGACTTCTTGGCGCGGCGGATGTTCGGCTGCTGGCCGGCGATCGTCGCGAGCTGCTCCTGGGCGGCCTCGAGGAACTTCGTGTCGGTCTTCGCCTCGCCGACCCCCATGTTGAGGGTGATCTTCAAAAGCTTCGGCGCCTGCATGACCGACGAGAAGCCGAAGCGCTTCACGAGGTCCTGGCGGATCTCCTTCTCGTAGCGCTCCTTGAAGCGCGGCACGATCTTGGCCTCGGTGGTGGGCGCCTGCATCAGTCGATGTCCTTCCCGGTGCGGCGGCCGACGCGGGTGCGGACGCCGTCCTCGCGGCGGATCCCGACGCGCGTCGGGTCGCCCGTGGCGGGGTCGACCAGCATCACGTTCGAGATGTGCACGGGGCCCTCGGTCTCGACGATGCCGCCGATCTCCTGGGCGCGCTGGGCGTCCTTCAGGCTGCGCGGCTTCATGTGGCGCTTCTGGATGTTCACGCCCTCGACATAGACGCGCTGCTTCTTGGGATCGACGCGCAGGACGCGGCCGGTGCGGCCCTTGTCCTTGCCCGTGATCACCTTGACGGTGTCGTCGCGGCGGATCTTCATGGCCATGGCTAGAGGACCTCCGGCGCGAGCGAGACGATCTTCATGAAGTTGCGATCGCGCAGCTCGCGGGCGATCGGCCCGAAGATGCGCGTCCCGCGCGGGTTGTTCTGGGGATCGATGAGCACGGCTGCGTTCTCGTCAAACGCGATGTAGGTCCCGTCGTCGCGGCCGAACTGCTTCTTCGTCCGCACTACGACGGCCGTGACGACCTCGCCCTTCTTCACCGCGCCCTGCGGGATCGCCTGCTTGACGGTGCCGACGATCACGTCCCCGACCCCCGCGTAGCGGCGGTTGCCTCCGCCGAGCACGCGGATGCAGAGGATCTCGCGCGCGCCGGTGTTGTCGGCGACGCGAAGCCGTGTCTCCGGCTGGATCACTTGGCGCGCTCCAGGATCTCCACGAGGCGCCAGCGCTTCGTGCGCGACAGCGGGCGGCACTCGATCACGCGCACCGTGTCGCCCTCGCCGGCCTCGTTGCGCTCGTCGTGAGCGTGGAGGGTCGAGGACTCGCGGACGATCTTCTTGTACTGGCGGTGGCGGCGCGTGACGTCGATCCGCACGGTGATGGTCTTGTCCGGCTTCGCCGAGACGACGATGCCCTGGCGCTCGCGCCTGCGGCCCGTCGAGGTGGTCTCCGGCGGGAGCTGCTCGACGCGCTCGCGGCTCTTCGCCTTGGCGCGCGCGCGGACGCGCCAGCGGGTGCGCTGGGCGGCCTTGCGCTTGCGCTCGGCGGCACGCTCGGCAGAGCGCTCCTCGGCGCTCCGCTGCGGCTTCGCGTCGCCCGTGTGGGCCGAGCGGGCACGGCGGCGGCGCTCCTTCGGGCCGAGCTGCTCCTCGGGGTCCGCCTCCTCGGCGGCGGGCGCCTGCGCGGCCGCCGCAGGCGCTTCCTCGGCCTGTGGCTCCTCGGCGGCGGGAGCCTCCTCGGCCTGCGGCTCCTCCGCGGCAGGGGCCTCCTCGGCGGCGGCCTCAGCCGCGCCGTCGGCCTCCGCGGCAGGGGCCTCCTCGGCCTCTGCCTGCGGCGCCTCTTCCTCCGGTGCCTTGTCGTTCTTCTCTTCGTCGGTCATGAGTCGCTCTGAAGCCTCAGTTCTCGTTCAACGTCGATTCCGCGCTGGCGGGCCACGGTGAGCCCGCGCGCGAGATCCTTCTTGGCGGCGGCAAGCGCGGCGGTGTCCTCGAGCTGGCCGGTCGCGTGCTGGAAGCGCAGGCCGAACAGCTCCTGGCGCGCGCGCCCGACGAGCTCGACGAGCTGCGCGTCCGCGAGGTTGTGGACCTCCTGCGCCTTCACTGGGTCTCGACCCCCTCGCGTGCCACGAACTTCGTCTTGATGGGCAGCTTGTGGCCGGCGAGGCGCATGGCCTCGCGTGCGAGCTCCTCGTCGACACCGGCGAGCTCAAAGACGACCCGGCCCGGCTTGACGACCGCGACCCAGCCCTCGGGCGAGCCCTTGCCGGAGCCCATGCGGGTCTCGGCCGGCTTCTTCGTCACGGGCTTGTCAGGGAAGATGTTGATCCAGACCTTGCCGCCGCGCTTGATCTTGCGCGTCATGGCGATACGGGCGGCCTCGAGCTGGCGGTTGGTGATCCAGCCGTGCTCGACGGCCTTCAGGCCGTACTCGCCGAACTCGACGCGGGTGCCGCCGCGGGAGAGCCCGCGCATGCGGCCGCGATGCTGCTTGCGGTGCTTCACGCGCTTCGGGGAGAGCATCAGCGCCTGCCCCCTCGGGGACCGCCGCCGCCGGGACCGCGCCCGCCGCCGCCACGGCCACCCTGGCCGCCGCGACCGCCGGGACCGCGCCCGCCGCCGGGACCACCGCGGCCGCCCGGACCGCCGCGACCGCCGCCGTCGCCGGCGCGCACGGGCGCCTCCATCTGGGTGAGGTCCTGCTGGAAGCCCTTGGGCATGATCTCGCCCTTGTTGATCCAGACCTTGACGCCGATCCGACCGAAGGTCGTCTTGGCCTCGAAGAACCCGTAGTCGATGTCGGCGCGGAGCGTGTGCAGCGGGACGCGGCCGTCCGAGTACATCTCGGTGCGCGCCATCTCCGCCCCGCCGAGACGGCCGGAGACCTGGATCTTCACGCCCTTTGCGCCCGAGCGCATCGCGGAGGTGAGCGCGCGCTTCATCGCGCGACGGAAGGCGACGCGGTTCTGGAGCTGCTCGGCGATCGACTGCGCGACGAGCGGAGCGTCCAGCTCGGGGCGCTTGATCTCGAGGATGTTCACCTTCACGGCCTTGCCGGTCATCTTGTGGAGCTCCTTGCGGAGCGCGTCCACCTCGCTGCCCGACTTGCCGATGACGATGCCCGGTCGCGCCGTGTGGATGTTGACCTCGACCTCCGCCTTGTCCTTGCGGATCGTGATGTCGGAGAGGCCGGCGTGGGCGAGCTTGCCCTCGATGTGCTCGCGGATCTGGATGTCCTCGAACAGGTAGTCCGCGAACTCCTTCTCGTTGAACCACTGGGAGCGCCAGTCGTGGATGTAGCCGACGCGGAAGCCTTCGGGATGGATCTTCTGGCCCATTCGCTTACTCCTTCGGCGTCAGCGTGACGGTGAGATGGCTAGTGCGCTTGCGGATCCGCGTCGCGCGGCCCTGCGCGCGGGGGCGGAAGCGCTTGATGGTCGGGCCCTCGTCCACGTAGGCCTGGTGGATGCGGAGCTCGTCCGCGAAGAGCTCGTGGTTGTTCTCCGCGTTCGCGACGGCGGAGTCGAGCAGCTTGAGCACATCGGAGGCTGCGCTGCGCGTGGTGTGGCGCAGGAGCGCGCGGGCCTCCTCGACCGACTTGCCGCGGATGTGATCCACGACGAGGCGGGCCTTGCGCGGGGCGCAGCGGACGTACTTGGCCTGGGCGCGCACGATCACGGTGCCGTCGGCGGCGCGGCGCGTGGGCGCGGGCTTCGGCTTCGCGGCGGTCGTGGTCTCGACGGAGCCGCGGCGGCGCTTCGGCTTCTCCTTCTTCTCCTCCACGGGCGCCTCGGCGGCGGCCTCGGCGCCCTCGGGAGCGTCGCCCTCGTCGGCCTTCTTGCGGCGGCGCTTCGGCTTCGGGGCCTCCGCGGCCTCGTCCTCCGGCACGTCGGTCGCCTTGGTCGCGCCGGCATCGGCCTCGGCGGGAACGTCGGCGACCTTCGTCGCGTCGTCGCGCGCCTCCTCGGCCGCGACGGCCTCCTTGGCGTCCTCGGCGAGATCCCCGGCAGCCTCCGGAGCGCCGTCGGCGCCCGTCATCGGCTCGTTCTGCGGGTCCTTCTTGGCCACTAGCGCATCCTCGCGGTGCCCGCGTGGCCGCGGAACATCCGGGTCGGCGCGAACTCGCCCAGCTTGTGGCCGACCATGGACTCGGACACGAACACGGGGATGTGCTTGCGGCCGTCGTGGACGGCGATCGTGTGACCGACCATCTCAGGGAAGATCGTGGACGTCCTCGACCAGGTCTTGATCATCTGCTTCTGGCCCGACTCGTTCATCGCCTCGATGCGGGTCATCAGGCGATCCTCGACCCAGGGCCCCTTCTTGGAAGAGCGCGACATGGCCTAGCGGCCCCCCTTCTTCCCGCGGCGCCGGCCGCGAACGATGTAGCGGCTCGACGGCTTGTTCTTCTTGCGTGTGCGATAGCCCAGCGTCGGCACGCCCCAGGGCGTGACCGGGTGCCGGCCCGGTGTGGTCGAGCCCTCGCCACCGCCGTGCGGGTGGTCGACCGGGTTCATGGCGGTGCCGCGCGTCTGCGGGCGCTTGCCCTGGTGACGGCTGCGGCCGGCCTTGCCGATCGCGACGTTCTGGTGGTCGGAGTTGCCGATGGTGCCGACCGTGGCGCGGCAGGTGACGGGCACCATCCGCATCTCGCCGGAGGGCAGGCGCAGCGTGGCGTAGGCGCCCTCCTTCGCGACGAGCTGGATCGAGGTGCCCGCTGCGCGGCCCATCTGGCCGCCGCGCCCCGGTGAGAGCTCGACGTTGTGGACCACGGTGCCGGTCGGGATGCTCTGGAGCGCGAGGCAGTGCCCCGGCTTGATGTCGGCCATGTTGCCCGACATGACGGTCGCGCCCACGCCCAGGCCGGCGGGCGCCAGGATGTAGCGCTTCTCGCCGTCGGCGTAGTGGAGCAGCGCGATGTAGGAGGTGCGGTTGGGGTCGTACTCGATCGCCGCGACGCGGGCGGGGACCCCGTCCTTGGTGCGCTTGAAGTCGATCTTGCGGTAGAGCCTCTTGGCGCCGCCGCCGCGATGGCGGGAGGTGATACGCCCGTGGGTGTTGCGCCCTCCGGACTTCTTGAGTCCCTCGGTCAGCGACTTCTCCGGCTCGGTGCGCGTGACCTCCCGGTAGTCGGGGTAGGTCGAGAAGCGGCGGCCGGGGCTCGTGGGCTTGGGCTTGCGGATGGGCATCAGTCGCCTACTTCCTGACCCTCGAAGAGCTCGATCGTGTCATCGGCGTGGAGCTGGACGATCGCCTTCTTCCACTCGCGCGTGCGCCCCGAGGTGTAGCCGCGCCGCTTCGGCTTCGAGCGGACGTTGACGGTGCGCACGTCCTCGACGCGGACCTCGAAGATCTCCTCGACGGCCTGGCGGATCTGCGTCTTGTTCGCCGAGTCGTGGACGCGGAAGGTGTACTTGTTGGCCGCGAGCAGGGCGTAGCTCTTCTCGCTGATGACGGGGCGGATGATCACCTGGCGGGCGTTCACTCCTCATCGCCTCCCCGCACGGCGGCGCCGGCGCGGCCGGTCAGCTCGTCGAGGGCCACCTTCGAGACGACCAGGCGAACGGCCCCGATGATGTCGGCGATGCCGACCTCCGAGGCGGGCATGACCTTGACGCCGTCGATGTTGCGGAAGCTCCTGACCGCGCCGTCCTCGCCCTCGAAGGCGCAGACGACGAGCGCGCGGCCCTCGCCGAAGCCGGCGAGCGCCTTCGCGGCGGTCTTCGTCGACGGCGTCTCGTACGAGGCGGCGTCGAAGACGGCCAGGGTGCCGCGGTCGGCGTGGACCGACAGCGCCGAGCGCAGCGCGCGGCGGCGCGCTTTGCGGTTGACCTTGGAGATGTAGTGGCGCGGCTTGGGGCCGAATGCGACACCGCCGCCGTAGCGGTTCGGGGTAGACAGCGCCCCGGCGCGGGCGCGGCCCGTGCCCTTCTGGCGCCACGCCTTCGCGCCGGTCATCGCGATCTCGCCGCGGGTGCGGGTCGAGTGCGTGCCCTGGCGGCGGGCGTTCAGCTCGGCGGTGACGGCCTCGTGGACGAGCGACATGTGGAAGGTCTCGCCGAAGACGGCGCCGTCGAGATCCACCTTGCCGGACTCACCGAGTAGCGGTGCGGAGATCTTGGCCATCAGGAGTCCGTCCTGATCTCGACGGTGGAGCCCTTGGGGCCCGGGACCGAGCCGCGCAGGAGCAGGAGGTTCTTGTCGGGCTGCACGTCGACGACCTCGAGGCCGCGCTGGGTGATGCGCTTCGAGCCCATCTGGCCCGGCATGCGGATGCCCTTGAAGACCCGCGAGGGCGTGGCCGACGCGCCGATCGAGCCGGGGGCACGCACGTTGTGCGAACCGTGGCTGACGGGGCCGCGCGAGAAGTTGTGGCGCTTGATCGTGCCCTGGAAGCCCTTGCCCTTCGAGATGCCGGAGACCTTCACGGTCTGGCCCTTCTCGAACATCTCGGCGACGGTGACCTGCTGGCCGACCTGGAGCTCGCCCGCCTCGTCGCGGAACTCCGCGAGCGTCTTCAACGCCGGCGCGTCGGCCTTCTTGAGGTGGCCGAGCAGCGGGCGGTTCATCGACTTCTCCGAGGAGGCGCCGAAGGCGAGCTGGACGGCCTCGTAGCCGTCGCGGTCCTTCGTGCGGATACCGGTGACCCAGCAGGGGCCGGCCTCGACGACGGTGACGCGCTCGACGCGTCCGTCCTCCTGGAAGACCTGGGTCATCCCGAGCTTCTTGCCGAGGATCGCGCCCACGGGTCTACCTCCGCGGGGCATCCGGCCCCGCGCTCTGACGGCGATGTTCGGCGTCCAGCCTCATACCAGTTGGATCTGGATGTCGACTCCCGCGGGCAGGTGGTCCAGCCGCTGGAGGGAGTCGACGGTCTTCGGGGTCGGCTGATGGATGTCGATCAGCCGCTTGTGGGTGCGGATCTCGAAGTGCTCACGCGAGTCCTTGTCCTTGAACGGGCTGCGGATGACGCAGTACACGTTCTTCTCGGTGGGCAGGGGCACAGGGCCGGACACGCTGGCGCCGGTGCGCTGAGCGGTGTCCACGATCTCCTTGGCCGCCACCTCGATCGCCGAGTGGTCGTACGCCTTGAGGCGGATCCTGATCTTGTTCTGGGTGATGGCTGCCATGGGGTTCTGGACGTGACGAGGGCGGACCCGTTGACTACCGCGGGGCCCGCCCCCAGAGTGCTTCTTTCGCCGACGCG
>DATMJO010000150.1:0-21353 GCA_035553855.1 Thermoleophilaceae bacterium | reverse complement strand
GGTGCCGCGAGGCGCACCCGCAGCCCTCCCTTCCGGCCACGCGCAGTGCGGGGGACCGAGAACGACACGATCGCGAGGGGCGGCGCCGCAGGAGACGGCCGAGGCGCCGCCCCTCGCGATCGTGTCGTTCTCGGTCCCCCGCACTGCGCGTGGCCGGAAGGGAGGGCTGCGGGTGCGCCTCGCGGCACCGCGCGGCCGCATCGAGGACGTCGAGGCGCGCCTTATCTCCAGGACCGGGCGGATGGTCGCCCGTGGCACGCTCTCCGCGCTCGACTCCGAGGCGCTCGTGCGCCTGCGGATCCGCGCCCGCCTGCGGCCCGGCCGCTATCGCCTGAAGGCGGCCGGCTACGACGCGTCGGGCCGCACCGTGAGCGCGCAGCGGGTGGTGCGGGTGACGCCGCGACGGTAGGGTCGCAGCCATGACCTCCACGGCGCTCTACGAGGAGATGGTCGACGCGCTGAACGCGATCCACGGCGCGCACGCCGGGCGCCGTGCGGTCCATACCAACGGTGTTCTGCTCGCGGGCTCCTTCACCGCGACTCCTGAAGCGGCCCGGCTGTCGCGGGCGGCCCACCTCCGGGGGGAGCCGGTTCGCATCACCGCCCGCTTCTCCAACGGCGGCGGCGATCCTGCGGCGCCCGACGGCAAGCCGGACGGGCGCGGGCTCGCCGTGAAGTTCTACCTCCCGGACGGGTCCACGACGGACATCGTCGCGCTGACCCTGCCCGTCTTCTTCGTACGAACGCCCGAGGACTTCCTCGAGTTCACGCGCGCTCGCCGCCCCGATCCCGAGACCGGCAAGCCGGACATGGAGAAGCTGGGCGCCTTCGTCGAGGCGCATCCCGAGGCTCTGCCGGCGATCCAGATCGGCCTGGCCATGAAGGCGCCCGACAGCTACGCGTGCCAGCGCTACTGGGCGATCCACGCGTTCCGCCTCGTCAACTCGGACGGCGAGTCCCGGGCGGTGCGCTACCGCTTGGAGCCGGAGGCCGGGATCGCGGAGATCGAGTCCGACGAGGCGAAAGGCCGCGCCCCCGACTACCTGCGCGCCGGGATCCTCGAACAGCTGCCCGCCGCATTCACCCTGCACGCCCAGCTCGCCGAGGACGGCGATCCCGAGGACGATCCCACCGCGGCATGGCCCGACGAGCGCGAGACCGTCGAGCTGGGCCGCCTCGAGCTCACGGGCCCCGAGACCGGCCGCGAGACGGGTGACGACGTGCTCGTGTTCGACCCCACGCGCGTGACCGACGGGATCGAGCTGAGCGGCGACCGTGTCCTCGCCGCCCGCTCGCACGCCTACGCCGTGTCGGTCGAGCGCCGCTCCGGCGTCCGCCGCGAGGCGTGATCCGGCGCCGCGGCTAGCCTGCGGCCGGTGATCGACGAGCCGCGGCCCCCGGGGACCCTCGACGAGGAGCTACTGGAGGCCGAGGTCGAGGCCGTCCTCGCCACCGAGACCGACGCCTCGCGCGTCGAGCGGATGCGCGCCGAGATCGAGTCGTCCTTCCGTGCGCTCGAGGGCGTCGCGGGAATCTCGATATTCGGCTCGGCCCGCACGCCCGAGGGGACCCCCGAGTACGACCTCGCCCGCCGCACCGCCCGGATGCTCGGCGAGCAGGGCTGCACGATCATCACCGGCGGCGGGCCGGGGGTGATGGAGGCCGCGAACAGAGGAGCGCGCGACGCCGGCGCCCTCTCGGTGGGCCTATCGATCGACCTGCCGCTCGAGGAGATGGAGAACGCCTACATCGACCTCCCGCTGCGCTTCCACTACTTCTTCACGCGGAAGATCATGTTCGTCCGCTATGCCCGCGGCTTCGTGATCTTCCCGGGCGGCTTCGGCACCCTCGACGAGCTGTTCGAGGCGCTCACGCTGATCCAGACCGGGAAGGTGCACCATTTCCCGATCGTGCTGATGGGCAGCGACTACTGGGCGGGCCTGCTCGACTGGATGCGAGAGAAGTTGCAGGCCGGAGGGAAGATCGGCGCCGCCGACCTGGAACTCCTCCACGTGACCGACGAACCGGATCAGGCGGCGAGGATCGTCCTGCCTGCGCTTCGCGGCGCCTGAAGAACGTACGCTTGGACGAATGGGATTCGCGGGGGGAAGAGCGACGTCGACGGCCCTTGCGCTGGCCGCGGCCGGTGCCCTCATGGGCGCCGCGCCCGCCCCTGCGCAGAAACCGCTCGCCGACCTGCTGAGCCCCGCACAGCCGCCGCCTGCCGCTCCGCCCGCGGGCGGGGGCGAGCCGGGCCCGCCGCCACCATCCGAGGGCGAGGAGCCGGTCACGTTCCGCGGCCCCGAGGGCCGGATCAGCATCTCCTCGGGCTGGGGCTTCCGCCCCGACGCGCGCAACGAGGGCCTGCGGCGGCGCTGGTACCGGCGGATGCCGAAGACCTCCCGGGTTGACCTGCCGCACTCGCCCAACGCGTGGCCGGTGACCGGGCCGGGGGGCGCCCGCAACTTCCGCGGCTCGATCGGCTGGTACCGCAAGGCGATCCAGATCACCGAGCCCGGCCGCTACGCGGTTCGCTTCGAGTCCGCGCACCACCGCGCGACCGTGTTCGTGGACGGCAGGCGAATCGCCGACCATCTGGGCGCCTATCTGCCCTTTGAGGTCCGGCCGGCGCTCGCCGCCGGCAAGCATGTGATCACCGTGCGGCTCGACTGGCGCCACACGATCACCCTGAAGCGGACCGGCTGGCACCGGGCCTGGTTCAACTATGGCGGGCTGAACCGCGAGGTCACGCTCCAGCGGATGGGCGACAGCGAGGTCGAAGCCACCACGATCCGGACGAAGCTCGGCGAGCACGCCGGCGAGCCGCTCGCGATGGTCGACGTCTCCGCACGGGTTCGCAATCTGACGGCGGCGAGGGAGGTCACCGTCACGGGCCTCCTGGAGCAGGACGGGCGCCGGATCGAGTTCGACTTCCCGTCCGTCCGCCTGCGCAAGGGCGAGCGCCGCACGGTGCGGACGCGCGTTCCCGTGCTCTCGCCCGATCTCTGGTCGCTCTCCGATCCGCGTCTCTGGCGCATGCAGGTCGGCGTCCCCGGGGAGCCCGGCTGGCAGGCGCGGGTCGGGCTGCGCGAGATCGAGAACCGCGACGGGACGCCCTACCTCAACGGCGTGCCGCTGTTCCTGCGCGGCGCGTCCATCCACGAGGAGGAGGTGGGGCGCGGCGACGCCCTCTCGACCGCCGGGATGGACGCGATCGTCGCCCGCCTCGAGTCGCTCGGCGCGAACGCGACGCGCTCGCAGCACCCGCTGCACCCGGCGCTGCTCGAGCGCCTCGACGCCGCCGGCATCCTCGTCTGGCAGCAGGTGGGGCCCTTCGACTCGCCGGGCGCGTGGACGTCCAAGACCCGCGAGCTCCGCCGTGCGGCGCACCGGCGGGTGCTCACCACCCTCGAGGCCGAGCAGACCCATCCCTCGATCTTCGCCTGGAACCTCGGCAACGAGGTGGCGTGGAACGGGCGCCGCGGCGGCCAGGCGGAGTACGTCGACCGTGCCGCGCGGGCGCTCAAGCGGCGCGATCCCGGCCGCCTCGTCGCGCTCGACGTGTGGGGCCGGCGCGTGCCGAAGAACCCGGGCCGGATGTACCGCAGCATCGACGCCGTGGGCGCCACGAACTACATCGGCTGGTACGAGGCGCCGTTCGCCCCGGAGGCCGAGATCGCGCGGATCCTCTCGTCGCGGATCGCGCACATGCGCTCGGCGCTCCCCGGCAGGATCCTGGTCGCCACCGAGTTCGGCGCCGAGGGCAACGACCGCAACCCGTCCGGGCGCCACGGCGGCTACGGCTACCAGGCGAGCCTGCTCGCGTCCCACCTGCGGGCCTACCGGGCCATGCCGCAGCTGAGCGGGATGCTCGTCTGGAACCTCACCGACTTTCCGCTCTTCCCGACGTATGCGGGCGGATCGATCGTCGCGCGCGTGCCGCGCATCAGGCTCACGCCCGGCCTCAACCAGAAGGGCCTCTTCGACTACCGCGGCAATCCCAAGCCGGCGGCGGACACCGTCCGGTCCGAGTTCACGGCCCCGGGCCGGTGATTTAGGCTCGCGCCGCGATGGACCTCGACCTGATCGTCATCGGCTCGGGCCCCAGCGGCCAGAAGGCCGCGGTGCAGGCGGCGAAGCTCGGCAAGCGCGTCGCGGTCGTGGAGCGCCGCCAGCGGGTCGGCGGCAACTCGATCCACACCGGCACGATCCCGTCGAAGACGCTGCGCGAGGCGGTGCTCGAGGGGATCAAGAACCGCCCGCTCGACATAGCCGACCCGACCAATCCGGAGGTGCGCGAGCGCTCGGCGGTCGAGTTCCTGATGGACCGCACGGCGCGGGTGATCGGGGCGGAGACGCGCGTGGTGCGCGAGCAGCTCCGCCGCAACGACGTGGGGCTCCTGTTCGGCGACGCCTCGTTCGCCGACGAGCACACGATCCGGATCCGCGACGGGCAGAACGAGCGCACCTACAGCGCCGAGCACATCGTGATCGCAGTCGGCACGCTGCCGGCGCGCCCGAAGGACGTGCAGTTCGACGACCGCACCGTGATCGACTCGGACGGTATCCTCAAGCTCGAGGGCCGCGTGCCGCGCACGATGACCGTGGTGGGCGCGGGGGTGATCGGCGTGGAGTACGCGTCGATGTTCGGGGCGCTGGGCACGAAGGTGACGCTCGTGGACGCGCGCGAGCGGATCCTGCAGTTCCTCGACAAGGAGATCGGCGAGGCGCTCCAGTTCTTCATGCGCCGCAGCAACGTGACCTTCCGCTTCTCCGAGGAGGTGGTCGGGGTCGAGCTGAAGCCCGAGGGCGGCGCGATCACCCACCTGGCCTCGGGCAAGCACATCCCGTCGGAGACCGTGCTGTACGCCACCGGGCGCCAGGGGGCCACGGCCGATCTCGCGCTCGACGCGATCGGCATCACGCCCGACAAGCGCGGCCGCATCCCGGTTGACGCGCAGTTCCGCACCGACGTGCCGCACGTGTTCGCCGTCGGGGACGTCGCCGGGCCCGCGGGACTCGCGGCGACCGCGATGGAAGAGGGCCGCATCGCGACGCTCCACGCCTTCGGCCAGCCCGTCCACGAGCGGGCGGACCTGCTGCCCGCCGGGGTCTACTCGATTCCCGAGGTGGCGTTCGTGGGGCGCACGGAGGAGCAGCTCACAGAGGGCGCGGTGCCGTACGTGGCGGGCATGTCGCGCTGGTCGGAGCTCGCCCGCGGCCTGATGACCGGCGACGAGGACGGCATGCTCAAGCTGCTCGTCTCGACCGAGGACAAGCGGCTGCTCGGCGTCCACGCGATCGGCCACGCCGCCACCGAGCTGGTGCACATCGGCCAGGCCGTGATGGGCTGCGACGGCACGGTCGACTTCCTCGTCGAGGCCGTCTTCAACTATCCGACCTTCGCCGAGTCCTACAAGGTGGCGGCGCTCGACGCGCTGAACCGCATCCGGCTGATGGCCTGAGGCGTCGGTGAAACAGTGCCAGGCACTGTTTCACCTGGTCAGCCAGCTCAGGCGGGATCCGCTGAGCCGCAGCGAACTGGGGTCGATGCGGTGGCCGGCGTCGAGGCGGGTGGGGCCGGTTCCGGGCGGCGCGTCGGCCTCCCACGCCGCTAATGCACTCTCGGGTGTTTGGATCAAGAGAGTTGCGTGACATGACCACCGTCCCACACGGCATACGAGCGTCGGGGCGCGCGGATCGCCGCAATCGACGGCAGACGTCCTCGCCGGCGGGCCGCCCGGTTCGCCATGGCTGCCCGCGACCGCCACCACCAGAACGAGCGAGGCTGCGTACAGCATCCTCAGCACGGTGCTGCACATCGGTGCCCGCCCCGCGTTGCCGCCGCGGGACCGCCGGCTCGAGGCGGTCGCCCGGGCGTAGCGGCCCGAGCCCGGAAGGCGTACGAGCTACATCGCCTCCGGCCTGCGCTCCGAGAGCTCCCGCCCCCTGTGGATCGCCGCGAGGTCGATCGCCCTGAGTAGCGGGAGACCCCAGGCGATCCAGCTGCGGCCCACGTGAAACAGTGCCTGGCACTGTTTCACCCCTCTTCCCCGTACACCTCGCTGCGCGGGAAGTAGGAGAGCCAGCCGAAGGCGTAGGCGAGGTGGCCGCCGAGGCGCTCGAGCCGCTCGCCGCCGGGCCCGGCGAGCGCGTCCTCGGTCACGCGCCAGCGTCGGCCGCGTTCGTCGCGGAGCGCGTCGGAGCCGTGCCCGGCGAAGCGGTGGCGCCCGCGCTCGTAGGCGCGGACCTCGGCGCCCGAGTCGTATTCGACGTCGACGCCGGTGCGCTCGTCGCGCCCGCGCGTCGCGATGCGCTCGCCGGCCGCGACCACGACCACACCACGCCCGCCGAGCCGGTCGTTGATCACGCGCTCCTCGGTCACGCGATCGAGCGGGTAGGCCTTCGGGGCATCGCCCACGCGCAGGGCGAAGACCCGCTCCTTGGTGCGTAGCCCCCGCCCGGGCGGGCCGACCGGGAACATCGCCTCGGGCGAGGCGAAGTAGTCGCCGTAGGCGGCGCCGCGCGAGTAGGGGCGGTCGTGGCCTGTCCGGATGTCCAGCACGGTCGTGTCCGGGTGGCGCTCGCGCCAGCGCCCCCAGGTCGAGACGACGACCGGGAGCGTCTCGAGCTCGACCTCGTCTCCGGCGAGCTCTCCGAGCACCGGCCGGCCCGTCAGCTGGTTCCAGAGCGTGCGCGTCTGGCGGTCGTACATCAGCTTGTTCGAGCGCATCAGGAAGCCGGAGGAGCCGAACGTGTACGTGCGCTCATCCGTTTCGGTCGCGAACAGGACGCCCGCGCCGCAGAGCGTGCAGTAGGCGAGCGACACCGCCCGCCCGCCGACGGTGTCGTTGACCATCTCGTGCCAGTCCAGGATCCGCAGCGGGTAGGCGCGCGCCTCGCCGCCGAGCGCGACGCCGAAGACCGGGTCGTCCTCGTCCAGGTAGCGCGCGCGGGCAGCCGGGAGCGTCGCCGGGTCGTCGAGCGCGGGAATGCCGTCGAGTGCCACGCCGCCCCAGACGACCTCCTCCACCCGGATCTCGGACGGGAGGCGCTCGTCGAAGAACGCCCCGAAGCCCGAGTCGATCCGCGACAGGATCCCCCCCTTCCAGGCGCGGAACCCCGAGGGCGCCTCGATGTCGGTCGAGGCGTACCACTCGACCCACGCGTCCCAGTCGAGCCCGCCGTCGCGCCCCGTGATCCGCTCGAGGCCGTCCGCGATCTCCGACCCCGACAGCGTCCGCACAAGCCCCAGCTCGTTCGCGCGCAGGAGCTCGATCAGCGGCCCCGCGAAGCGGCGGTCGCGCTCCCTCGTGATCTCCCCGAGCGCCTCGCGCGCCGACGCCTCGGTCCCGATCAGGCGGTCGAGCCGGTCGCGGTCGCTGCCCGGCTCGGCGCCGGAGCCGCCGCAGCCTGCCGCGGCGAGCGCCAGGCCGGCGCAGGCGAGCGCGCTGCGCAGTCGCTGGTACACGCCCTCGACGCTAGGGCCGGGATCTGAACCGCGCGTGAACTAGGCTCGCGCGTCGTGAGGACAGCGGTCGTCGGACACGTCGAGTGGGTCGAGTTCGCGCGCGTGCCGCGCGTGCCGGCCGCGGGCGAGATCACGTTCGCGCGCGAGAGCTGGGAGGAGCCCGCGGGCGGCGGCTCGGTCTCGGCCGTGCAGCTCGCGAAGCTCGCGGGCGGCTGCGACTTCTTCACCGCCGTCGGTGGCGACGACCTCGGCCGCCGCGCCGTGGCCGCGCTGGAGCGGCTCGGGCTGAGGGTGCACGCCGCGGTCTGCGACGACGCGCCCACCCGGCGCGGCTTCACCTTCGTGGACGACGCGGGCGAGCGCACGATCACGGTGATCGGCGACAAGCTCCTCCCACGCGGCTCGCACACGCTCCCGTGGGCGCGGCTCTCAGAGGCCGATGCCTGCTTCTTCATCGCGGGCGACGCAGGCGCGGCGACGGCCGCCCGCGCCGCGCGGGTGCTCACCGCAAGCTCGCGCGAGATCCCGGTGCTGCGCGAGGCGGCCGTCCGGCTCGACGCGCTGATCGGCAGCGGCACCGATCCCGGCGAGCGCTACGAAGACGGCTACCTCGACCCGCCGCCTCGGCTCGTCGTCCGTACCGACGGCGCCGCCGGAGGGAGTTGGGCCGCCGAGGAGCGCACGGGCTCGTGGGCGGCGGCCGAGGTGCGCGGGCCGGTGGCGGATGCCTACGGCTGCGGCGACAGCTTCGCCGCGGGCCTGACCTACGCGCTGGGGCGCGGGGACGCGCTGGAGGACGCGCTCGCCCTGGCGGCCCGCTGCGGCGCCGCCTGCCTCACCGGCCGCGGCCCGTACGCGCGCCAGCTGGTTGAATCAGGCTCGTGAGGGACAGGCTCGAGTTCCCCGACGGGACTGTCATCGAGGTGGTCTCGAGCCCGGCCGACCCCGGCACCGGGCCGCTCGAGCTCGAGTTCCTGCTGCCGCACAGGTGCGCGGCGCCCCCGCCGCACGTGCACCCCGGGGGGCAGACGGAGCGCTTCGAGGTCCTGGAGGGGGAGTTCGAGCTGCTCGAGGGGCACACCTGGCACCGCGTCGCGGCGGGAAGCTCGCTCGAGGTGCCGCCCGGTATCCGGCACACCTTCCGCAACCGCAGTGGGGCGCCGGTACGGGTGCGCAACGTGCACGACCCGGCCCACAGCTTCGAGGCCTACATCCGGGGCCTGCACGCGATCGTGCGCGAGGCCGGCGGGATGGGACCGCGCGTCGCGATCCCCTTCGCCGGCCTCTGGCGCAGGCACTCGGACACGATCCGGCCCTCGGACGGCGCCGTGAAACTGGCCGTCGCGCTGCTGGGCCGGTTCGCCCGCTGAGCTCAGCTCGGCGGCGCCTGCGAGATCTCCTGGACGGCCTCGCCCACCTGCTTCTCCTTCGCGTGGATCGCGAGGTCGGCCTGCGCGACGATGCCCGTCAGGCGCCTGTCCTCGCCGATCACAGGCAGGCGGCGAATGGCGTGCTCGGACATCTTCTCGAGCGCGTCGTCGACGGAGTCGTCCTCGCCCACCCACACCGGGGTGCCTTCGCCGAGGTCACCGGCTCTCGTGGTGCCGGGGTCACGCCCCTCGGCGATCGCCTTCACCACGATGTCGCGGTCGGTCAGCATTCCCTTGAGCCGGTCGTCCTCGCCGCAGATCGGCAGCGCGCCGACGTCCAGGGCCTTCAGCTTGCGGGCGGCGTCGGTGAGCGTCTCGGTCTCGCCGATGCACTCGCAGCCCTTTGTCATCACGTCGCGGATGGTGGTCGCCACGGTGGCTCCTTTCTCTCCTTGTTCGTCTCCTTTCGGCGTACCCGCAGCGGAGGGCGGGAAACGCCCCGGCGGCGCGCTTGTAGCCTCGTCACGACACATGTCCGCGAGCGCACTTCCGCTCGCCATGGTCGTCGCGGCCGGGCCGCGTCGGGCTGGCTCTGCGCTCCGGCCGCGGCCTGCCTGGGCCCCGAGCCGCCATCCCCGCCAATACATTCAAGAGTATGAATATGCCCTAGACTCGCCGCATGCCTGATCCCTTTGAAGCGGGCGACGACCCGGCGGCGCGGCGCGCGCGGCGGACCACGCTGGCGGTGGCGAGCGCGGCGACGGCGCTGCTGCTCCTCGACGTGACGGTCGTGTACGTCGCGCTTCCTGCGATCGAGAACGACCTCGGCGCCTCCTTCACCGAGCTCCAGTGGGTGATCGACGCCTACGCGCTGACGCTCGCGGCGGCGCTCCTCACCGCGGGGTCGCTCGCCGACCGGGTCGGGCGCCGCGTCGTGTTCTCCGCCGGCCTGGCGCTCTTCACCGCGGCGTCGCTCGCCTGCGCGCTCTCGCCGAGCGCGGTCGCCCTCGACATCTCGCGCGGGCTGCAGGGGCTGGGCGCCGCCGGGATGTTCGCCTCCTCGCTCGCGCTTCTCGCCAACGAGTTCCGAGGCGCCGACCGCGGCTTCGCGCTCGGCGTATGGGGCGCGGTCAGCGGCGCGGCGCTCGCGGTGGGACCGCTCGCGGGCGGCGCGCTGGTCGACGGCCTCGGCTGGGAGTGGATCTTCCTGCTGAACCTGCCCGCAGGCGCCGCGCTCTGGCTGCTCGCCCGCGCGGGAGTGCCCGAGTCGCGCGAGCAGCGCCCGCGCCCGAGCGACTGGCTCGGCCTCGCGGCCTTCGCGGCCGCGGCGTTCCTGCTGGTCGTCGGACTCACCCGGGGCAATCCCGACGGCTGGGGGAGCCTCCCGGTGGTCGCGGCGTTCGCGGGATCCGCGCTCGCCCTGGGCGCCTTCCTCGTGCGGCAGACGCGCGCCGAGGACCCGATGCTCGACCTCTCGCTGTTCCGCATCCCGGCGTTCACCGGGACGGCGATCGTGGCCTTCGCGCAGTCGCTCGCGATCTATCCGATGTTCCTGTTCCTCGCGCTCTGGTTCGAGGACGTCCTCTTGCTCTCCCCGTTCGAGACCGGGCTGCGGCTGCTCCCGGTGACCGTCACGCTGTTCTTGGTGGCGCCGTTCGCCGGCCACCTCACGGGACGGGTCCCGCTGCGGGTCCTGCTCTCGCTCGGCCTCCTGCTCGTCGGCGCCAGCCTGCTCCTGATGCACGGGGTCCGGGCGGGCGACGAGTGGACGGCGCTGCTGCCGGGACTCCTCGTGGGCGGCGTGGCGATCGGGGTGATCAGCCCGGCGCTCGCGGCGGCGATGGTCGGGGTGCTGTCGGTCGAGCGCAGCGGGCTCGCCTCGGGCGTCAACAACACCTTCCGCCAGCTCGGGATCGCCGCGGGGGTCGCGCTGCTCGGGGCCGTCTTCGAGCACCGTGCCGGGCGGGTGCCGGACGCCGCGGCCTTCGCGGACGGCCTCAACGGCGTCTTCGTGGTGGCCGCGGTGGTGGCGCTCGCCGCGGCGCCGCTCGCGCTCATCCTGGTGAGGACACGGGACCTCGCGGGTAGCTGACGCCGCGTGGCGCCGCGGATCGGGATCGAGAGGAGCTGCTGGGGGGCGGGCGCGCCGCTCGCGCGCCGTCGCCGCCGCCGCGAGGCCGGCGATCCCGGCGGTGATGGCGGCGAAGTCGGTGACCGCGAGGGTGATCCGCTCGAGCGGGCCGGCGTCGCGCTCGCCCTCGGCGGCGAAGAGCGTGAGCTTGCCGCGGCGGGCGTCGGAACCGCCCGCTAGCTTCCAGCGCCATGCCAGTCGTGGGACTGATCGCGGAGACCGGCCGGACCCGCCACGGGGACGCCTGGGACGAGGACTGCGACTACCTTCCGCGCGCCTACTCGCTGGCCGTGGAGCGCGCCGGCGCGGTGGCGCTGCTCTTGCCCTCGAGCGACGTCGTGGCCCGCGAGCCCGACGTCGTGCTCGACCTCGTCGATGCCCTCGTGCTGTCTGGCGGCTGCGACATCGACCCGGTCTCCTACGGAGCGAGGCAGAGCGAGCGAACCGGTCCCACCCGGCCCGAGCGCGACCGCTTCGAGCTGGCGCTCGCTCACCGCTCGCTCGAGCGCGACCTGCCGCTGCTCGGGATCTGCCGCGGGATGGAGATGCTGAACGTGGCGAGCGGCGGCACGCTGACCCAGCACCTGCCGGACGCGCTCGGCTCGGACCGGCACGCCCATACGCCCGGCGCGTTCGCCGACCACGAGGTCGAGCTGGAGCCCGCTTCGCTGGCGGCCCGTGCCGCCGGGGCGGGCCGGATCGCCGTGAAGTCCCACCACCATCAGGGCGTCGCGGAGCTCGGGGAGGGCCTCGTCGTCTCGGGCAGGGCGGTGGAGGACGGCCTGGCGGAGGCGATCGAGCTGCCGGACCGCAACTTCGCCCTCGGCGTGCTCTGGCACCCGGAGGAGGACGAGGCCGACCGCATCATCGGCTCGCTGGTCGAGGCAGCTACGGCCTGAGGCCGCGGGCCTTCGGACCGGCCGCCACGTCCTGGCGGACGAGCTCGTGGGCGCGCTCGGCCCAGTCGCAGAGCAGCGGCCTCGTGTCGCGTGGGTCGATGATCTCCTCGACGAGGAACTTCTCGGCGGTGCGGAACGGCGAGCGCACTTCGTTGAGGCGGCCCTCTATCTCCTTGTAGAGCGCCTCCGGGTCGTCCGCGGCCTCGAGCTCGCGCCGGTAGGCGGCCTGGATGCCCCCCTCGATCGGGAGCGAGCCCCAGTCGCCGCTGGGCCATGCGTAGCGCAGGTTGAGCTGCCTGTGGTTGCCGTGCATGGCGCCCGCGACGCCATAGACCTTGCGCACGAGCACGGCCGCGGTCGGGACTGTCGCCTGGTAGATCGCGTAGCCGGCGCGGGCGCCGCGCCGGATCGTGCCCTGGCGCTCCGCCCCGGTCCCGATCACGAAGCCCGGCTGGTCGACCATGTTCACGAGCGGCAGGCGGAACTGGTCGCACAGGTCGACGAAGCGGCAGAGCTTCTCGGATGCGTCCGCGGTCAGGCCGCCGCCCGCGCGGCGGGGGTCGCTCGCCATGACGCCGACGGCGCGGCCGCCGAGGCGGGCGAGGGCGGTCACGAGCGAGGGGCCGTAGCGGCGCCCGAGCTCGAACACCGAGCCACGGTCGAACACGAGCTCGAGGATGCGGCGGGTGTGGTAGGGCTTGCGTGACTCGCGCGGCACGATCGAGAGGAGCTCCTCCTCGCGGCGGTCGGCGGGGTCGTGGCACGGCTCGCAGGGGGGCGGCAGGAACACGCTCTCGGGCAGGTAGGAGAGGAAGCGCCGGATCTGCTCGAAGGCGGCGTCCTCACTGGTGGCCTCGTTGTCGACGGCCCCCGCCCGCGTCTGGGCGCGCGCACCCCCCAGCTCCTCCTTGTCGGGCGCCTCGCCCATCGCGGCCGCCACCACAGGGGGCCCGGCGACGAAGAGCTGCGCCGTGCCGCGCACGATCACCGAGAAGTGCGACGCCACTACGCGCGCCGCGCCGAGCCCCGCGACCGGGCCGAGCGCGGCCGCGACGACCGGGACCCGCGAGAGGTTCGCCACCGTCAGCTCCCAGCCCGGGACGTGCGGGACGTAGGTGAAGCCCATGTCCTCCAGCGACTTCACGCTCCCGCCGCCGCCCGTGCCGTCGACGAGGCGCACGAGCGGCACGCGCAGGTCGTGGGCCATCCGCTCGGCGTAGACCATCTTCTGCCAGATCGCCGCGTCGGCCGCGCCGCCGCGGACCGTGAAGTCGTCGCCCTGGACCACGGCGCGGCGGCCGTCGATCCGCCCCCGGCCGATCACCATGTTCGCCGGTGTGAAGCCGGTCAGCTCGCCGCCCTCGTAGCGGCCGGCGCCGGCGAGCGCGCCGGTCTCGTGGAAGCTCCCGGCATCGAACAGCCGCTCGATCCGCTGCCGCACGTCGAGGCGGCCGCTCGCGTGCTGGCGCTCCACGCGCTCCTCGCCGCCCATGCGTCGCGCGAGCTCCTCGCGCCGGCGGAGCTCGCCGAGCTCGTCCTCCCAGGTCACGCGCCGGGGGCGATTATGTGGCCGTCGACCACAGCGCGGGCGACGTCCGCGACCTTGCGGTTGTTGCCGCGCGCGTGGGAGCGCAGCCGCTCGAACGCCGCGCGGTCGTCGATCGCGTGCCGTTCCATCAGCATTCCCTTCGCCCGCTCGATGACCGCCCGCCGCTCCAGCGCGCTCTCGAGTCGATCGACGCGCTCCTCGAGCCCGGCGGCCTCCCGGTGGCGCTCGAGCGCGACGTCGAGAGCGGTCTGCACCGCCTCGGGACTCAGGGCCTGGGCGCAGGCGAAGATGCCCTCCTCGGCGGCCCGCTTCACGAACTCGGGATCGTCCTCGCCGTTCAGCGCGGCCACTACCGGACCGGACGCGTACTCGGTGAGCTGGGAGATGAGCGCGAGCGCGTGCTCGCGGTCCTCGTGCAGTGCGACGATCGAGATGTCGGGCTCCTCGCGGGCGATCGTCTCGCCGGCCTCGGCGACGGTCACCGCGTGCGCCGCCACCTCGTGCCCGAGATCGCGCACCACCCGCTTCAGCGAGCGCAGCTGCTCCTCGTCCTCGTCGGCCAGCAAGACCCGTAGACGGCTCATGTGACGGTGCTATCGTCAGTTTGCGCACGGCCCACTCCCCCGCCGCGCAGCAACCGGCGCCCGATGAATCCGGCGCGGTACGAGGCAAGGAGTGTCTGAGGGGCCATGCTGTCCGAGCGTGCCGGCTGGGAACCGGACCACTACGCACCTTACCCGCGCGGGGGACGGGCGAGCGATTCGGAGCTCGCGGTGGGCTGGCGCGAGCGCGGTGACCGTGCCGCGCGCGACGAGCTCGTCGCGCGCTATCTCCCGCTCGCCCGCAGGCTTGCGCGGCGCTGGCGACGCCCGAACGAGGCGCCCGACGACCTGGAGCAGGTGGCGGCGCTCGCGCTCGTGAAGGCGCTCGACCGCCTCGATCCCTCGCGGGACGGGGCGATCGCGAGCTTCCTCGTCCCGACGATCCTGGGGGAGCTGAAGCGCTGGTTCCGCGACAAGGGCTGGGCGGTCCGGGTTCCGCGCGACCTCCAGGAGCAGGCGCTTCGCGTGGACAAGGCCGCGACCGCCCTGTCGAAGCGCACGGGCGTCTCGCCGACGGTCGCGGAGCTCGCGCAGGAGCTGGGCATCGCCATCGAGGACGTGATCGAGGCCCAGGAGGCGGCGAGCGCGTACCGCGCCGTGCCGCTGACGCAGCCGGCCGCCGATGCCGACGGCGAGTACGAGCGCCCCGATGCCAGCCTCGCCAGGGAGGACCCGGGCTACGGCCGCGCCGAGGACCGGGCGGTCCTCGATGGCCTGGTGCGAGTGCTCTCGGCGCGTGAGCGCCAGGTGCTGCACCTGCGCTTCGTGGAGGACCTCACGCAGTCGGAGATCGGCGAGCGCATCGGCGTCTCCCAGATGCAGGTGTCACGCCTGATCAGAGCCGCGCTCGCGAAGCTCCAGGAGGCGGCGCACCGCAACGCCGGATCGGCCTGACCGCCCAACCTTCGGCCCCGGGCCGTGTTGTAGAGGGCATGACGCAGGTGGGGCTGCTGGACGACGAGACGCTGTTCGCGAGGCTGCGGCGCGACGGGGACGGCTCCGCGCGCGACGAGCTCGTGGCGCGGAACCTTCCGCGCGCGCACGCGCTGGCCCGTCGTTTCGGCCACGGCCGCGAGCCGGCGGAGGACCTCGAACAGGTCGCGGGGTTGGGCCTGTTGAAGGCGGTCGACCGTTACGACCCTGCGGAGGGTGCGGCCTTCTGGAGCTACGCGACGCCCACGGTGATCGGCGAGATGAAGCGCTACATGCGCGACTCGTGCTGGCGCGTGCGGGTCGCTCGGCCCCTCCAGGAGCGCTCGCTCGCGGTCCAGACGGCCGTGCGGGAGCTCACAGCGGAGCTCGGGCGCTCGCCGTCCACGGGAGAGCTCGCCGCCCACCTCGGATGCACGCGCGAGGAGGTCGTCGAGGCGCTCGAAGCCGCCTCGGCATACTCGCCGGACTCGCTCGACGCGCCCGCGCGGGTCGGCGACGAGCCGGGCGCGCCGGTGGGCGATTTGATCGGCGTCGAGGACACCGGTTTCGAGGGAGCGGAGCAGCGGGCGATGCTGGCGCGCGCCGCTCACCGCCTCGACGCGCGGGAGGCCCGGATTCTCCAGCTGCGCTTCGCCGGCGACCTCACCCAGACCGAGATCGCCGAGGAGATCGGAATCTCGCAGATGCACGTATCGCGCCTGATCAGGCGCTCCCTGGACGCCCTGCGCTCCGAGCTGTCCCAGGTCGCCTGACCCAACAACGGTCCCTGGCACCTTTGTTGCGGGGTGAAGAAACGGTTCCCTGGCACCTTTGCCGGCGAGGCGTTCGTGTCCGCGGGGCGGCGCCCCACGGACACGGCCTCATCTGCGTCAGCGGCCGAAGCGGCTGCCGAGTCCGTATCCCCCGGTGGGGATGCCGGCGATCAGGACCAGCACCGCTGCGATCAGGGCGAGGATCGTGGAGCCCGTCAGGGCGACGAGCAGAACGTAAGCAAGTGCCGCAACCAGCACGGCTATGAGCATGCCGATCATGTGGGACTCCCTTCCATCGTTGGGATGGCCTTCCGGTTACCCCTGACCGAAAGGAGGGAAACGGCTTGCGTATGGGCAGGCTCAGGCGATCTGACTGCTCTGGCCCCGGAATCGCCAGAAGGCGCCGTGGCCGGGGCTTCGCGTACCTCGACGAGGACGGGGTGCGCATCACCGACGAGGAGGTCCTCGGCCGCATCCGTGAGCTGGCGATCCCGCCTGCCTGGCGCGACGTGTGGATCTGCCCGTATCCGATGGGCCACCTCCAGGCGACGGGAGTCGACGCCGCGGGCCGCAAGCAGTACCTCTACCACCCCCGCTGGCGCGAGCGCATGGACCAGCGGAAGTTCGACGAGATGCTCGAGTTCGCCCGTGCTCTGCCCTCGATCCGCCGCAAGATCGCCAAGGGGCTCGCGCGGCCGGAGATGGACCGCCCCCGCGTCCTCTCCTGCGCGGTGCGCCTGCTCGACCGCGGCTTCTTCCGCATCGGCAGCGAGGGCTACGCCGAGCAGAACAACACCTTCGGGCTCGCCACCATGCGCAAGGAGCACGTCACCGTGAACGGCGACGGCTCGATCATCTTCGACTTTCCCGCCAAGGGCGGCGTGCGCCGCATCCAGGGCCTCGCCGACCCGGAGGTCCACGAGGTCGTGCGCGCGCTCCGTCGCCGCCGCGGCGGCGGGTACGAGCTGCTCGCGTGGAAGGAGGGGCGCCGCTGGCGCGACGTCCGCTCCGACGACATCAACGCGTTCCTGCGCGAGCTCTCGGGCGCCGACTACTCCGCGAAGGACTTCCGCACCTGGAACGCCACGGTGCTCGCCGCCGTGGCCCTCGGCGCCTCCGCCCACGCCGCGCGAGGCTCGAAGACCGCCCGCAAGCGGGCGAAGACGCGCGCGATCAAGGAGGTCGCCCGCTACCTTGGCAACACCCCGGCGGTCGCCCGTGCCTCCTACATCGACCCGCGCGTCTTCGACCGCTTCGACTCCGGCTGGACGATCGCGCCGGTCCTTCCAGACGCCGCGGACCTCACCGACGCCCGCATGCGTGCCAGGGTCGAGGCGGCCGTGATCGACCTGATCGAGGACCACCGCGCGTCCGACGTGGTGGAGCGGGGCGCCGAGGCCCTTCCCGAGGCCGCCTAGGGCTAGAGCGCCTTCAGCTCCGAGATGACCTCGTCCACCGACGCCTTCGCGTCGCCGAACAGCATCGAGGTCTTCTCGTCGTAGAAGAGCGGGTTGTCGATCCCCGCGAAGCCGGAGGCCATCGACCGCTTCAGCACGATCACCGACTCGGACTTGTCGACATCGAGGATCGGCATGCCGTAGATCGGGGAGTCCTGCACGTCGCGCGCCGCCGGGTTGGTCACGTCGTTGGCCCCGATGACGATCGACACGTCGGTGCGCGGGAAGTCCGGGTTGATCTCCTCCATCTCGCGCAGCGAGTCGTACGGCACGTCCGCCTCGGCGAGCAGCACGTTCATGTGGCCCGGCATGCGGCCGGCGACCGGATGGATCGCGTACTGCACGGTGATCCCCTTCTTCTCCAGGATGTCCGCCATCTCGCGCACCGCGTGCTGCGCCTGCGCGACCGCTAGCCCGTAGCCCGGCACGACCACTACCTGGTCGGCGTAGGCGAGCTGGATCGCGACGTCGGCCGCGCTCGTGGAGCGGACCGTGCGGTCCTCGTCGCCGTCGGCTGACGCGCTCGTCGTGACGCCTCCGAAGCCGCCCGCCACGATGTTCGCGATCGAGCGGTTCATCGCCTTCGCCATCAAGTTCGTGAGGATCGAGCCGGAGGCGCCGACGATCATGCCGCCGACGATCAGGGCGGTGTTGTCGAGCGCGAGGCCCGCGGCGGCGGCCGAGAGGCCGGTCAGGGCGTTGAGCAGCGAGATCACGACCGGCATGTCGGCGCCGCCGATCGGCAGGACCACCATGTTCCCGAGCACGGCTGCGGCGACAAGGAGCAGCAGGAACAGCCCCTCGGACTCGGAGCCCGCGGCGATCGCGACCGCCGCGCCGACCGCCACGAGCGCCAGAGCGCCGTTCACGACCTGCTGGCCGGGCACCGAGATCGGGCGCCCCGGGATCAGCTCCTGGAGCTTGCCGAACGCGATGTTCGACCCCCAGAAGGAGATCGAGCCGACGATCGCGGCGAACAGGATCGGGATCAGCTCCTCGGAGGGGAGGTGGCCGCCCGCGTGCCTGAACTCGGCGAAGGCGATCAGCGCGACCGCGCCGCCGCCGACGCCGTTGAAGAGCGCCACCATCTGCGGCATCGCGGTCATGCGGACCGAGCGGGCCGAGGGAATCCCCACGGCCGTCCCGATCGCGATGCCGACGGCGATCAGCCCGTAGTCGCCGACGTCCTCCTTGAGGAGCGTCGCCACGACCGCGATGGCCATGCCGACTGCGGCGATCATGTTGCCGCGCCGCGCCGTCGTGGGATGCGTGAGCATCCGCATCCCGATGATGAACAGCGAGAAGGCGACGATGTAGGCGCCCGTGATCGCGTCCTCCACGCCTACTCCTTCCCGTCCTTGTGCGGCACCGGGCGCTTCTTGAACATCTCGAGCATCCGGTCGGTCACGAGAAAGCCGCCGACCACGTTGATCGTTCCGAACGCGATCGCGATCACGAGCAGGACGTCGTTGAGCACGCCCTCCGCGGCGCCGATCACGAGCAGCCCGCCGAGCACGACGATCCCGTGGATCGCGTTGGTCGCCGACATGAGCGGCGTGTGCAGGGTGTTCGGCACCTTCGAGATGACCTCGAAGCCCACGAACGCCGCGAGCACGAGGATCGCGATCTCGGTCAGGAGGTCCACGGCTCACCGTCCCTGGTCTGGCACGACTTCTTGACGATCTCGTCCTCCCAGTCGATGGCGAGGGCGCCCTCGTCGGAGAGGATCAGCTCGAGGAAGGACTGGATGTTGCGGGCATAGAGCGAGGACGCGTGGTCGGGCATCTGCGCGGCGAGATCGAGCGGGCCCGCGATGGTGACGCCCTCCTTCTGCACCGTCTCGCCGGGCTCGGTCAGCTCGCAGTTGCCGCCGGTCTCCGCGGCGAGGTCCACGATCACCGAGCCCTCCTTCATGCGCCTGACGGCGTCGGCGGTCACGAGCAGCGGGGCGGGCTTCCCCGGGACGAGCGCGGTCGTGATGACGGCGTCCACCTGCTCGATGGCGTCCGCGAGCAGCTCGCGCTGGCGCTGCTGCTCCTCCTCGGTGAGCTGTCGCGCGTAGCCCCCCTCGGCCTCCGCGTCGATTCCGAGGTCCAGCTCGAGGAACTGGGCGCCCAGCGACTGGACCTGCTCCTTCACGGCGGCGCGCACGTCGAAGCCCTGGACGATCGCGCCGAGGCGGCGCGTGGTGGCGATCGCCTGCAGCCCGGCGACGCCCGCGCCCAGCACGAGCACCTTCGCGGGCCTGATCGTCCCGGCGGCGGTCGTGAGCATCGGCAGGAAGCGCGGGAGGCGCTCGGCCGCGATCAGCCCGGCCCGGTAGCCGGCGACGGTCGCCTGCGAGGAGAGCGCGTCCATCGACTGCGCGCGCGTGATGCGCGGGACCGCCTCCATCGCGAAGCTCGTGAGGCCCGCGGACGCGAGGGTGTCCCGAAGCTCGGGGTTCCCGAGCGGGGAGAGGAAGCCGATCAGGACGGCGCCGCGCGGGACGCGGCCGATCTCCTCCGCGGAGGGCGGGCCGACGAACGGGACGACCTCGGCACCGTCGAGCGCGTCGGCGGCCACGCGCGCGCCCGCCTCCTCGTAGAGGGCGTCGGGAATGTGGGCCGCCTCGCCCGCGCCGGGCTCCACGGCGACCTCCACGCCCTTCGGCGCGAGACGCTTGACGACGTCGGGCACGAGCGCGACCCTGCGCTCGCCCCGCGCGGCTTCATTCGGAACGGCCACCCGCATAGGGCGCGGCAGGTTATACGGCGCTTCGCCGCCGCGCCTGATGCTTGGCGATCCGGCGGGCGTCGATCCCGAACTCGCGGAACATCCCGCTGATCGGGTTGGTATAGCCGATGAAGTGCAGGTCGGGGGCACGCGGGTCGGTGCGGGCGCCGTGCACGACCGGCCTGCCCTTGTCCCCGACGAGGCCGAGATGGCCGATCAGCGGCTCGAGCGCGCGGCGGTAGCCCGCGCAGGCGATGACCGCGCCGGGGCTCACGCGCTCGCCGCCCCGGAGCAGGACCTCGGCGCCGTCGAAGCCCTCGACGGCCGGCACGACCTCGACCTCGCCCCGCTTGAGCGCGCCGATCAGGCCCACGTCCAGGATCGGCACCACGTCGTCCTCGACCGCCTGGCTGAACGCTCCCCGCGGCGCAGGGGGCATCCCGTACGGCGAGAGGTCTCCCACCGTCACCCGGCGGGTCGCCTCGACGATCGGGTCGGCGACCTTCGCGGGCAGGTGGCGCATCAGGATCCCCGTCGCCTGCGCGGGGACGCCGCCCGTCTCGCGCGGCAGGATGTTCGGCGGCGTTCGCACGGCCAGGCGCACGCGTGACGCGCCGCCCTCGACGAGGTCCACGGCGATCTCGGCGCCGGTGTTGCCCGACCCCACGACGAGCACGTCGCGGCCGCGGTAGGGATCCGGGTTGCGGTACTCGGAGCCGTGGATCAGATCGCCCGTGAAGCCCTCGCGCCCGGGCCACTCGGGCATGTGCGGCTCGCGGTTGTAGCCCGTGGCGACCACCAAGGCGCGGGCGTGCACCGCGCCCTCGGAGGTCTCGATCCGCCAGCCGCCGTCCTCGCGGTCGAGGCGCGAGACCTCGATTCCGCGCCTGACCTCGATGCCGTGGTGGCGCGCGTAGCGCTCGAGGTAGCCGATGACCCCGTCGCGCGGCACCCAGCGCCCGTGCCGCGATGACATGCGCAGGCCCGGCAGGTGCGAGAAGCCGCGCGCGGTGTGCAGGTGCAGGCGGTCGTAGTGACGCCGCCATGAGGCGGCGATCGCGTCGCGCTCGAGCACGACGCACGGCACGCCGCGGCGCCGCAGCATCGCGGCGGACGCCAGGCCCGCCGGCCCCGCGCCGATCACCACCGTGTCGATCCGCTCCACGGCGGTGATCCTACGGGCAGCCCGCTCCGGGCCCCGCCCGCCCTGGACAAGCGTCCAGTTGTGCCCGGACGCGCTAAGGGACCCCGCCGCCGGGCCGATGACCCACCCATGCGCAAGTCCCAGCCAGGAGCATCGCCCGTCGTTCTCTCGATGCACGGGATCGCCCTCGCGCTGATCCTGCTGCCGCTCGCGGGCGCCGCGGGCAACGCGCTCGTCGTGACCGGGATGGCCCTGGTGGCCGTGTCGTTCCTCGTCGCGCGCCGGGTGGAGCGTCCCGCGCCGGACGAGGCGCACGCCTCGATCCGGATC
>DATMJO010000149.1:0-29444 GCA_035553855.1 Thermoleophilaceae bacterium | reverse complement strand
AAGACGACTGGCAACGCTGTTCGCGCTCATGCTGGCGCTCGGCGTGGTCGCCGTGGGCTGCGGCGACGACGACGAGGAGAAGAGTGACGAGCCGGCGTCGCCTGCCTCGTCCTCGGTCGCCTCGTCAGCCGCGCCGCCGCTCGACTCGGCCTGGGTCGCCGCCGGCTCGTCACTCTTCTCCTCGTCGTCGTCGCCGCAGCCCACGGCGACCACGCCGAGCGCCAGCATGAGCGCGAACAGCGTTGCCAGTCGTCTTGTCATCGGTCCCCCCTCTTTGGTTTGCCCCGGCCAGGCGGCCTACCCTATGGCCGTGGGCCCGCCGAGGGAAAGGCAGCCGGCTCCTTGTTCCATTTTTCGCAATGACCCAGCCGAGAACACTCGTGCCGCTCAATCCCGACCTGGTGCAGGCGATCCGGCGCGGACGAGCTGGCGCGGCACCTGGTCGAGCGCATGGACGCGCTGGAGAACGCGCGCATGGAGGTTCTCGGCGGCTGGCGGGTGGAGCCCGACGGCCTGATCCTCGTGAACATGCGGATCGGTACCGGCGGGCCGCGCACAGGGATGGAGCTCGAGTCCCCGCTCCTGCACCTCCTCCGTGTGGAGGACGGGCTCACCGTGGAGGGCTGGGAGTACCGCGGGCTCGATCAGGCCCGGCAGGCGCTGGGCCTCAGCGAATCGTGAGCGGCGTCCCGACGAGAAGCAGGCGCCCGAGCCGCAGGATGTCCGCGTTGCGCATCCGGATGCAGCCGTGGGACACCCGCCCGGGAAGAAGCTCGGGACGGTTCGTCCCGTGGATCCCGATCACGCCGCCGCCGGGCCAGTCGGTCAGCACGTCGGAGCGGGCGCTCGTCCCGAATGCGAGCGGACCGTAGATCCCGCCCCACCCGGTCAGGCGGTTGCGGATGTAGAACTCGCCGCGCGGGGTGGGCCAGCGCCTCTGGCCCACGCCCACCCGCGCCCTGAAGACCAACTTCCCGTTCCGGTAGAGGCGCGCGGTCAGCCGGCGGGTGTCGACGTAGAGGTGGGTCGAGACCCTCCGTACCGTGCCGAGCGCGGCACGGGGAACCCAGCCAGTGGTGCCGTTCGGCCGGACGGGGAGGCGGACGAACAGCCATTCACCCCCGTTCCGCGCGCGCGCGCGGGACAGAATCGGGACCAGCTCGTCCGTGCGGTCCTCGGTGCGCGTTCCGAGAGTCGCGACCTGGCGCGCGCGGTGGTCGGGGGCGGCCCGCACGGGCGTCCGGCGCTCGACGAACGCCCAACGGGAGATGCTGCCCGGCCCGCGCATCGACTCGATCGCCGTCTCGGGCGGCGCGGGGCCTGGTCCCGCGTGCGCGGGCGTGGCCGCGATCAGGGCGCACGCGGCGACGAGCATGCCGCCGCGCGCGCCCGCTAGCGCTCCTACCGGCACCGACCTAGCCCGTGAAACGCGGCAGCGACCGGCCCTGGGCCCGGCGCTCGCCGAGCACGGCGATCCTGTCGGCCCCGAAGCACACGTCGGACTGGACCACGATCTGCCCGCTGCGGCGCGGCCGCACCGTGAACGAGACGATCCCGTCGGTGCCGGTCCGCCTGCGCTGCACGAACCCGGGGCCCGTGATGCGCACCAGCGAGCCTCGGATGCTCGTCTCGTTGGCCCTTACCCGGACGACGATGCGAGAGCGCTCGCCCGCCCGCGCACGCACGCGCCGCGTGACAGCGAGGCAACGGGCGTCACGACGCGACTGTGGCGCAGTCGTGGCCGGGAACGTTCCGGCCGTCGGCACGGTCGGCTGCGACCCGCCCCCAGACGACGGAGCAGCGAGCACGCAGGGGACCCGGATCATGATTCCCGCACCCTGCCCGAGGCCTTCGCCCGAGTCCGGATCGAGCTTGACCCGGAACACCGTGACGCCGTTCGTCTGGTTTGGCAGCGTGTACGCGAGCCGCACGTCGAACGTCTGATCCGGGCCCTGGGTGAGCTGCACCCTCGGCGGGTCGTCGAACACCTCGTCGCCGTTGACGTCGAACTGGGAGGTCGGGGCGTCGCCCTCTTCGCCGAGTGTGCTGAACACGGCGCTCGAGTCCTGGCTGACGTTCGTGACCGTGAGGAAGTCGAAGATCTGCCGCACGCCCGCGTTGACGCACGTGTTGTAGGTGACCTTCACGATCCCGTTGCCGTTGTCCACGACGGTGTAGTTCGGGCTATCCGGAATCGTGTACCTGACCGTGCCGGCGTACGCGGGTCCCGCGAGCGCGAGCGCCGCAAGCGCCACGATCCCGGCGCCGGCCACGCGACGTGTCCCCTGCCTCATGTGCTCCTCCTAATCTCCATGCTCCCGAGGATCGTCCTGGGAGCGATCTAATCGCTGCGCCGGTTACCCGAGGTCAGGCGCGGCCAAACTCGCTTCGTGCAGAAAGCCTCGGCGCGAGTAGAGACGCGAAGGTTGGGTAAAGGCTTTGCAAATCCCGTCAACGGAGGTCGTGATGTACATCGGAATCGGCACAGCGCTCGTCATCGTCGTCCTGCTGCTCATCCTGCTCTGAGAGGGGCCCCGACGGCAAGCTTCATCTGCTCCTGGCGCGCGCAGCGACCGACGCGTCAGAAGTCCTGGCCCACGAGACCGAGTACGGCCACCAACACGCTCGCAGCCGCGAGAGCGATCGCCAGTCCGCCCAGCGCCTTCCAGAGCGCACCCTCCGAGGACGTGCTGGCGGCCGGGCCGGCCGCGACGGTCGCCGCCGGCCCGTCGGCCCGAACGGGGATCTCGCTGTTGCGCCTGTACATCAGGCGAGCGAATAGTCCGGCCGTGATGAACATGAAGACGCTGTAGACGGCCGCCGGGCTCGCAAGGATCGTCGCGATCCCGGCCCCGATGGTGATCGCAACCGTGCCGTTATGCACGCCGAGCGTGATCGTTTCGCTCTCGCTCGCAATGGTCCCAGCCACGATGACCACGAACAACGCCAGGGCAATGCGCTTTGCGCGGGCCTCGCGGTCAACTGCGGTTCGAACCGCGGGGTGTGGGGCCGTCTCGCTGTTACTGTGCGTCCGCTCGGTGAGTGCCGGAGGGAGGGGCACACGCATGGCGATGGCGGGAATTACGGTCGTGACGGACTCGACGGCGTATATGCCGCCGTCCCTGGTCGCACGCCTCGGCATCGAACTCATATCTCTCCGATTCACCTTCGGGGGCGAGAACGGATCGGTCCGCGAGCTCGACGTCGGCGACCTGGGGGAATTCTACGACCGGCTCGCCGCTGCCGAGACGCTGCCGATCACGCAGCCTCCGCTGCTCGAGGAGTGCACAGACCTGTACCGGCGCCTGGTGGCCGACGGGGGCAGCGTGGTCTCGGTCCACATCTCCTCCGGCCTGTCCGAAACGTGCTCGGTGGCTCGCAAGGCCGCGGCCGGGCTGGGCGCGGACGGCGAGCGGGTTCACATTCTCGACTCGGTGGCCACGTCCGGCCAGCTGGGCCTGCTCGCGCTGGCCGCCGCGCAGACGGCCTCTGCGGGCGGTTCCGTGGAGGAGGTCGTCGACACCGTTCGGCAGGCCCGGCTCGAGTCCCGTCTCTATTGGCTGCTCGACACGCTCGACTACCTGCGCCGAGGCGGCCGGATCGGGAGTGCCGCGGCGTGGATCGGGTCGACGTTGAACATCAAGCCGATCCTGACGCTCGAGTCCGAGATCAAGGCCGTCGAGCGGGTTCGCACGCGCGAGCGAGGGCTCGAGCGGCTGGTAGACCTCTCGCGCCAACTCCAGGCCGCGGGGGCGACGGCGTACTTCGTAACGCACACCCGCTGTCCGGACGACGCGCGCGCTCTTGTCGAACGGCTCCAAGAGGTCTTCTGGCGGCCCCCGGAATTCGTGGAAGAGCTGGGGCCCGTCGTGGGCACCCACACGGGCCCAGGGTTGCTCGGGTGCGGCGGCCTGCCGGTTCGCTTCCTCGAATAGGCCGATGAGCGGCGACAGGATCACCTGCCCGTCCTGCGGAAGCGGCAACCGTCAGGGCGCGAAATTCTGCGGCGAGTGCGGGGCCGTACTGGTGCAGGAAATGGCCTGCCCAGCATGTGGATCGCCGAACGATCCGTCCGGCCGCTTCTGCGACGAGTGCGGCTCGAGGTTGCGCTCGAGCGAAAGCGCCGACGCCGCCCCGGCCAAGCCGGCCTCCGGCCCCGCCGAGGCGTTCGGGCAGGGCCGGTACCGGGTGATCCGCTTCCTCGGCGAGGGGGCTCGCAAGCGCGTCTACCTTGCTCACGACGAGCGGCTCCAGCGCGAGGTAGCGGTGAGTGCCTTCAAATCCGAGGGCCTCGACCAGACGGCGATCGAGCGCTCGCACCGCGAGGCGGAGTCGATGGGCGCCCTCGGGGACCACCCCAACATCGTGACGGTGCACGACATCGGCGAGGAGGACGGCGAGCTCTACCTGGTGAGCCAGCACATGTCGGGCGGCGACCTCACCGGGCTGCTGGCGCAGGCCGAGGACGGTCGCCTGACGGTCGACGAGGTGGTCCGCCTCGGCATCGACGTGGCCGCGGGGCTCGCCCATGCCCACGCGCACGGCGTGGTCCACCGGGACGTGAAGCCACACAACGTCTGGCTGACACCGGACGGGACGGCCAAGCTCGGGGACTTCGGGCTCGCCATCGCGGGCGATCGGTCGCGGCTGACGGCGGAGGGCGCGATGGTCGGGACCGTCGCCTACATGTCGCCGGAGCAGGGTCTCGGCGAGGTCGCGGATGCGCGGTCGGACCTGTACTCGCTGGGGGCGCTGATGTACGAGCTGCTCTGTGGGATCCCGCCCTTCACCGGCGACGGAGCGGCGGCCGTGATCTCGCAGCACGTCAGCACCGTCCCGGTGGGTCCCACCTGGCACCGACCGGACGTGCCCAAGGCACTCGAGCAGCTCGTTCTGAACCTGCTCGCGAAGAACCCTTCCGAGCGGTACCAGAGTGCCGAAGAGGTGCGCGCTGCGCTCGTGGCGATCAGCTCGCTCGCGTCCGCCCCTGCCGGCCCGGACCAGGAGACCGAGCGCGCGCTCGATCGGCTCAGCGAGGGCGCATTCATCGGTCGCGAGGCGGAGACCAAGGAGCTGCGGGCAGCCGTAGACGGGGCCGTCGCGGGGAGAGGGCGGGTCGTCATGCTCGGCGGTGAGGCGGGGATCGGCAAGACCCGCCTCGCTGCGGAGGTCGACGCATACGCGAGTCTCCGCGGAGCGCAGGTCCTGTGGGGCCGCTGCTACGAGGGCGAGGGCGCTCCGGCGTTCTGGCCGTGGGTGCAGGCGATCCGCGGCTACGTCCACACGCGGGACGCCGAGGGCCTGCGTGCCGAGCTGGGCTCGGGGGCGTCGGACATCGCGCAGCTCGTGTCGGAGGTGCGGAGCCGGCTCCCAGACCTACCGGAGCCCTCGGCGCACGACGGCGAGCACTCGCGCTTCCGCCTGTTCGATTCGATCGCGAGCTTCCTCGTCAACGCGTCGCGCACACGCCCCCTGGCGATATTCATCGAGGACGTCCACCTCGCCGACAGCGCATCCCTCGAGTTGCTTCAGTTCGTGGTTCGCGAGATCGGAGCGGCCCGCGTCTTCCTGCTCTGCACCTTCCGCGACGATGACGTGGACGAGAGCCACCCGCTGCATGCGCTTCAGGCAGCCCTCGCGCGTGAGCGCACCTATACCCAGATGCTCCTCGGCAAGCTGTCCGAGCGCGAGGTGAGGGCGCTGCTGGAGGAGGTCTCCCAGCAGACGCTGACCGCAACCGACGAGCTGGCCCTGCTCGCCGCGGTCTGGGAGGAGTCCGGTGGCAACCCGTACTTCATCGAGGAGATCGTCCGACACCTGGTCGAGTCAGGGGCGGTCTACGAGCGCGACGGGAAGTGGGTGTCCGACGCCGAGCACATCCGGGACCTGGGGATTCCGCAGGGGATCCGCGACGTCGTCGGCGCGCGCCTGGCTCGCCTGTCGCGCGATTGCCGAGACCTGCTTTCCATCGCCGCGGTCATCGGTCCCGAGTTCCGGCTCGAGACGCTCGAAAGCGTCTGCGGGATACCGGCGGCGTCGGTCCTCGAGGGCCTGGAGGAGGCGGCGGCGGCGGCGATCGTGGAGGTGAAGGCCACGGAGATCAACGTCTACCGGTTCTCGCACGTAGCCACCCGCGACGCGCTCTACGAGGACGTCCCGCAGAACCGCCGCGTCGAGCTTCACGGGCGCATCGGCGAGGCGCTCGAAGAGCTGCACGGAGACCGGATCGAGGCGCATCTCGGCGAGCTGGCGCACCACTTCGCCGCCGCCGGGCCTGCCGAGAAGGCGGCCGACTACTCCTGGTGGGCCGGCGAGCACGCGACCGGCATGTTCGCCTACGACGAGGCGGTCACCCATTACGAGCGGGCGCTGTCGCTGTTCGACACGCTCCCCGACGAGCCCGTCAGGCGCTGCGAGCTGCTCCTGGCGCTTGGCGATGTGCGCTGGCGCGCCGGCGACCGCGAGGGAGCGGGGCGGACCTTCATCAAGGCGGCCGAGCTCGCCGAGCGGTTGTCGCTATGGGACCAGTACGCTCGCGCCGCACTCGGCTACGCCGGCGGATCGGGCGGATTCTCGGTGTCCGACAACGCCAACGAGAAGCTTCTGGAGCTGCTCCGGAACGCCCTGCAGACGCTGCCGGAGCGGGACAGCCTGCTGCGCGTCCGGGTGACGGCCCGGCTGGCGGTCGAGCTGTCCTACACGAGCGACCGTGCGGCTACCGAGGAGCTCAGCCGCGCCGCAGTCGAGATGGCCGAGCGGATCGGGGACGCGCGGATCGTTCTCCTCGCCATGTACAGCCGCCAGTGGTCCACGATGGGGCCCGATGGGGCCGCGGAAGACCTGGAGGCGGGCGCGGAGATCGTGCGTCTCGCGCGAGTCGTGGGCGACCGGGAGATGGAGTTCAACGGCCATCACCTGCGGCTTCACCGCCAGCTCCAGCTGGGCGACCTTCGCGGGGTTGACCGCGAGATCCGGTCCTGCGAGAAACTCGCGACCGAGCTGCGACAGCCGGCCTTCGAGTGGCAGACCGCCGCCTTCAGGGCGATGCGAGCCCTCCTCCAGGGTCGCTTCAAGGAGGGTGAGCGGCTCGCGCAGACAGCACTGGCGATGGGCCAGCGGGTCGAGCCCGAGATGGCCGTGGTCGTCTTGGGCGCGCAGACGTTCCTGACCAGCTGGGCCACCGGCAAGCTTCGCGAGATCGAGCCCGGGGGCGCCGCCTTCGCCGCCCAGTATCCGAAGTCGGCGTGGCCGGCCGCTTATGCGTTGCTCGTCTCTGAACTCGACGAGCACGCGAAGACGCGGGCGCAGTTCGACGCGATCGCGCGAGCGGGGTTCGGCACGATCCGCCGGGACGCGAACTGGCTGACGGCGATGGCGTGCCTGGCCATGGCATGCAACTACCTCGGCGACGCGGAGTCCGGCCGGCAGCTCTACGAGCTATACGCGCCGTACGCGGACCAGCTGACCCCGGTGCTCACCGGGTCGGTGTGCTTCGGGTCCAACCACTTCTTCGTCGGGGGCTGCGCCGAAGCGGCGGGCCTGCTCGACGCGGCGGCTGAGCACTACGAGCGCTGCCTCGCGATAAACGAGTCGCTCGGAGCTCTTTTCCTGCACGCCCGCATCTACCACCGCTTTGCATGCACCCTGCTCCAGCGAGGGGCACCGGGCGACCTGGACCGGGCGGCGGAGCTCGTCGAGCGCGGACTCGATCACGCACGCTCGCTCGGGCTGCCGCGAGAGACGGAGCGCCTGATGGCGATCAAGCTGGATCGGGCCGGCCTCGCCGGGGTGGACGTACAGACGTCGATCGAGGCGGTGGCCCTGTCGGTCGAGCAGGAGCGACCCGACATCAGGCCGGCCGCCGCACCGGACGGAACGGTGACGATCATGTTCTCCGACATCGAGGACTCCACGCTGCTGACGGTCAAGCTCGGGGACCGCCGCTGGCTCGAGCTGCTGGGGCGGCACAACGAGATCTTCCGCAGGCACCTCGCCGAGCACGGGGGCTACGAGGTCAAGTCCCAGGGCGACGGATTCATGCTCGCGTTCGCGAGCGCGCGCAGGGCGATCAAGTGCGCCATCGAAGTGCAGCGGACGCTCGCCACGCATCGCGCGGCCCACCCGGAGGACCCGCTCAAGGTGCGGATCGGGCTGCACACCGGCGAAACCCTGCGCGCCGAGGAGGACTTCTTCGGCAAGAACGTGATCCTCGCGGCGCGGATCGCCGCGCAGGCGCGAGGGAACGAGATCCTGATCTCCTCGCTGCTGCGCGAGCTCGTGTCGAGCACGGACGACTACGTGTTCGGGGAGGAGCGGGAGCTGGAGCTCAAGGGGCTCAGCGGCCGCTATCGCGTGTCGCCCGTATCGTGGTCCGACGAGGTACGCGCGCCGCGGGCGGACCGGCCCTCCGCGTCGGAGGCCGGTTCCGAGGTCGTCCGCGGAGCACCCTCCTTCCCGACCTCTCTGGAGCAGGCGCTCGTCCCCGATGCGGTCGGCCGGGACTCAGAGCGGGAGCTCCTGCGCACACTCGCGCACAGGGCGCGTGAGGGCGGACTGCGCCTCGCAATCATCGGCGGCGAGCCCGGCATCGGCAAGACCGAGCTCGCGGCGCATGTCGCCCACGCGGCCCATGCCGACGGTGCGATCGTGCTCACGGGACGCTGCCAGGAAGGGGCCGAAGTCGCCTACGGCCCATGGGCGGAGGCACTCGGTCAGTACGTCGAGCATGCTCCCGAGAAGATCCTCGAGCAACACGCCGCGCGACACGCGGGCGAACTGGGACGGATCGTCCCCCAGCTGCGCGCGCGGCTTCCGGAGCTTCCGCCCCCGGTCCGGACCGCCGATCCGGAATCCGAGCGCTACCTCGTGTTCAGCGCGGCTACCGACCTGCTCGTGCAGGCTGCCGCCGAGACGCCGGTGGTCCTGGTACTCGAGGACCTCCAATGGGCGGAGCCTTCGACTGCCGCGTTGCTCGAGCGCGTCGTACGCGATCTGGAGGGCTCGCCGATGCTCTTGGTGATGAGCTATCGGCCCGCCGAGCTTGGCGACGACCAGCCGGTCGCGAAGCTGCTCGGAGAACCAGGGGAGGATGTCGTCCGGCTCCGGCTGGCACCGCTCAGCGATGCCGAGGTGGGCAGGCTGCTCAGCGGTGCAGAGCTCGAGCCAGGGTCCCCCGCTCACGAGCTTGCGGTGGAGGTGTGCCGGGAGGCGGGCGGCAATCCGTCTTTCGCGAGAGAGCTGCTCCACCATCTCGTCGAGACAGCCGCGGTGACCCGCGATGAGGCGGGGCGGTGGGTGATGGCGGAGGACACCGAGGCGCTGACGCTGCCGGCGTCGCTGGGCGACCTCGTCGCAAAAAGGGTGGATGCGATCGGGCCGGCCGCTCCGGACGTGTTCGCGGCGGCCGCGGTGCTCGGGCGCGAGTTCGATCAGGAGACCATCTCGAGCATGACCGGACAGGGCACCGCGGACGTCGCGGCGGCTCTGCGCGGCGGAGTCGAGCGCTCGCTGGTCGCCGAGAGCCCCGGGGGCCCGGGAGCGTTCGCCTTCCTCCACGGCCTGGTCGAGCGTGCCCTCTACCAGGCGCTCGGAGCGGATAGGCGCCGGGACCTGCACAGGCGCGCGGCCGAGTCGCTCGAGCTGGGCCGTGGGGCTCCCGGGGAAGCGGCCGCGATCGCACGTCACTGGCTCGCCGCCGCATCACCCGAGACGGCGATCAGGGCCGTCACGGCGGGACTCGCGGCGGGCCGGCGCGCGCTCACCGAGCTCGCTCCGCAGGAGGCGATCCGCTGGTTTGACAGAGCGCTGGCTCTTGCCGATCGGCATTCGGTCTCGGACGCAGGGCTCCGGTGCGACCTGCTGATCGGCCTCGGCGATGCGCAGCGCCAGAGCGGCGACCGCCGGTACCGCGAGACCCTCATCGAGGCGTGCGGCATCGCACGCGAGCTCGCCGACGGCGGACGCCTCGCGCGCGCCGCACTCGCCAACAACCGGGGCTGGGCAAACTCTGGCCGCGTCGACCACGACCGCGTGGCCGGCCTCGAGGATGCGCTCGCTCTGGCCGCGGACGCGCGGCCCGCCACCAGGGCGCGCCTCCTCGCCCAGCTGGGTGCCGAGCTCGTCTACGCGGGGGACCTCGACCGTCGGCGCGGATACAGCGACGAGGCGGTGGCGATCGCGCGCGAGCTGGACGATCCGCGGACGCTCGCCTACGTCCTGGGTCGCCGCTGCCTCACGATCTGGGCTCCGGAGGCCCTCGACGAACGGCTCGAGTCCGTTGGCGACCTGGAGCGGGCCGCCGCGCGGCTCGACGACCCGATCACCCTGCTCGGGGCGGCGAGCTGGCGGGTGGTGACTTCGCTCGAGGCCGCTGACGTCGCTGCCGCGGAGGCCGCGCTCGAGCGAAAAGCCGAGCTGGCCGAGCGGATCGGCCGCCCTGTGATGCGCTGGGAGGTGCTGTTCGCGCGCAGTGCCCTCGCCTACCTGCACGGCAGGCTCGAGGAGGCCGAGGAGCTCGCGGGCGAGGCGGCGCAGGTCGGGCGCGACCAGCCGGATGCGATGGCGATCTACGGAGCGCAGATCGTCGCCATCCGTCACGACCAGGGGCGGCTCGCCGAGATCGCCGAGATGTTCCTGGCGGTGGCCGCCGAGAACCCGGGCTTGTCCACGATGCGGGCGGCGGTAGCCCAGGTCAATGCCGAGATCGGCCGCGCGGACGAGGCGCGCGCCGCGATGACGGAAGATGCCACGACGGGCTTCGCGAAGGTCCCGAAGGACAACCTCTGGCTGACGACCCTGGCCGCCTACGCAGACGCGTGCGTGGAGCTCTCCGAGGAGCCGCCCATGAGCGCCCTGTATGAGCGGCTCGAGCCGTTCGCCGACCGGATCGCGACAAATGGCGTGAACGCGAACGGGGCCGTCGCGCTCCGGCTCGGTGCGCTGGCGCGCTCACTGGGCCGGCTGGACGACGCGATCGCGCATCTCGACATGGCTGAGGAGATCCACCGGCGCGTCGACGCGCCGGTATTCCTGCTCCGAACGCACCTGGAGCAGGCGCGGACGCTGCTCGCGCGCGACCGGGATGGCGACCGGGGACGCGGCACGGAGCTGCTCGCCGTGGCGAGCGAGGCGGCGAAGGCCCATGGGTGTCGGGCGCTCGGGGACCAGATCGCCGCACTGCGCTAGCACGGGCGGTGCCGGGCTCGAACCACGGCCTCCTGCTGTCGCGAGTGCCCGAGCCGTCGAAGAGCGGCACAGGCGGCCATCGCGTGGACGGGGCTATGCCCCCACGAGTGCGCGCTGCAGCTTGCTGGCGTACATGTCCGCATCGGCGCGCGCCAGCACGCTCGAGCCGGTCTCTCCGTCGCGCAGGACGGCGGCGCCGATGCTCACACGGGGCGAGGGCATTCCCACCCGGCTCGGGGTGGGCGCGTGCACCGTCTCCGCGATACGTGACTGGACGGCCGCGAGCTCGTGCGAGCTCTCCAGCCCGGGGCAGACGACCACGAACTCGTCTCCGCCGATCCGGGCTACGGTGTCGCTGCTGCGAGTGGCCTCGCAAAGGCGTTCGGCGACCATGCAGAGCAGGCGGTCTCCGACCCCGTGGCCGCGCGTGTCATTGATCGCCTTGAAGCCGTCGAGGTCGCAGTAGAGGACCCCCACTTGGCCGCCGTGGCGTTCGCGTGCGGCGATGGCGCTCTCCAGGTGCTCGCCGAGCAGGGCCCGGTTGGCCAGTCCGGTCAGAGCGTCCCTGAGGGCGAGCTCGCGCAGTTCGGCGTTGTGCTTGCGAAGCTCCAGCTGGGCGGAGGCCTGCTTCGCCAGCGCCTCGAGGGCGGAGTGCTCCCGCTCACCCGCGACGTGCGGCTCGTCCCCGAAGACGCAGACCACACCGACCCGTTCTCCGGCAACGACGATCGAGGCTCCGGCGTAGAACCGAATCTTCGGGCCGGCGACGACGAGGGGATGGGAGCACCAGCTCTCGCTCGCCAGGGTGTCGGACACGCTGATCACGCCGTCCGGGCTGGCGACAGTCGCGGCGCAGAAGGACTGATCGGACGAGACACTGGTGCCCTGGCCGTTTTGCACGCCGACCATGGCCTTGGTCCAGTGGCGCTTATCGTCTACGAAGTTGACCGCCGCGACCCTTGTCTCACAGCAGATGGAGGCCAGATCTGCGATGTCGTCGAAGGCGGGCTCCGGGGGCGTGTCGAGGATCGCCAGTTCGTCCAGGACGGCGAGCCGATGGGTGTCTTGCAGTCGATCGCGGGAAGGCATCTCCTCGGGTATCGACACTCCCCGGGCAGACTTGAAGGGCAGGAGGCTCGCCGCGTCCGTCAGCTCGGTCGCCTCGTCCAACACGAGCGTGTCAAGCCAGCCGACCGCGCGAGCGAACCCGCCCAGGTCGTCACGCGCGCGGCGCAGGTCACGCTGGCGCTTGGGATGCCTCCGCGATACTGCGCGGGCGATGTCGCAGGAAAACGTGGAGCCCACCCGGGTCATGCCGTGCTACGAGGAGTACGTCGCCGTCGTTCGAAGGATGGCCGCTTGCTTCAGCACCGGTGACTACGGTGGCGCGTTGACAGTTTGCCACCCGGATATCGAGATGCAGGACTGGCATCTCATATTGGGGGCACCCGACGCTCCCGAGGACTGGTACCAAGGGCTTGAAGGAGCGGGTCGGTGGGTGGCTGAGTGGCTCGAACTTGCCTCCGAGCCACGCATCGAACCTGAAGACTTCATGCCAGTGGACAAGGAGCGTCTTGTCATTACGGGGATGGCCTCGGGCGCGGCGAAGAGGAGTGAGGTCAGCTTCGAGGTGCCCTGGGCCGCCGTTTTCACGATGCGCGACGGCAAGGTAGCTCGTATGGCCCTCTTCAGGACCAAGGCCGAAGCCCTCGAAGCCGTGGGGCTGTCGGAGTAGGGCGCTCACTCGCCTGCCGCTAGCCATCGGCGTCCTCCTGCCAGTGGCGCGCCAAGTCGAACTGCTGCGTGCGCGCGAGGTCCAGTCCCAGCGCAGCCCTTGCGCGCGGCGTCATGCCCAGTGCGTCCATCAGCTCGCGTGCCTCGCGGAACAGGCTCGCCTCGTAGTAGACGAGCGACCGCGGCTCGCGCGTGCGCTGGTCGAGCCAGCCGCCGTGTTGCGGCGCGGATCGGGTTTCTCCCGACCGGCGGCGCGCCCATCGGCCGCGCCTACGAGACGTTTGCCGGCGCTTAGCGAGGAAGCGGTCCGGCGCGGCTGCGTACGTGATGGACCAGATGGGCCACGCGGACCCGAAGTTGGCGCTGCGCATCTACAGGCAGGTGATCGGCGACCGCCGTCGCCGCAGCACGGGCGCACGACTCGTGGCCGTCCTGCGCGGCGTCGAATGGGCAGAAACGGGCAGAAATGCCGATCCCGAGCCGCTGATGGCGGTGCACGTCTCCTGACAGAAAACCCCGCGTTAGCGGGGCGTTCTCGTAGTAGTAGTAGTAGTAGTAGTAGTGGGCGGTGCTGGGCTCGAACCAGCGACCTCCTGCTTGTAAGGCAGGCGCTCTAGCCAGCTGAGCTAACCGCCCGGCGGCCTAAGGCTAGCCCGCAGCGGCGGCATGGACGGCGCGGGTCCAGGGTATGGGTGCGGTCCCCACCCGCAACGAAAGGAACACGACATGGGCGACGGAACAGCCGATGACGTCAAGGGCCGCGTGAAGGAGGCCGGCGGCGCCATCACCGGCGACGACGACCTCAAGAACGAGGGCAAGGTCGACCAGGCCGCCGGCGAGGTCAAGGACAAGGCGGGCGATGCCGTCGACAAGGTCAAGGACGCGCTGAACAAGGACTGAAGCTCCATCCGCCCCCGCCGCGCGTCGCGGCGGGGGCGGGCGTCCTACGAGACGAGCCGCACGATCCGGTAGGAGCGGCTTCCCTTTGGTGTCGGGACCTCGACCGTCTCTCCGATGGCCCGCCCCACGAGCGCCTGGCCCACCGGCGACTCGGCCGACAGGCGGCCCTGCGCCAGATCGGCCTCGGTCGGCCCGACGAGCGTCCACACGTGGGCTCTGCCGCTCGCCTCGTCCACGACCTCGGCGGTGAGGCCGAACGCGAAGGATCCCCCGCCCTCGTCCGCCTCGACGACGACAGCATCGCTGAGCCGGCGCCGCAGGCGGGTGATCTTGGTCTCCAGATGGGCCTGGGCGTCCTTGGCGAGGTGGTAGTCGGCGTTCTCCTTCAGGTCGCCGAGCTCGCGCGCCGCCTTGATCCGCTCCGCCATCTCGGCACGCGTGCGCGTCTCGAGCTCGTGCAGCTCGGCGCGGAGTGCCTCGAGACCCGCGGCGGTTATCGACTCCCCGGTCACGCGGGTGATGATCCCAGAGGTTCGGCGACCGGGCGGTCGGGGAAGATGGACGCCATGATCGCAATCATTCTCTTCGCCCTCGCGGCGTTCGTCCTGACCTATGCAGTGCCCGGCCCGCTCGGCTTCATCCTGGCGATCGGCCTACCGGTCCTCATCGCGATCCTGACGGCGTTCACCGAAGGCGCCGGGGACATCGCGATCGGCAACCTGATCATCACCCTGGTCCTCGTGGTCGCGGCGGCATTCCTGGGCGCGATGGTCCGCGAGCGCACGGGCCAGGAGCCGGGCGGCAGCACCCCCCGCGCCGCCTGATCGCCGCTGCTCCTACGATTGCCGCGTGAACTCGCGGCTCTTCTGGCGCGCGCTGGCCATCCAGGCCGTCTGCGTGGGCATCCCGTTCCTGATCCTCGTGGCGCTCCCGCTGCCTGACGAGTTGTTCGAGGACTACGGCTTCGCCATCGGCCCTGCCTTCTGGCTGGCGGGCGCCTTCGTGACCTCGCGCTTCCTGCCGGTCCCCGCCGCGCTCACGATGTTCGCGGCCCTCGCCGGCCTCGTCGCCGGGACGATCGTGCTGCTCGCCGCCTCCCACTCGCCGGGCGGGATCGTGGCCCTGCTCGTCTTCGCCGCGTCCGTGGCGGGCTACGACGAGGCCCTCGCAGGCAGCGAGCGCGTCTAGCCGTCAGGCCGCGGCGACCTCGGCCCTCGCCGGCTCGATCCCGCGCACCAGGTCGGCCGCGCGCTCCGCCAGCGCGATCACCGGCGCATTGGTGTTGCCCCGCGGCACGCTCGGCATCACCGAGGCGTCCACGACCCTCAGGCCCTCGACACCGCGCACGCGCAGGTGGGCGTCGACCACGGCGAGCTCGTCCGTCCCCATCTTGCAGGTGCCGACAGGGTGGTAGAGCGTCTGAAGGCGGTGCCGCGCATGCTCGAGGATGTCCTCGTCGGAGGTCGAGGGCGGCGCGAACACGGGCGTGAGGCCATGACGCGCGACCGCCTCCTGCTGGGCGATCTCCATGCACATGCGGACGCCCGCAACGATCGAGGCGACGTCGTCCGGGTGCTCCAGGTAGTTGTGGACGATCAGCGGCTTGGCGGTGGGGTCCGGGGAGCCGAGCGCGACGAAGCCGCGGCTCTTCGGCTTCACGATGCAGGCGCCCCATGACACGCCGTGGCCGTCGGCCGGCAGGAGGCCCTCCTCCTGGAAGCGCGCGGGAGCGAAGTGGAACTGCACGTCGGGGGCGTCGAGGCCCTCGCGGGTCCTGGCGAACCCTCCCGCCTCCGCCACGTTCGAGGTGAGCGGGCCCGAGCCTGCCTGCCACGCGGCGAGATTCTCGTCGGTCATCGCGCCGAAGAGCGAGTCCTCGCCCTCGATCGCGTAGACCACGCCGGAGTTCGGGTGGTCCTGGAGGTTCAGCCCCACCCCGAGCGACTCCGCCACGACCTCGATCTGGAGATCCTCGAGCTCGTTCGGCCGGCCGATGCCCGAGAGCATGAGGAGCTGAGGCGAGTTGTAGGCGCCGCCGCACACGATCACCTCGCGCTCGGCGCCGAACTCGAGCAGCTCTCCGAGCCGCTCGCCGGCGGCGCCCACCGCGCGCCCGCCGTCGAAGAGGATCTTGAGGATCTGGACGTGCGTCTCGACGGTGAGGTTCGGGCGATCCATCGCCGGGTGCAGGTAGGCGACCGACGCGCTCGCGCGCATCCCGTTGCGCTGCGTCACCTGGTAGCGGCCGATGCCGTCCTGGGAGGCGCCGTTGAAGTCCGCGTTCGGCTTCAGCCCGTACGCCTCGGCCGCCTCCAGCCATGCCGCCGTCAACGTGTTCCCGGAGCGCCCGTCGGACACCGCCAGCGGTCCACCCGTACCGTGGTAAGCGTCCTCGCCGCGCTCGTTGTCCTCGGAGCGCTTGAAATACGGCAGCAGGTCGTCGTAGCCCCAGCCCTCGCAGCCCGAGGCCGCCCACTCGTCGTAGTCCGCGCGGTTGCCGCGGATGTAGACCATCGCGTTGATCGAGGAGGAGCCGCCGAGCACGCGCCCGCGCGGGAGATAGACCCGCCGGTCGTGGCAGTGGGGCTCGTGGAGCGTCGAGTGGTCCCAGTCGCAGGAGGAGCGGAACAGCGTCGAGAACGCCGCCGGGATGTGGATCAGGTCGTTCGTGTCGGGCCCCCCGGCCTCGACCAGCAGGACCTTCACGTCCGGGTCCTCCGTGAGCCGGTTCGCGAGCACGCAGCCCGCGGAGCCCGCGCCGACGATCACGTAGTCGTACATGCCGTGTCTCCTCTCCGACCACAACTGCGAAGCCGGACGAGCCTAACCGTTTAGGCTCGTCCCATGAGCCTCTCGGATCTGCAGCGGCAGGCGCTCGCCGCGCTCTGCGACACCGTCGTCCCGTCCGTCGGGCGCCCCGCCGACCCGGACGGGTTCTGGGCACGCAGCGCGACCGCCTCCGGGGTGGACGCCGCCGTCGCCGACCTCGTCGAGCAGATCCCGGATCCGGCGATCAGGGGCGGGCTCGCCCAGCTCCTGGAGGTGCTCGCGGGACAGGGCCTCCTCGGCGCGCCGTCGCAGGCCTCGCGCGAGCAGCTCCTTCGCAACCTCGCGCTCGCCTCGCCCGAGGCTGCCGCCGGCCTGAACGCGCTGACCGGCATGACGCTCTTCGTCCATTACGGCGCACCTGACCCCGCGACCGGCGTGAACCCGAACTGGAAGACGTTCGGCTACCCGGGCCCCGCGGCCGCGCCTCCGGAGGTGCCGAAGGCGATCGAGACGATCACACCGCAGCCCGGCCAGGAGATCGAGGCGGACGTCTGCGTGGTCGGCTCGGGATCGGGAGGCGGCGTCATCGCGGGGACGCTCGCGCGGCGCGGCCTCGAGGTGTGCGTCGTCGAGGCGGCGGACTACTTCAACGAGTCCGACTTCACGCAGCTCGAGCTGCTCGCCTATCGCGACATGTACTGGCGCGGCGGCCCGCAGCCGACCGCCGACGGCAACGTGACCGTGCTGGCCGGCGCCACTCTCGGCGGCGGCACCACGATCAACTGGATGAACTGCCTGCGCACGACCGACTGGGTCCGAGAGGAGTGGGCGCGCGAGCACGGCCTCGAGGGAGTCGACGGTCCCGACTACGACCGCCACCTCGACGCGGTGCTCCGGCGGATCGGCGCAAACGACGAGTGCAGCGACCTGAACGGCCCGCACCAGCGCATGAAGGAGGGGTGCGACGCCCTCGGCTGGAGCTTCAAGACAATCGTGCGCAACGCGGACCCGGGCTCCTACTCGCCCGACACCGCCGGCTACGTGGGCTTCGGCGACCAGACCGGCTCGAAGCAGTCCGGCGAGAAGACCTGGCTGCGCGACGCCGCCGCGGCCGGCGCGGAGTTCCTCGTCCGCACTCGTGCGATGCGGATCCTCACCGACGGCGGCAGGGCCGCCGGCGTCGAGGCCGTCTTCGACGGCTCGGTGCCGGTCACGATCCGCGCCCCGCGGGTCGTCGTCGCGTGCGGCGCGCTCGAGTCGCCGGCGCTGCTGGCCCGCTCGGGCATCGGCGGACCCGCCGTGGGCCGCAACCTACGACTGCACCCGTCGCTCGCGATCCTCGGCGCCTACACCCAGGAGCAGCAGGCTTGGTGGGGCGCTCCCCAGTCGGCGCTGTGCGACGAGTTCGCCGACACGGGCGACGGCTACGGCTTCCTGCTCGAAGGCGCGCAGTACGCACCCGGCCTGGCAGCCTCCGCTCTGCCATGGACGAGCGGCGCCGGCCACAAGCAGGTGCTGGAGAACTTCCGCTCGGGGGCCTCGCTGATCTCGCTGACTCGCGACCGCGGAAGCGGGCATGTCGAGTTCGATGCCAACGGCGAGGCGATCCCGTTCTACGCGGTCACCGACGAGCTCGACGCCCGCAATATCTACCGCTCGGTCGAGGCGCTGGCGCGGATCCACGAGGCCGCCGGGGCGCACGAGATCCGCGGACTCTCCTCGCGGCTGCCGCTCTGGCGGCGCGGTGACGACCTCGACGCCTGGCTCGAGCGCGCCACGCAGGTCCATCTGGGCGCCGGCGGCTGGCGGCTCTTCAGCGCCCATCAGCTCGGCACCTGCCGGATGGGCACCGACCCGCAGCAGAGCGTGGCTGGCCCGTTCGGCGAGCTGCACGACACGCCCGGGGTGTTCATCGGGGACGGAAGCGCGTTCCCGACCGCCTCGGGGACGAACCCGATGATCTCGATCATGGCGCTCGCGCACCGGACGGCGGAGGCGATCGCCGATGCCGCCGGAGCGACCGCGGAGCCGGCCACGGCGACGGCCGAGAGCTAGACAGGAGAACAGCATGGCGATGGAGACACAGGCCCAGACGGCCCTCACCCACGACCTGGAGCCGATCGTTCGCGACCGCTTCTTCATCGGGGGCGAGTGGGTCTCCCCCTCGAGCTCCGAGACGATCGACGTGCTCGACCCGGCGACCGAGCAGGTCGTGGGCACCATTCCCGCGGGCGGGCCCGAGGACGCCGACGCCGCCGTTCGCGCGGCGCGCGCCGCCTTCGCCGAGTGGTCTCAGGTGCCGGCCACAGAGCGCGCCGCGCTCGTCGGCCGCGTGGGGCAGTTGCTCGCCGCCCGCTCCGAGGAGATCGCCGTGCTCATCAGCCGCGAGGTCGGGATGCCGATCCGCCTCTCGCGCTCGATCCAGGCCGGCCTGCCGGTGATGGACTTCGCGTCGCTGCCCGAGATAGCCGCCGAGTTCCCCTTCGAGGAGACCGTCGGCAACTCGCTGGTGGTGCGCGAGCCCGTCGGCGTGGTCGCCTGCATCACCCCCTGGAACTACCCCCTGCACCAGATCTGCGCCAAGGTCGCGCCCGCGCTCGTCGCCGGCTGCACGGTCGTGGTGAAGCCCAGCGAGGTCACGCCGCTCAACGCCTTCGTGCTCGCCGAGGTGCTCGTGGAGGCCGGGCTGCCGGCCGGGGTGTTCAACCTCGTCACGGGCCTCGGGGCCGTGGTGGGCGAGGCGCTCGTGGCCCACGACGAGACCGACATGGTCTCGTTCACCGGCTCCACGGCCGTCGGCAAGAAGATCGGCGCGCTCGCCGCGGGCTCGGTGAAGCGCGTGGCGCTCGAGCTGGGCGGCAAGTCGCCCAACGTGATCCTCGACGACGCCGACCTCCAGGCGGCGATCCAGGACGGCGTCATGAAGTGCTACCTGAACTCGGGGCAGACCTGCAGCGCCCTCACGCGCATGCTCGTCCCGCGCGAGCGGCTGGCCGAGGCCGAGCAGGTCGCGGCCGCGGTGGCCCAGGCCCTGCCTCTCGGCGATCCGCTCGACGAGGCGAACATCCTCGGCCCGCTCGTCTCCGACGCCCAGCGCGAACGCGTGCGTGGCTACATCCGCAAGGGCGTCGAGGAGGGCGCGAAGCTCGTGGCCGGCGGCGACGAGGCGCCCGAGGGACTCGGCGACGGCTACTACGTGCGGCCGACCGTCTTCTCGGAGGTCGAGCCGTCGATGACGATCGCCCAGGAGGAGATCTTCGGCCCGGTGCTCTCGATCATGCCCTACGACGACGAGGACGACGCCGTGCGGATCGCCAACGACACGGTCTACGGCCTCGCCGGGGGCGTCTGGTCGGGCGACACCGAGCGGGCCAAGCGCGTCGCGCGGCGGCTGCGCACGGGGCAGGTCGAGATCAACGGCGCGACCTTCAACCCGACGGCGCCCTTCGGCGGTTACAAGCAGTCGGGCCACGGCCGCGAGCTGGGCCGCTTCGGCCTCGAGGAGTTCCTCGAGACGAAGTCGCTCCAGCTGTAGCGCCCGAGCGGTGAAACAGTGCCAGGCACTGTTTCACCCCTCCCGCAGCCGTCGGTGGACAGTCGCCGCGCTGAGCCCGAGCTCCACCCCGATTGCACGCAGCGAGTAGCCGTCCGCGACGGCGGCGCGGATCGCTGCGCCTGAGCCGTCCGCCAGGATCTCTGCGAGCTGGGGAAGCCTCACGATCTTCCGCGGCGCGGGGATCCGCTCGTCCCCGTCGCCCACCAGCTCACGGTAGGCCCGCGACGGATCGCTTCCGCCGAGAAGCTCGAGCAGGCGGCGCCCGGCGACCAGAGTCCCGTCCTCGTGCACGACCGCTCGGTGGCTGCTCCATATCCACGCCCCCGGCGTCTGCACCAACTCGGCCGCGACGGGGTTCATGACCACGTACCGAATCGTCGCGGCGAGCTGTGCGGCATCGCGAATGACGGTCGACCAGTAACGCTCCCCGAAGACACGGCCCCGTGTCCCGTGGCGAGCATGGCGGCGCCGCACGTAACGGCAGGCGAGGAGATGCATCCCGCGCGCGAGTCCGCCGTCGGGCGTCTCGAGAACCAGGTGGTAGTGGTTCGCCATGAGGCAGTAGGCGAGGACCGACCAGCCCGCTCCGGCGGAAACGTCGAGGGATATGCCGAGGAACGCATCGCGGTCCTCGTCCGATGAGAAGATCGGCAGGCCTGCGTTTCCGCGTCCCGTGACGTGATGCAACGCCGAGGGGGTGTCGATCCTGTGCGGTCGCCCCATGAACGGAGGAGGGTCGACTCGCCCATGTTTCGCCCCCTCCGGTTGAAACAGTGCCTGGCACTGTTTCAGCCGCCGCCGTCGAGAACGGTGAGGGCCCGCCGCGTGGCGGGCCCTCACCCCTCCCTCGACCTGGTGTGGCTTCGCGTCAGCCGGTGATCGGGCCCGTGAAGGGCTCGGTGCCGGGCACGAGCGTCACACCGGTGAAGCCCGACGAGGTCATGTAGTCCATCCCACGAGCGAGGTCGCTCACGTTGTTCGAGCCAGGGCGCGGCAGCGCCTCGAGCGTCGAGAGCGTCCCGAAGGCCTCCCCGTTCGGGCCGCGCAGGAAGCCGGAGCCGGAGTCGCCTGGCACGCCCGGGGTGGCGGTGTACACGTTGTGCGTCCAGCCACCATCACCCGACCCGGTCTTCACGCCCTCCTTGGGCTTCAGCGGCTCAGCGCCGAAGCGCAGGCTCGAGTTGCCGTAGCTCACGACCTTCTCGCCCGTTGCGACCGTCGTGGCCACGCCCGTCGGCCCGCCCCAGAAAGGAACGGTCGGGTTCGTCTGCGAGATAGCGGTGGCGTCGAGCTCGACGAGCGCGAAGTCGTTGCCGTAGCAGAGGTCGTCGCGCGCCTCGCCGGCGGCCTTCATCGCGTGCCACGAGCTGTAGGCGAGCGTGCCGTTGTAGGTGCGGTTGTCGTTGCCCTCGATCTCCACCCGCGTACCGATCGGCATGACCGGCGCCTCGCAGCCGTTGGTCTCGGTGTTGCCGCCGGTGCCCGCGCAGTGCGCGGCCTGGCCGATGAAGACGCGGGTGCCGCTCTGGAAGACGAAGTTCGACGTGCACTGGTTCGTGCCGCCGGTGTAGGTCTGGACGCCGGGGCGGATCGCCGCAGTATCGGCCGGCGCCCATGCGGCCGCCTGACCGGCGATCCCGAGCGCGAAAGTGCAGGTCGCGGCGATCGCCGCGAGGACGGTTCCCAGTCTCATGGTTTCCTACTCCAGTGTCGGGAGCGGCCCCGTTCGGGAGCCGCTATTGGTGACATCTATATTGCTGCCCGGGAGACCCGGGCCGGAAACGATCGAGCTCGGACATCGTCCGATTGCGTGTAGCCGAGGTTTGAGGCTGAGAGTAGGGGCGAGGGGACTCGAACCCCCGATCTCCGGCTTGAAAGGCCGGCGTCCTAACCACTAGACCACGCCCCCGGGGTCCCGGTGAGTGTAGGCGCGCCGGGCTGACGGTTGAGGCGCCGCCGACCGGGTACGACCACCGAGTTCCGATTTCACGGCGAAAGCGAGTACGACAATGGCCCAGGACACCAACGGCATGACCGCGCGCGACGCGAAGCTGATCCAGTACCTCAATGAGGCTTACGGCAAGGAGCGCGAGCTCGAAACCGCGCTCCAGGCGCATATCGCGATGACTACGCGCCCGCCCTACAAGAAACGCCTTCAGGAGCATCTCCGCGAGACCAAGCGCCACGCGCGCGAGGTCGAGAGGCGCATCAAGAAGCTGGGGGGCAAGGCCGAGGTCGCCCCGGCCCCCGGGCCCGACGCTGTGGCAGGCGCAGCGGGCGTGGTGATGTCGGCGGCGAACAAGGCAGTGGCGGCGGCGCAGGGCCCGCTGCACATGATCCGCGGGACCGGCGAAGCGGAGAAGATGCTGAAGAACGCAAAGACCGAGTTCTTCAACGAGGCGGAGGAGATCGCCACCTACCGCTCGATCGAGACACTGGCCGAGTCCGTCGGCGACAAGGAGACCGCCAAGCTCGCCCGCGCGATCATCCGCGAGGAGGAGCGCATGTCGAAGTTCCTCGAGCGGCTGATCCCGCAGCTCACGAAGGCCGTCGTGACCGACGAGATCCCGGCATCCGAGCGCCGGCGCAACGGCAGCGCCCGCCGGAAGCCCGCCTCGCGGTCCAAGGCGGCGACCCGGACGACCTCGAAGGCGAAGAGAGCGCCTGCGAAGCCCAAGAGGACGTCGGCGAAGGCCGGCGGAACCCGCACGGCCGCGAAGTCGCGCAAGACGGCCGCGAGCCGCAAGCGCGGGTAGTGCGCCCCCCGGGGATCGAACCCGGACACACCGGTTTAAAAGACCGGCGCTCTACCAGTTGAGCTAGAGGCGCCCGCGCATTCTGGCAGCGCGGGCGCCGGGGTGAAACAAAGGTCCCCGGCACCTTCTTCCCGGGGGTGGGCGGAAGGTCCCTGGCCTTTTCCCGCTAGTGGCGGAAGTGGCGGCGCTGCGTGAAGACCATCGCCACGCCCGCGGCATCGCAGGCGTCCACCACCTCGTGGTCGCGCTTCGACCCGCCCGGCTGGATGATCGCCGTGACGCCCGCGTCGATCGCCGCCTGCGGGCCGTCGGCGAAGGGGAAGAAGGCGTCGGAGGCCATGCAGGCGCCCGCGAGCGGGCCCTGCGCCTTCTCGATCGCGATGCGCACGGAGTCGACGCGGCTCATCTGCCCCGCGCCGATCCCCACGGTGCCGAGACCCCTCGAGAGCACGATCGCGTTCGAGCGCACGTGCTTGGCGACCTTCCACGCGAAGCGCAGCTCCTCCCACTCCTTCTCGGAGGGGCGGCGCCCGGTGACCACGTTCATGTCCTCGCGCAGCTCGAACTCCTCGTCGCGATCCTGGATCAAAAGGCCGCCGCGCACCCGCTTGAAGTCCTGCTCGCCGATCGGCCAGTCGCGGCGCTCCTGGTTGTCGAGGATGCGCACTGCCTCCTTCTGCATCAGGACGTCGAGCGCGTCCTCGTCGTAGCCAGGCGCGAACACGAGCTCGACGAACATCGCGTTGAGGCGCTCCGCCAGTTCGCGGTCCACCTTCCGGTTGAACGCCATCACCCCGCCGAACGCGCTCACCGGGTCGCTGGCGAGCGCGCGCTCGAACGCCTCCACCGGGCTCGTCCCCACAGCCACGCCGCACGGATTGTTGTGCTTGACGATCACCGCCGCCGGGATCTCGAACTCGTCGATCAGCCGCCGCGCGGCGTCGAGGTCGAGCAGGTTGTTGAACGACAGCTCCTTGCCATGGAGCTTGGAGACCATCGAGAGCAGGTCCGAGCGCGCGCTGGCCTGCGCGTAGTAAGCGGCGCGCTGGTGCGGGTTCTCGCCGTAGGAGAGGTCGAGCACCTTCTCGTACGCGCGCACGTACAGTGCCGGGAAGTCCTCGTCGCGCTCCGCGAACCAGCGGGCGATCTCGGAGTCGTAGCGGGCGGTGTAGGAGAACGCCTCGAGCGCGAGCGCCTCGCGCGTCTGCGCCGACAGCCGGCAGTCCGACTCGCCGAGCTCGCCGAGCACCGCGTCGTAGGACTCGGGCCGGACCACCGCCGCCGTGAAGGCGTGGTTTTTCGCCGCCGCGCGGATGAGCGTGGGCCCTCCGATGTCGATGTTCTCGAGCACCTCGGCGTCCGTGACGCCACGGGTCGAGGCGACGCGCTCGAACGGGTAGAGGTTCACGCAGACGAGGTCGATCGGCTCGACCTCGTGCTCCTCCAGCGTGCGCACGTGCTCGGCGTTCGATCGCACCGCCAGCACCCCCGCGTAGATGCGGGGATTGAGCGTCTTCACGCGCCCGTCGAGAATCTCGGGGAAGCCCGTGTAATCCTCGATCGGGCGGGTCTCTATGCCGGCCTTCTCGAGTTCCCGCGCCGTGCCCCCGGTCGAGACGATCTCCACGCCGAGGCCCGAGAGCCCGCGGGCGAAGTCGACGAGGCCGCGCTTGTCGGACACCGTCAGGAGCGCGCGCCGGACCCGCACCTCGGCGGGGTCCGAGCGGATCGCCCCGTCCCTAGGAGACGGAGCCGTCGACAATCACTCGCCTGTCGCTCGCGGGATCCGGGCGAACCGCTCCAGCCGCGATCAGCCGGATGGCCTGCGGGAGCAGCCTGTGCTCGATCTCGTGGATGCGGGACTCGACCAGGGCGATGTCGGCAGGATACGGAAGGGCGAGCGGCTCCTGCAGGATGACCGGCCCGGTGTCGACGCCCTCGTCCACGTAGTGGACGGTCACGCCTGTCACCCGGACACCGTGCTCGACGGCCTGCTCGATCGCTCGGATGCCGGGGAAGGCGGGCAACAGGGACGGGTGCACGTTCACGATCCGCCGCTCGAAGCGGCGGACGAACGCGGGGCCCAAGAGCTCCATGAAGCCCGCGAGCACGACGAGGTCGGCGCCTCGCTCCTCGATCCAGCGGGCGAGCGCGCCGTCGCGCGCCTCGCGGCTCCCGTGGTCCGCGGCGGCGAAGACCGCAGACGCGACGCCCGCACGCTCCGCCCGCTCCAGCGCGGCGACGCCCTCGCGGCTCGACGCGACGCCCGTGACCTCGATGCCGCCCTGCCCGTGGAGGGTGTCGAGGATCGCCTGGAGATTCGTGCCCGACCCGGAGACGAGGACGACGACCCGGAAGCTCACGCCGGGACGCGCAGGACCGGGTAGCTGCCCTTGCTCGTCGCGAGCCGGCCCTCGTCGATCAGCGCGTCGATGCGCTCCAGGATCTCGGCGCGCCGAAGGCGGGAGGACACTCCGTACGCGGGCAGACCGTCGTAGGAGTTGCGGGCGATCTTCTTCGTGCGGGCGCCGTGCAGGATCTCGGCGCAGGTGGTCCGCCCCACCGCCGGGCGCGCGCTCGAAGCCACGGAGATGATCGCGTCGTCGAGCCCCTCGAAGTCGACCGCGACGGGCGCGGGCGCCTGCCGGGAGAGCGACGGATCGCACACGTCGCAGCACGGAACCTCGGGACGCCCGGGCGACGGGTCACCGAAGTGGCGCAGCATGCGCTCGCGCCTGCAGGCGCCGCCCTCCACGTACTCCCAGACTTCGCGGTACTGGCGCCAGCGGATCCGCCCGGCGTCCCCGATCGAGGAGCGGCAGGCCGCCTCGGCCCGGTGGTCGAAGCGCCCCAGGAGGCGCCCGGCGACCCGGTCCGGCGGTGCGGGCGACGGCAGGACGACTCCCGCTCGAGCGAGGTGGCCCACCAGCGCGCGCAGCGAGTCGCCGGAGACGCCGAGCGAGCGCGCCAGCTCGCGGCCCTCGACGGAGTAGGTGGGAGCGGGCGCCTCCCCGCCGAGCGCGAGCTGCGACTCGCCTCCGGCGGCGCCGGCGGCGCGCGCCAGCGCGGCGGCGAGCCTTCCGGGCAGGTCCTCGGCAAGCTCGTCGCGCTTGATGAAGTGGACATGCAGCGCCTTGTCCCGGTTCTCGGCGAGCAGCAGGGCCCGCGCCGGCGCGCCGTCACGGCCTCCGCGCCCGGCCTCCTGGTAGTAGGCCTCGATCGAGGAGGGGACGCTCGCGTGCACCACGGTGCGCACGTTCGGCTTGTCCACTCCCATGCCGAAGGCGTTGGTGGCCACCACAACTCGCACCTCGTCGGCAAGGAAGCGCCGCTGGACGTCGGCGCGGAGGCCGCGCTCGAGGCCGGCGTGGTAGGCCGCCGCCTCCTCGCCCAGCGCCTCGGTGAGCTGCACGGCGAGATCCTCCGAGCCGGCCCGCGTGCCCGCGTAGACGATCGCCGGCAGCGCGTCGGGCTCCTCGAGCGCCTCGATCACCATGCCGCGCTTCTCGTGCGGAGCGGGCCGGGCGACGGTGAATGTGATGTTCGGCCGGTCGAAGCCCGTGACCACCTGCACGGCGTCGCGTAGCGACAGCCGGCGCACGATGTCGGCGGCCACCTGCGGCGTGGCGGTGGCCGTGGAGGCCACGAGCGAGCCGGCGCCGAGATGCCGCGCCGCGTCCGCGAGGCGGAAGTAGTCGGGGCGGAAGTCGTGCCCCCATTGAGAGACGCAGTGCGCCTCGTCGACCACGAACAGCCCGATGGGGATGTCGCGCATGTGCTGGAGAAAGCCGGGAGAGGCGAAGCGCTCCGGCGCCACGTACAAGAGCCGCAGCGACCCTGCCGCCGCCCGCGCCAGCACAGCCGCGTTCGCCGCGGCGTCCTGCTGGGCGTTGACGAGCGCCACCCGCTCGCCGAAGCCGCGGGCGGCGAGCGCCTCGACCTGGTCCTGCATGAGCGCGACGAGCGGCGAGACGACGACCGTGAGGTCGTCGCGGACGAGTGCGGGAAGCTGATAGCAGAGCGACTTGCCCGAGCCTGTGGGCATCACGACGAGCGTGTCCCGTCCGGCCACGGCGGCCTCGCAAGCCTCCCGCTGGCCGCGGCGGAAGGAGGTGAAGCCGAACAGCTCTTGGAGTGCCGCGTCGAGGTCCATCGGGCGGCCCACCCTAGCGGCCGATGCGGAGGGGGAGAGGGAGCGCGACGGGATCGTTACGGCTGGATGACCGCGAGCTCCTCGAGGGCGAACTTGCCCTGGGAGTCGGTCGGCAGCGGCAGGGGATACTCGCCCGAGAAGCAGGCGTCGCAGTGTGTCTCGCGCGTGGAGCGGATCGCCTCGTAGACGCCCTCGAGCGACAGGTAGGCGAGCGAGTCGCAGCCGAGCTCGTCCCCCACCTCCTGCTCCGTGCGGCCGTGGGCGATCATCTCCTCGGAGGTGGACATGTCGATCCCGTAGTGGCAGGGATGGCGGATCGGCGGAGCGGAGATCCGCAGGTGCACCTCGAGCGCCCCGGCGTCGCGGAGCATCCCGACGATCTGGCGCGTGGTGTTGCCGCGCACGATCGAGTCGTCGACGACGACCAGCCGCTTGCCGCGGACGACCTCCGGCAGCGGGTTGAACTTCATCCGCAGGCCGTGCTTGCGCAGTTCCTGACCGGGCTGGATGAACGTGCGGGCGACGTAGCGGTTCTTGATGAGGCCGTCCCCGCGCCAGATCCCCGAGGCCTTCGAGAGCCCCTCCGCCGCGGGGTTGCCGGAATCCGGCACCGAGATCACGACGTCGGCATCGACCGGGTGCTCGCGCCAGAGGATCTCTCCCATCTTGCGGCGTGAGACCTGCGTGCGGTTGCCCTCGAGCATCGAGTCCGGCCGGGCGAAGTAGATGTGCTCGAACACGCAGAACGCGCGCCGCTCGCCCTTCGCGACGATCCGCGCCTCGATCCCGCGCTCGGTGAGCGACACGAGCTCGCCGGGCTCGACCTCCCGCAGCAGCTCGCCGCCCACGATGTCGAACGCGCAGCTCTCAGAGGCGACGCAGTAGCGGTCGCCGATGCGCCCGAGCGACAGCGGGCGCAGCCCCGCCGGGTCGCGGAACGCCACGACGCTGTCGCCGGTCATCACGACGGTCGAGAAGGCGCCCCCGAGCCGCGGGACGATCTCGGCGATCGCGTCCTCGACGCGGTCGGCCTCGTGGTTCGAGATCATCGCCGCGATGATCTCGGAGTCGGAGGTCGAGGAGAACGTGACACCGCGGTCGCGCATCTCCGCGTACAGCTCGACCGCGTTGATCAGGTTGCCGTTGTGCGCGAGCGCGACCGGCCGGCCGTCCGAGCGGTAGATCGGCTGCGAGTTGCGCCAGTCGGACGACCCGGTCGTGGAGTAGCGCACGTGGCCGATCGCGTGCGTACCCGGCAGGCCGCCCAGCTTGTTCTCGTCGAAGACCTGGGAGACGAGGCCGTTGTCGCGGAAGGTGATGATCCGCCCGTCCTCGCAGGTGGCGATGCCCGCGGACTCCTGCCCGCGGTGCTGGAGCGCGAACAGCGCGAAGTAGGCGAGGCGGGCGACGTCGTGGCCCGGCGCGTAGACGCCGAAAACCCCGCATTCGTCGCGTGGCCCGTCGCGATCGGGGATCGGATCGGGATTCATGAGAAGCGCTCGGAGAGGCTGCGCTCGAAGACGAACCGGGCGGCCTCGATCGGCAGATCAAGGCTAGCAGCGGGACCTTCGATCGAGAGCGAGTCGCCGCCCACGGTGCCGAGGCGCCGCACCGGCCCCTCGAGCGCCTCGATCGCCTCGGCCGCGCCTGAGACGACCACGCCGCCCGGGCCCTCGCCGAACAGGAAGCCCTCGTCGGGCACCTCGATCCGGGCGCCGATGCCGCCGGCGATGCACGACTCGGCGACGCAGCACGCGAGGCCCCCGTCGGAGACGTCGTGAGCCGAGGCGAGCGTGCCGGAGCGCACCGCGCGGCGCACATGGGCGAGCCCGTCCGCCTGGGCCGCGAGATCGACCTCGGGAAGCGAGGAGGCCATCCGTCCGCGGAGCTTGTCGGCCTCCGAGCCCTCGGGCGCGGGCGCGAACGGGCCCATCAGGGCGATCACATGGCCCTCCTCGCGGAAGGCGCTCCCCGGCACGCGCTCCGGGTCGGGCAGCGCGCCGACCATGCCCACGACGGGGGTCGGGTAGATCGGGCCCTCGGGGCCCTCGTTGTAGAGGGAGACGTTGCCGCCGACGACCGGCACGCCGAGCGCGCGGCAGGCGTCGGCCAGCCCGTCGACCGCCCGGGTGAGCTGCCAGGCGATGTGCGGCTTCTCCGGGTTGCCGAAGTTCAGGCAGTTCGTGAGCCCCAGCGGCTCGGCCCCGACGCACGCGAGGTTGCGGGCGCACTCGAGCACCGCCTCCACCGCGCCGGTGTACGGGTCGCAGGCCACGCGGCGGCCGTTGCCGTCGATCGACACCGCGATCGCGCCGCTGCCGCCGTCGGGAGCGAGGCTCAGCACCGCGGCGCCCCGGTCCAGTCGCCGACCGCCGACGCCGCGGTGCTGAGC
>DATMJO010000148.1:0-17345 GCA_035553855.1 Thermoleophilaceae bacterium | reverse complement strand
GGTCGACACCGAGCAGAGCGGGGACCGCTGGCCCGCGATCGTCCGCCGCGACAACGTGGTGGGCTGCTGCTTCTCGCTGTTCGCGTTCCTCGGCCAGGGGGCCACCATCGCGCCGTTCGACGGCGCCCAGCACCTCAACTGGCACCGGCCGCTCGCACTCGAGGCCACCTTGATCGCGCTGATCGATGACATGCACCGCCGTGCCGGCGCGGTCCGCGCGCGCGTGCTGCCCTGGCCGATGGGGGTCGACTGGGTGCTGAACGTCCGGCACGACTATGACCGCGAGCTCACGAGGCCGCGACTGGAAGCCGTGCTGGACGCGCACGCCCGCGCGGGCACGGCGGCAACGTGGTACTGGCGGGCGCGACACGTGAATCAGACCTCGGGTCCCCAGGGAGGCGTCGGCCGTTCGGGGCCCCGGCTGGTGAGCCGGCGTGCCGGCCACGAGGTTGCGCTCCACACCGACAAGCTGTGGGCTGGGGCCGAGCGCGAGCAGGCGGCCGTGGAGTCAGCCGCCGGGCGCAAGGTGGACGGCACCTCGGCGCACGGGGACCCGAGCTGCTTCCGGTGGCAGGGCGCCCCGAACGTGATGTGGGCGGAGCACCGGGAGCTCTCGTACACGGAGTTCATCTCGCACGCTCACATGCACCTGCACCGCTTTGCCGCCCTCGGTGGCGACGGGACGCTTCACGCATCGGCGGTGCTCTGCCTGCCCCATCACGAATCTTTCGACCGCTCAATGAACCCCGGCGACACCGCCGCGGAGGCGATCGCCAAGGTCGCCGCCAACTACGCGAGGACCGGTGGCTTCATGCAGATCCTGAACCACCCGGACATCAACGTGGACGAGCTGTTCGACACTATCGCGCGCCTGCCCACGGCCGGGCGGCTCGACTGGACCGCGCGCGAGGCTGCGGACTGGTGGCGCCGTACGCACGTCGCGGACGAGCTCCAGGTGACCGCGATCGACGAGCACCGGGTGCGGCTGTCGTCACGGCGCGGCGCGCGCGGCCTCGTTGTGGAGCTCGCGGCACCCGACGGCACGACGAAGCGATTCGTCCTGCACCTCGAGCCGGGAGACCCCGTCGAGCTCGCGATGCCGGGGGCGCCCGCTCCAGCCCCGTCGCGTTCGAGCTCGTGGTCCGCCTCGGGCGCGCCGCGCTTCGCGCAGGCGGTCCGCGACTACTACACGGCCCGCGGGCAGCCGGTCTCCGCCGATGCCCTGAAGACCACCGTCGACACGAACTCGAAGCTCGTCCCGGGCCGCGTGTCGACGCTGCTGAAGCTGCTGGGCGAGTTGACCGACCGCGAGCGCCTGAAGGACGCCCGCGTGCTCGAGGCGGGGTGCGGCTTCGGCGCTCTTGCCACCTACATCGCCCAATCCGAGGAGCCCGCACTCGTTACGGGAATCGACGTCCGAGAGGATCTCGTCGCAACCGCCCGCGAGGTAGCCGCGCGCCTCGACCTGCGCAACCTCGAGTTCCGGCTCGCCGACATGCGCGACCTGGGCGGGATTCCGGACTCGAGGTTCGACGTCGTAATCGTCAACAACGCCTTCGTCTACCTGCGCACGAGACGTGCGATGCGGGAGGCCGCGGCGGAGTTCGCTCGTGTTCTCGCCCCGGGGGGGCACATCCTGATGTTCCATGCGAACCGCTGGCAGCCCCGCGACCCGTTCACGGGCGACCCCGTCGTCCACCTGCTCGGCGAGCGCTCCGCGCGACTGGTGGGCCGGTTGACCGGGTGGCACGGTAGCCACGACCGTCTCACCCTGCTCAGCCCGCGCGCGCTGGCGCGGATACTGCGGCGAGCGGGGTTCGAGCTGCCGCGTGCGGGTGTCGTCCGTCACGGGACCGTGAAGACCGGCCGCCCGCTCCTGGGACGCTACTACGGCATCGCCGCGCGCCGCTCCTAGCGTCGGCTCCGCTCGAGGTCGGCCCGCTCGAAGGGGCGGAGCAGCCGGAACGCCGTCAGATGCTCGGTCTCGCGCGCCTCGCGCACCTCGAAGCCCGCGCGCAGGAAGCACGCCGCGGCGGAGCTGGGGCTGAGCCACCCCCCATCTCCCCGTGGGCCGACGGTGGTGAGCATCTCACCGCCTGCGCGGAGCATCGCGTACGCGCGGTCGAGCTCCGGCTCCACCTCGGCGGGCGTCCAGGCGGCCGGACAGCCATCCGCCAGCAGGAGGTCGCCGGGCGGCGCCATCGCGGCCACGCGCTCCGGGGCGTCGTCCCGGAGATCGAGGACCACGCGATCCTCTGTGCGGGGCGACCAAAGCGCCTCGATCTCGGCCCAGTCGAGCGGTGCCGGGCGCCCGTTCTGGGTGCCGGCGGTCGGCCACAGCGGGCGCTGGAGGACGAGGCCGACAGCGCCGGTCCTGAGCTCCGCGGGCGCCACGGCTGCGAGCTTCGCCGCATGAAGCTCCAGCGTGTCGAACACGGCGGCGGATCGGTCGAAGCGGAGGACGTTGACCACGTCGAAACCGGCTCGGCGCGAGAGCGCGAGGTACGTCTCGACGTCCCATGGCGGTGGAAGCTCGGCGCCGAGACGCTCCTCCACCACCTTGCGCGGGTACAGCAGCTCGGCGAGCGGCGGGAGGCCGCAGCGCCGCCGCGGGGTTCCGAGCGTCGTAGTCAGGAGCAGGAGGTGGCCCTCCGGCCAGAGCGCGCGGCGCGCCGCGTCGAGCGCCTCCGGCAGGTCGACGGCTTGACCGTCCGCGAGGACGATGGCGCTGCACGACTCCGGCTCGACGGTCGCTCGCGACAGCTCGCCTCGCCGCACCAGCGCGCCGAGGCCTGCCAGGATCCCCTCCGCGGTGTCCGGTTCGGGCCCTGCGACGAGCGCCTCGGCGTCGCGCCAGTCGAACGGCGCGGAACGGAGCAGCTCCTCCACGAGCCCGTCGTCCGGATGCTCGCCAAGCGCCTGCGTGTGGACCTGATGGTCGAGCAGCGACTCCGAGTAGACGCGTGCGCCTGACGTGCCGGCGACAGCGGCGCGGTCGAGCCACACAGCCACCGGATCCACGGCCGACGCGCGCGGGCCTCCCCACCAGCCGCCGGCGATGTCGGCGAGCCGCGAGAAGGTCACGCACGAGGCGTCGTCCCGCATGGCGACGCGCCGCAACATGGCGGCGAGACGTGCGATCACGTGCTCGTCCTCCGTGCCCTCGTGATAGATCAGCCGCTCGAGTGGTGGGTTAGAGAGCTCTCGGTACAGCTCCGGGGAGGACCGCTGCGCGAGCTCGCCGCGCCACCGCGCGAGTTCGCTCGGATCCTCCGGCGGGCCGCTGGTCGCGGTGAGTGAGAACGAGTGCGCGACGTACATCGAGACGAGCGGCTCGCTGCCGGGGGCGGCGCCCAGCGCGGTCCAGGGCTCACCCGCCGTGGGGTTCGGCGCGAAGACACGGCTCCCGGCCTCGCCCTCGGACGGGCCCTTCAAATACCAGGAGACCGGGATCTCGAGCACCTCGCCCACTCGGAACGGCTGCGCCCGGGTGAGCATCCAATCCGAGACGCGGGCGTTCTGGAAGATGTTGAGGGACGAGTCGAACCGGATCCCGAACTCCGGCAGCGCCTCGAGGTACGCGTCGCACAGGTGATAGGCGCCCGCCCGGTACGCCCGCGGCGAGCGGCCGACGCGACGCTCGAACAGGTCGACGCTGACGTCCATCAGGCGGCGGAAGCTTTCCGGGTCGTCCTCCAGGAGCGCCCGGTGCAGCGACCGCAGTGCCGGGGAGTCCGCCAGCGCGAGGTGGTTCGAGTGGACGTGCAACTCGACCTCGTGTCCTCGCTCCTCGATCGCCGCGACCACCCGGTCGAGCGCCTCCCTCCCGAACGTGTACTCGAGGAGGATGTCGACGAAGAAGCACCCGCGAAAGCCGAAGTGCTCGAGCAGGTCCATGTGGAGCCCGATGCCGAGGGCGCCCCGCCCGCCGTACGACCCGAAGACGAGCTCGTCGATCGCCCGCGCCGGGTCCGGGTGCCGCATCCGGTGGACCCCGGCCTCGGTGTCGATCGTGAACATCAGGAGCATCCGGAGGTCGGCAGGGTCGGGGCGCGGGGGTTCGTCCCGGTCGCCGAGCACGACCTCGCGGGGGAGCGCCCGCCACTCGTCCTCCTCGCCCCAGTCGTCGCCGGTCCAGGGACGCGCGCGCCAGCGGTAGTCGTGGCCGGCCTCGACCTCGTCCCAGAGCAGCGGCCAGCTCGTGCCCGCGACGGCGTCGTCGAACGAGTAGCGGGCCGCCGTGTCGTCGTAGACCTGGAGGCGGTAGACGTCCGCCCCGAGGTCGCTCCATCCGAGCCATACGAGGCGCTTGCCGGCGGGCGGCGCGACGAGGCGGACCGGCGGTCCGTGCGGCTGCCACTCTCCGTTGCGGCCCGTCCTCCCGTGGACCTGTGCGAGCACTCGCGCGCCGGCCGGCAGCGCGGTCGGGTCGACCTCGATGCGGCACTCGGGGCTCGGCTCGGTCTCGAACAGCGGCCTGTCCGCCGTCTTGTCGCGGACGACGACGCGGTACTCCTCGAGCCCGTCGGCCGGAGTCCAGCGCAACTCGGCGGTCGCCGTCCGACCCACTGTCACGGGCACGATCGTAGCGGCGCGGACACGGTCGACGCCCGACTACGCTTTGGCCGTGGCGCTGGGATGGACGCACTTCGAGCGCGTGTACGACGGTGGCGAGGAAACCGTCCGGCATGTGCTGATGCCGGCGGAGAGGTGCGACAGCGCGCACCTGGCTATCGGCTTCGCGGCGGTCGTCCCGCGGGGCGACGCGCCGCGGTACCACTACATTCGTGCGATGGCTGACGTCCCGGCCCACCGGATGTTCATCCTCGACGAGCACGGCCCCCATGGCTGCTGGTACCTCGGGCATAACCGGGATTGGACCGTGGGCCGCTCGATCGAGCGCCTGATCGCCGAGACGACCGAATCGCTTCGGATCCCGAGCGCCAACGTGACGGCTTTCGGCTCCAGCAAGGGCGGATGGGCGGCGCTCTACTTCGCCGCACGGGCTGGGATCGGCCGTGTGATCGCGGGCGAGCCGCAGACCCGGCTCGGGGACCATCTCTTCCGTGGCGACCCGGACACGGCCGAATGGATCGCCGGCGGGCGCTCCGAGGCCGACCGCGCCTTCCTCGACGGTATCCTCGACGAAGCGTGGGCAGAGGCCGCCGATCTGCCCGAGGTCACACTCATGGTGGGCACGGGGATTTACCGCGAACGCCACATCGATCCTTTCCTCCAGGTCAGCCGCGAGCGGGGCGTGGGCTGCGACCTCCAGGTCCGCGACTTCGAGGCCCACGACGACCTCCGCTTCCACTTCCCGGACTTCCTGTCCGAGAGCATGCTCGCCGTCGCCCGCGGCGCGTGAGCGGCATCCTGGTCGTTACCGGCGGGGCGGAGACCGCTCGCTCCGTCTACCGGGACGAGCGTCGCGGCTACTGGGCCGCCGGCCTGACTGTCGTGCTCGAGAAGCACGGCCTGCTCGGGGTCGCGCACGCAGGCCCCGACGCGCTCTTGGACCGCGAGCGACTCGCCGCCCACCCCGTGGTGCTGGTTGCGCGGCAGGCGCCCGGCACCTTCACTCCCGACGTCGTCGACGCCCTTCAGGGATTGCGCGGCGGGGCGCTCGTCGAAGGTCCGCTGCCCGCCCTGCTGATGGACGTGCTCGGCATGCGCGCGATCGGCGCCGGCCGGCGCGAGGGGCTCGTCCAGGTCGTGGACGCCGGGCTGCGGGCGGCCGCCGCGCCATACGGCCCTGCCGGGGGTCGCGTCGGCAGCGGGGCGCGGCGACACGTACCGGTCGAGGCCGAGATGCGATGGGACCGTTTGCCCGCGCCGATCGCCGCGGACCAGGCGGCCGCATGGCGGACGCCGGGCTGGGATGTCCAACGGTGGGTCGCCGACGGCGACGCCCTCGACGTGCTCGCTGAGTGGACTCCCGCGGGCGATGCCCGAGGGCGCCAGCCGGCCGTGGTCCGCCGCGGCGCACTTGTCGGCACCGCGCTCGGCCTGTTGTCGTTCCTCGCCCAAAGCCACACGGTGGAGCCGTTCGAGGGGGGCGAGTTCCGCACCTGGCCGCGGACCGCAGGTGTTGAGGCGCTCCTCCTCGGCCTGATCGACCTTCTGCACGCCCGTACGGGAGCCGTCCGCGCGCGCCTGCGGCCCTGGCCGTCGGGTGTGCGGTTCGCGCTCAACGTCCGCCATGACGTCGACCGCCCCCCGACGGTCGAGCAGGTCGCGGACACGGTAGGGGGCCACGCCGCGCTCGGGACGGCCGCAACCTGGTACTGGCGGGCCCGCCACCTGAAGCCCGGCGCGCGCCAGGCGACGGGGAACAGCGCCTTGCGGCTCGTCGCCGGTGACCCGCGCCACGAGGTCGCGCTGCACACCGAGCGCATGTGGGCCGGCGGCGAGGCCGAGCGCGAGGCAATCGAGCAGGTCGCGGGAGCGCCCATCCTCGGTTCGAGCTCGCACGGCGATCCGACCTGCTTCCGCTATCAGGGCGCCCCGAACCTGCTCTGGGCGGCGGACCAGGGTCTGCTCTACACCGAGTTCATCAGCCACTCCCACCCCGTTCCCCACCGGCCACTCGCCCTGACACCCGAGGGCGACGTCGTCCCGCTCGAGGTGCTCTGCCTCCCGCACCACGCTTCCTTCGACCGGTCCGCGAAGCCCGGCCACACCGATCCACAGGGGGTCCTGCGCGAGGCGGACCGCCTCTCGGCCGCCGGGGGGCTCGTGCAGGTCCTCAACCATCCGGACATCAACGTGCCTGAGCTGTTCAAGTGCCTTGCCCAGATACCGCGCAGCGGATGCTGGGACGTCACGGCGGCGGATGCGGCCGCGTGGTGGCGCGCGACGCACACGCCGCGCGGACTGGCCTCCACGGCGCTCGAAAACGGATGCCTTCGGCTGGACGCGCACGCGGGGGCCGACCGGCTCGTAATCGAGCTGCGTTCGCCCGACGGAGCGACGAGCGAGCGGACCGTGAGCCTCGAGGCCGGCGGGAGCATCACCGTAGGGCCGTGACGCAGCTCTTGCCGGCGTGGACAGAAAGCTCCGGCCCCTGTCACCCTTCGCCCGGCACGTGAAGCCACCTGCCACCGACCCATGACCGATCCCGAGCCGGCACTCGCCGCGCGGCTAGCCGCCCTCGAGGCGCGCGAGGTCGAGCTGGACGAACTCCTCGTTGCAGAGAGGGAGCAGCGAGCCGAGCTGCGGCGGCGTGCCGGGGCGCTCCAGGCGCTGGTTGAGCGAGAGGTCGAAGTGGATCGCCGTGTTGAGGCGCGCGCGGACGAGGGGCGGCGGCTCGCGGTGGAGCTCGAGGCCGCGCGCGCGGACGTGGAACGCCTACGCGCGGAGCTCGCGACGGCCAACGAGGCGCTCAACCTGCTCAGCACCGAGCGTGAGACCGTGGACAGGAGGATCGCGGAGCTTGACCGCGCCCTCGACGAGGCCCGCGCCGAAGGGCAACGCGGGTCCGCGGCCGCGCGTGCCGCCGAGGACGAGGCGAAGCGCGTGCAGGGCCGCCTCGCCGCGCTCGAGTCCGAGATCGCCGAGCAGCGGAAGGCAGCGAGCACGGCCACGGCCGACCGCGACGAGGCCCGCAAGAGCGTCAAGGCCGTGACCGCTGAGCGCGACGAGGCCCGCAAGAGCGTCAAGGCCGTGACCGCCGAGCGCGACGAGGCCCGCAAGGCGGTGGCGGCCGCCCTGGCCGAACGCGACGAGGCCCGCAAGGCGGCCGCCCTCGCCACCGCCGAGCGCGACGAGGCCCGCAAGGCGGCCGCGGCCGCGGCGGCAGAGCGCGACTCCGCGCTGTCGGCGCGCGACCAGGCGGTCGCCACGCGCGAGCGGGCGGTCGCAGCACGCGACGAGGCGCGCAGCGAGCTGCGCGCGGCGGCGGCCGCCTCGGCGGAGGTCGAAGCGCTGAAGCGCGCCGCAGACGAGGAGCGAAGCGGCCTCGAGACGGAGCTCGCCGCCGCACACGAGCAGGAGGCCTCGCGGGCCGCGCAGCTCGAAGCGGTGCACGCGGAGCTCGAGCAGGAGCGGGCGCGCAGGCTCGAGGCCGAGGCGGCGCTCGCCGACCTCCATGAGGAGCACGCGACACTCGAGGCAATGCACGCGGAGCGTGAGCGGCACCTTCGCCGCATCAAGAAGGAGCGCGAGGGGCTGCTCGGCGAGATCGAGGCTGCGCAGTCGGTCGGCGCGCCCGACACCCGCTCCTCCGGATGACCGACCCGGCCGAGCAGGTCTTCCCGGGACGGACCCACGCCCTCCGGTTTGTCTTCCGCCGGGCGACCGACGCGCCCGACCGGCTGCTCGTCGTCTTCTCGGACGCGACGGCCGACCCCGGGCTCGATTGGCTCGACGAGCTCGAGGTGATCGGCTGCCACCAGCTCTTCGTGGCCGACGACTTCGGCCCGCACGTGGACGGGCATGGCTATCCAGGATGCTGGTACCTCGGCGAGGCGGGCGACCTCTCCTACAGCGCAGACGTCGAACGCCTGGTCGCGCACGCCGCCGCGGCCAGCGGCGTCGCACCGCCGGGAATCGTCGGCTGCGGCATGGGCAAGGGTGGCTTCGCCTCGCTCTGGTTCGCCACGCGCGGAGGATGGGGAGCGAGCGTCTGCGGCTGGCCCCACGTCCGCCTCGGCCGCCAGCTCGCCGGCGCCCTCCGCGAAGTGCTCGACTTCGTAAGCGGCGGATCCGGCCGGCCGGAACGGGACGAGGCGGACCGCCTGCTGCTGGACGCGCTCGCATCGGCTGAATCCGTGCCGGCCGTCGACGTCTTCGTGGGCCGCGGGGACCCCGAGTTCGCGCGGCATGTGCTTCCCCTCGCGGAAGCATTGCACGCGCGCGGTACCGAGCCACGTCTGGCGGTGCGCACGCCCGCGCCAACGCCAGAGGGGCGCGCTGCGCAGTTCGGAAGCCACCTGGTCGCGTCCCTCGCCGACCTTCTCGGCGTCGCGAAGCACTGGCGGCCGACTTCGGCCGACCATGCCCGCGCGACGCCTTTCTCGCACCGCGTCGCGCCGCGCGTGACCCTCGAGGACGACGGCGTCCGATGCTTTGCCCCGGCCGCACCGGCGGACGACGAGGCCGGGCTGTATGCGGGGGTGCGTGCCCCGGCAGAGCCCTTCAGCAGCGTCGTGGTCGATCTCACCGCACGCCGGCCGGACGAGCTCCTCGCGCTGACGGTCGATGCCGCAGGTGCGGACGGCGAGCGGCTCGGGAGGTGGCAGTGGCCGATCGACCAGACCTGGGCGCCAGCGTCCGAGCGCACGACGATCGCGCTCCAGCCAGGTCGCTCGAGCGGCCCGTTCAGCTGGCGGGACGGGGACGGCTCGAGCCTCGACGGGGTGACGGACCTGGACGTGTTCGTGCGCACAAAGCCCGGCGCGACGGTCGATCTCACCCTCCACGAGATCGCTCTCGCGCCTCCGCAACCCGCGCGAACGACCGGCTTGAAGCTCCCGCGTCCCGATGCGGCCGAGCGCGAGCGCCGCGCGCGGATGGGCGTCCTGGCCGACGTGCGCGAGCTCGTCGCCACCGGGAGGTTCCCGCCGGCGTTCACGCCACCGGAGGGCCCCGTTGTCCGCCCGGACCTGAAGGTGGCCTGCCTCCTCGACCGCTTCTCGGAGCTCGGGTTCCGCTACGAGTTCGACTACGTCGACTTCACGCCGGACGATTTCCGCGAGGTGATCGATCGCGAGCACCCGTCGCTGCTGCTCGTCGAGTCGATCTGGCGCGGCAAGGACGACACCTGGGACAAGCTGATGGCCGACACGACCGGGACCGGCCCGAGCGAGCCGGTCCGCGAGCTCGTCGCCCATTGCCGCAAGCGCGGGATCCCGACCGTGTTCTGGAGCAAAGAGGACCCGCCGAACTTCCAGTTCTTCCTCAGCACGGCGGTGCTGTTCGACCACATCTTCACGACCGACGAGGCGTGCGTACCGAGTTACCGCGCGGCCGCCGGCCACGACCGCGTCGGGGTGATCCCATTCGCCGCGCAGCCCAGGATCCACAACCCGATCGACGCACCGGCCGTACGCCCGTACGAGCTGGGCTTCCTCGGCACCTACCACGGGCGCAAGCACCCAGACCGCCGCAGGCAGATGGAGGAGGTCCTCGACGCGGCGAGGCGCTTCGGCGTCCACGTCTACTCGCGGGTCGAGCCGGTCGGCGAGTACGCGCTGCCTGCCAAGTACCTCCCGCATCTCGTCGGCGGCGTGTCGTACGAGCGCGTGCTCGGCGCATACCGCAACTACCAAGTGCTGCTGAACGTCAACTCCGTGGCTGGCTCGCCCACGATGTGCGCCCGCCGCATCTTCGAGATCCTCGCCTGCGGCGGCGTGGTCCTCTCGGGTGAGTCGCCGGCCATCGAAGCCGTTATCGGCCCGAACCTGGTGTTCGAGTCGGCACGACCGAAAGTGACCCGTGAGGTGCTCGCCGGGCTGCTCGGCGACGAGACGCTCCGCGCTCAGCGGTCAACGGCCGGCCGGCGCGCGGTGCTCCGCAGCCACACCTACGGCCACCGCGTGGACGAGATTCTCGAGATGACGGGGCTCGGCCCGCCTCGCGGGCCCGCGGGTGTGGCGGTGATCGCCGAGGCGCCCGACCGCCGCGCTCTCGACCGGATGCTCGAGATGCTGCGCCGCCAGGAACACCCGAACCTCGAGCTCGTGGCGGTGACGGACGAGCTCGACGAGACCACGGTACGCGAGTCGGCCGGCCGCGCGCGCTTTTCCGGCGCGGCCGTCGCCGACGACCTCCGGAGCGCCGCCGCGCGCGCCGGCGGGGACGCCGTGCTCTTCCTGGGCGCCGGGCAGGAGATCGACCGCCACCTCGTGACCGACCTCGTCCAGGCGCAGGCCTACTCCGGTGCCGGCGTGGTGGGGCTTCCCGCGACGGCGCGATCGGCCGCGGGTGCGTACGCGAAGCGCGTCGACCCGGGGGCGGTGCTCGTGAGGCGCGACGTGCTGGACCGCGCAGGCCCGCCGGAGAACCTCGAGCGGCGCACAGTCAAGGCGTGGCAGGCGGGGCTGGGCGGTGTCACGGCTTTCACGGTCGAGCCGGCGCGCGAGATCGAGGAGGCATGGTGAGCGCGAGGTTCGAGGAGCGGCTCGCGCGGCTTTCGGCCGGCTCGACTGTCCTGCTCGCGGCGCCCGTCGGGATCGAGGCTGCTTTCGCTCTCGCCCTGGCGGGCTCCACCGTCCGTGTGCTCGTCCCCGACGCGCGCGCCGCGCGGAAGGCCGAAAAGGCGGCCGATCGCGAGCTCCCGGCGCTGGCCCGCGAACGCCTCGCCTTCGTCATAGGCGCGCTCGACTCTGCCGCGTTCGAGCGGGGCGAGTTCGCTGTGCTTGTCGCGGACGGGCCGGCGCTCGCCGGACGCGGCAGCGCCCTCGCGGGGCTGGTCGGCGAGGGGGGCCGCATCGTCGCCGTCCTGCCGCGGGGCAAATCGTTGGCCGAGGCGGTCGCCTGGCTCCCGGAAGACTTCCGGCCGACCGCGCTCGAGGCGTCGCCCGACGCGATCGTGCTCGTCGCGGAAGGCGGGCGGGAGGCCGCCGACACGGCGGAGCGACTCGCCGCTCTGGCGCTCGACCAGGGCGCCGCCCTGGAGGAGGCTCGGGGGCTGACGGAGGCACTCCGCGAGGAGATCCTCGTCCGCGACCGTGAGCTGATGCGACTCGCGGGCACCGTGCCGGCGGCCGGCGAGGGCGCCGCTTCGATCCAATCCATTCTGGAGCAGCAGGCGAGGCAGATCGCCCAGATCCAGGCGCAGCTGAGCTCGCTCGGCGTCGCCTCCTCCTCGTCTTCCGCGTTCCGCGACCAGCCGGCAGCGAGCGTTGAGGAGCGGCTCGCGCGGCTCGAGGCGGTCGTCGACCAGCGGCTCGACGCCGCCCGCGCGGCGGCTGACGACACTGCCCGGCTCGTGGCCACCTTCGATGAGCTCGCGCGGCGACGCGAGAAGCGGCGGTCGTGACCGTGCCGACCAAGGCGCGGAGAGCCTCGCGCGTCGCGTGGTTCCGGAAGGCTCGCTCCGCACAGCCGTGGCGGCCGTACGACGCGCTCATGCCGGAGGATGCGCTGGGGTTCGAGCTCGCCGACTCGGTCGTCGCGAGCGGCTGGAAGCACGCGAACCTCCCGGTCGTGGAGCTCGACCCGCCGATCGCGTGGGACGAGGTGTGCGCGGCGAACCGAAGCTGGGCGTTCCATCTCCATTCATGGGATCCGCTCGGGCCCGTGCTCACGGCCTACGAGGAGACCCGCTCGGCGCGCTACGCGGACTTCGCACTGGCCGTCGCCCGGGACTGGGCGCTGTCGTTCCCGTCGCTCGAGACGGACTCCGAGTTCGCGTGGTACGACATGGCCGTCGGCGTACGCGCCTACCGGCTTGCCTACCTGCTTGACGTGGTCGCGCGAAACCGCCGCTACAGGTCGGGTGACGTTGAACTCCTGCTCGAGTCGCTCGCCCTCCACCGCACCGCCCTCGCCCATGAGGAGTGGTTCCAGGGTCACAACAACCACGGGATCTACCAGGCCAGCGGTCAGCTCGCGCTTGCCGAGCGCTTCCCGGAACTCTCCGGCGCCGCCGAGGAGCGGGAGCAGGCGCTCGAGCGGCTCAGGGGCCTCTTCAGCCGGCAGTTCTCGAGCGAAGGAGTCCACCTCGAACACTCGCCCGGCTACCACGCCTCGGTGCTGTCGACCCTCGGCCGCCTGCTGCGAGCAGGTCTGGTCTCCGATCCTGAGCTCGTCGGGATCCACGACCGAGCCGAGGACGCGCTGGCATGGTTCGTCTACCCCAACGGGACGCTACCGACGATCGGCGACGGCGACCGGCACTTCGACCTCGGCGTGCCGCCCGAGCGGTTGCGAAGCGGAAGGCTCCGGCACGCGGTCACGGGCGGGAAGCTCGGCGAGCCGGCGCGCGAGCGCCTAAAGGCGTTCTCGGAATCCGGCTACGCGGTGTGTCGATCCTGGGACCCCCCCGGTGGGCCCGCGTCGGGGTTCCACCTGATCCACACAGCGGCGTTCCACTCCCGAACGCACAAGCACGCCGACGACCTCGGATTCGTCTGGTACGACCGCGGCGTCGAGATCCTGGTCGACCCCGGACGCTACGGCTACCTCGGCCGAACGGAGGGTGGCTCCGACCTCTACGAGCAGGGCTTCTGGTACGCCGATCCGCACCGGGTGTACGTCGAGTCGACTCGGGCGCACAACACCGTCGAGGTCGATGGGCGGAGCCGGCCGCGTAAAGACGTGGAGCCGTTCGGGTCGGCACTCCGGCGATTCGGCGAGACCGCCGGGATTCTGTGGTGCGAATCGGAGACGACGCTGCTCGATTCGGTGCGGCATGCCCGCTTGCTCGCGCTGCTCCCCGGCGAGTGGCTGCTCGTCTTCGACGCCGTCGCGGATGCCGCAGGCGCCGACCACGATTGGGTGCAGCGCTTCCACCTCGCCCCAGAGCTCGACGCCCGGCACCTCGGCGACGGCCTTTCCGTGGCCCTACCCGAGCTGGCGCGGTCGCTCTACATGGCCCCGCTGCTCGAGGGCGAGCACCTCGGCCCGGTGCGGGGGCAGCACGAGCCGGAGCTGCTCGGCTGGACCTCGCGTGAGTACCGGACGCTCACGCCGTCGTGGACGGACGGATACGCCGTACGCGGGATCTCGCACGTCTTCGCCACGCTCTTCGCGTTCTGCGAGCTCCCGCCCGTTGCCCGCCGGGACTTCGCCCAGGCGGACCCTGCCGGTACGCGGGCGCGCCTCAGCTGGTCGACCGGGCCGGACACGCACACGATCGAACTCGACAGAGGAGCGAAGCGCCTCCGGATCGCCTACGCCGGACCGCAGGCGCCTGAGGCCACGCGCTAGGCCGGCTGGTCGCCGTCCTCCATCACGTGGATGGCGATGACGGCGCCCGCCGGGATGTGCGCCCAGTTACGGATCACCTCACCGCCCTCGTCGATCAGGCGCCTGATCGCCCTGAACTCGCCGGACGCCTCCTCGAAGTCCATCGAGGGGCTGAAGATGTGATGGTCGGCGCGCGCGCCGCTGAAGATGATGCCTACGCGGTGTCCCATGCAAAGCGATCCTAACTACAGTCGGGCGGATGGAGTCGCCTGAGTCTCGCCACCGTCGCTATCGCGACGAGCTCGACGGCTCGTTTCGCGAGTACCTGGAAGAGCATCCCGGCGCCACCTATGCCGAGTTCTGCGCCGAGGCCGTCCTCGATTGCTGGATCCGCCCGGGCCGCGCGCACGCGACTCTCGGCGGCGTGCTTGCGAGCGGTGAGGAGTGGCGGGCAGCCGGAAGCCGCCGTTTCGAGACCCTCCGGCAGCTCGCGCAGCTCGAGCCCATGAGCACGGCGGTCGACTACGGCTGCGGCACCCTTCGGATCGGCGTGCACATGATCGAATACCTCGAGCCGGGTCACTACGTGGGGCTCGACGTGTCGGAGGAGCTTCTCGCCCTCGGCCGTGATCTCGCAGGTGCGGCGCTGCTCGAGGAGAAGCGCCCCGTGATCGCGCCGATCACGGAGAACGTCCTCCGCGACGCCGAGGCGATGGAGCCCGACTGCGTGATCTCGGAGGCGGTCTGCACGCATGTGCATCCCGACGAGGCATCCGACTACTTCGGAAACCTGACGCGGCTCACGGCGAAGCCCGGAGCGGTCCTGCTGTTCTCGGCTGCGGTGGGCGATCGGCCGGTGCCCGGCCGCAACCTCGTGTGGCCGCTCGGGCGATACGTCGAGGCGCTGCCGGAGCTCCGTTTCGTCGCGGTCCACGGCGGGACCGAGAAGCAGGAGCACGGCGCGACCGTGCTCACGACGACGCTCGAGTTCCGGCGCGACTGACCGCCCCGCGCTCGAGCGCCTCGAGGTACGAGGCCGAGTAGCGGCGCGCCGCGAGCGTTCGCCCCCGGCCGGCGCGAAAGTCGTAGGCGGGGACCGGGTCCACCACCGCAGATGCTTCGTCCCAACTGCCGAGCCAGTCCCTCGCCAGCTCGTAGAGAGTGATCCCGGCCACGTCGCCGCGGGCGGCGAGTAGGTCGAGCACCCGCCCGAACACCTCGATTCGGGCATCATCCACGCCTCGCATGAGCGGCATGTCCGCCATTTGCGGAGGGTGCCCCGAGAGCTCGAACTCCTCCTCGTCGACCATCTCCTTCCACGTCGCGTTCCACGCGAGCCGCCGTTCCTCGTCGGTCTGCCGGTCCACTCGCAGGAACGAGAACGAGTGCGCGATGTAGCAGAGCGTCGCAGGCGACCCCGCGGGGAGCGCCGCCAGGGCCTCGAGCTGTGCCGTGGCGGAGGCGAACGGGGCCAGCTGCTCTGAGCGGAAAGCGCCGTCGAGCCGCGCGCACCACGTGATCGGCACTTCTAGCACGCCTGCGACGTCGTACGGCTGAGTGCGGGTGAGCATCCACGGTTCCACGACGCTGTTCTTGAACGGGTTCACCGACGAGTCGACCTTGATCCCGAGGTCGGCGAGCACGGGGAAGTGCGTGTCGAAGATTCGGTATGCCCCCGCGCGATAGGCGACCGGCCGCCGGCCCGCGCGCCGTTCGAAGATCCCGATCGCCAGCTCCATCGCCTCGCGGAACGCCGCTGGATCGTCCTCGTCGACCGCCCCTTCCAGCGCGCGCACGCGCTCGTCCCGCGCGAAGCGCAGATGGGGTTTGGTGTGCAGATGGAGTTGCACGTCGTGCCCGCGCTCGACGATCGCGTCGAACACGGGCTGGAGGGAGCCCTCGCCGAACACGAACTCGCTCAGCACGTCGACGAAGAACGTCCCCTTGAAGCCGCGGTCGTCCAGCATGTCCATCTGGAGGGCCGGGCCGACCTCGCGACCGGCGGTCCGCCCCCAGACGTGCTCGTCGATCGCCCCCCGGAAGTCGGGCGTGTACATGTAGTGGAGGTTCGCCTCGGTGTCCGAGGTGAAAAGGAAGAGGACGCGCGGCGCCTCGCTCACGCCGCCAGGGCCGAGACATCGGCGGGGTCGATCGGCTTCACCAGCCGGGCCTCGAGCTCCATGCAGCGCCGCTCCTCGTCGGCGACGCCCGGGAGCGCCGCGCGGACACGCGCCTCGAGCTCACCGCCGTGGTCGCGGTTGAAGAGGCGGCGCACCTCGACCGCCTCGAAGCCGGCCCGCGCGAACAGGGCCAGGTAGGTCGACGCCGTGTAGGGCAGGAGCTCGGGCAGGCCGTGATCGCCGGCCTCGGCGGCCGAGCGCTCGATGACCGGACCGGGATGGAGGAGGTGGGCGTAGGGCAGGTCGAAGCGCGCGTGGAGGTCGGCTCCGATGTAGGAGGTCGCGACCCGCGTGCGGAGCAGCATCTCCCCGCCTGGGCGGAGGACCTCGTAGGCCTTCGCGAGGTTACGCTCCAGCTCCTCCGGGCCCATCATCTGGAGTGTGGACGTCGACAGGATCAGGTCGATCGACGCTGGCCCGATCGCCTCGATGTCGGCGAACACGCCGTCGTGGAGCTCAACGTTCGGCAGCTCGCCGTAGCTCCAGCCGTGGTCGAGCACCTCCCACATCGGATGCAGATCGACGCCCACCAGCCTCCGTGGCCGGAACCGCTCGGTGATCAGTTTCAGCAGGTAGCCCCAGTTGCAGCCGAGGTCGAGCACGTCCTGTCCGTCGATAGTCGGGTCGAAGCGGCGGTAGAGGCTTTCCCAGAGGCCCTCCGCCCACAGAGCTCCCCACTCCTGCGTCGACTTCTCGGCAACGTCGACCGACTCGGACCGACGGACCGCCTGGAGCTCTTCGAGCCGTTGCTCCACGTCCGCCGGTCGTAGAAGCAGGGCCGCGAAGCGGCCGCACGCAAGCTCGCCGTGCGCGTAGTGGGCGAGCTTCGCCGGGACCTGCTCAAGCGGCTGGTGGAACGACGCGCAGCTCGCCACCTCCAAGCCGGCCCGGATCGCGAGGACGAGGTAGGAGGCTCGGCACATCGGATTGCGGTCCGACAAGCGTGCGGCACCCTGGGAGGCCAGGCGGTGGTCCACCACGTCGCCTGCGAAGAGAAGATGCGCGAAGGGGGTACGGAGCGGCGGGCATGCAGCGCTCAGGTAGGTCTCAACGACGAGGACGCACTGCGCTCCCGGATCGAGATGGTCGTGCAGCCACCTCAGCGCGCGCAGGACGTCCCCGGTCGACACCTCCTCGAGCGTCCCCGCAACGAGTGCGCCGCCGTACTGGCCATCAGGCAGCGCCTCGAGCGAACCGGTCTCGACGCTCGCGGCGCCGCTGCGGGAGACGACCTCCCGCCCGAGATCGTCGGCATCCGGTGCGAGGACCACCACGCGCTTCCCCGACCAGTCGGCGAGTGCGAAGAGGCGGGCC
>DATMJO010000147.1:0-2252 GCA_035553855.1 Thermoleophilaceae bacterium | reverse complement strand
GTCGTGGCCCGCAGCCAAGGCCTCGAGGTCGTGGCCCTGTGCGCCGCCACCAACGACGAAGCGCTCGTCGCGCAGGCCCGAGCCGCGGGCGTCGGCCGCATCGCTCTCTCCGACCCGGACGCCGCGGACCGCGCCGCCGCCGCGTTCGGCGAGGGCGAGGTGCTCGCCGGGCCCGAGGGCGTCGTCTCGCTCGTGACCGAGACGGACTGCGACATGGTCCTGAACGCGCTCGTGGGCTCCGCCGGCCTGGGCCCGACGATCGCGACGCTCGGCGAGGGCATCGACCTGGCGCTCGCGAACAAGGAGAGCCTCGTGGTCGGAGGCGAGCTCGTGATGGCGCTCGCCGAGGCGACCGGCGCGCGGGTGATCCCCGTCGACTCCGAGCACTCCGCCCTCATGCAGCTCATCGGGGCCGAGAGCGCCCCGGGGACCGTCGAGCGGCTCGTGCTCACCGCGTCCGGGGGGCCGTTCCGCGGGCGGACGGCCGCCGACCTGGCGGACGTCACCCGGGAGGACGCCCTGGACCATCCCACGTGGGACATGGGAGGGAAGATCACGGTCGACTCCGCGACCCTCATGAACAAGGGCCTCGAGGTGATCGAGGCCCATCATCTCTTCGGCGTCCCCTACGAGCGGATCGACGTGGTCGTCCACCCGCAGTCGATCGTCCACGCGCTCGTCCACCTCAACGACGGCGCCTCGCTCGCGCACCTCGGCAACCCCGACATGCGGGTCCCGATCTCATACGCGCTGCACTGGCCCGACCGCGTGGACGTCCCTGTGGAGACGCTCGACCTGGCGGCGGTGGGCTCACTCACCTTCGAGCCGCCGGACACGGATGCCTTCCCCTGCCTGCGACTGGCGCGCGAGGCGGCGATCGCCGGGGGCACCGCGCCCTGCGTCCTCAACGCCGCGAACGAGGTGGCGGTGCACGCCTTCCTGGCGGGCGAGCTGCCCTTCACCGGGATCGCGGAGGTCGTCGAGCACGCGCTCGAGTCCGTGCCGGCGCGACCGCTCCGGCACTTCTCCGACCTCTACGCGGTCGATACCGAGGCCCGCGAGGCCGCGCGGGCGGTGAGCGCATGAGCTGGCTGCTGGCCTTCGTGGGCTTCGCCCTGCTGATCATCCTCCACGAGCTGGGTCACTTCGCAGCGGCGAAGGCCGTCGGCATGCGCGTCGAGCGCTTTGCCCTGTTCTTCCCGCCGCTCATCGCCCGCAAGAAGATCGGCGACACCGAGTACGCCATCGGCGCGATCCCGCTCGGGGGCTACGTGAAGATCAGCGGGATGAACCCGTCGGAGGACCTCCCCGACGAGGTACGCACCCGCGCCTACTACGCGCAGCCCGTCTGGAAGCGGGTCGTGGTGATCGCCGCCGGCCCCGCGGTCAACCTCGTGCTCGCGTTCCTGCTTCTCCTGCTCTTCTTCGGAGGGATCGGCGCGCGCGACGTCACCAGCAAGGTCGACGTGATCGACCGCAACCTGCCCGCCGCCGGGATCCTCCAGCAGGGCGACCGCCTCGTGGCGGTGGACGGGAAGCGCGGCAGCCCGGGCGAGCTCTCCCAGCTGATCGCCGGGCACCGATGCCCGCAGCGCCCGCCGGTCGCGGGCTGCCGGGCCGCCGAGCCCGCCACGGTCACGGTCGAGCGCGACGGCGCACAGCGCCGCTTCGAGATCACGCCGGTGTACGACCCGGACACACGGCGCATGCGCGTGGGCTTCCAGTACGCCACGACCCACACCCGGCTCGGCTTCGGCGAGGCCGTGGACGTCTCGCTCGACCGCTTCTGGTTCGTGACCCGCGAGACCCTCACGCTGCCCGCGAAGATCGTGGACCCGGAGCAGCGGCAGGAGATCTCCGGCGTGGTCGGCTCCTACGAGACCACGCGCCAGACGATCCTGGCCGACGCCTCCGACGCGGTGGTGATCCTCGCGATCATCTCGCTGTCCCTGGCGATCGTGAACCTGTTCCCGTTCCTACCCCTGGACGGCGGCCACATCTTCTGGGCGATCGTCGAGAAGATCCGCCGGACCCCGGTGTCCTACGCGACGATGGAGCGAGCCGGATTGGTGGGCTTCATGCTCGTGATCGGGCTGTTCCTGATCGGCCTCTCAAACGACATAGACCGGCTCTCCGGAGAGGGATTCGGCGTGCGGTAGGCTGGCGCAAAAGCGCCTACGAGGAGGAGCGAGCATGGCAGTCGACACCAAGGAGCGGGAGCGCGAGCGGCCGCGGGCGCTCGATGCCCGCAC
>DATMJO010000146.1:0-8906 GCA_035553855.1 Thermoleophilaceae bacterium | reverse complement strand
CCTCAGGGGGTCACTTCCGTTTCGCCTTCTGCTTCGCCGGCTTCTGGCGCTTGCGCGGCGGCGGCGGCGGCGCCCCCGCGCCGCGCGAGCCGGCCGAGTGCCCGCCCGTCGCCCGGAACGCGCCCGCCCCGCGCTTGCGGTCGTCGAGCTTGGGGCCCCTCGGGCCGCCCCTGCGCTCGCGCCGGCGCGCGCGGCCGAAGCGGCCGCTCTCGCGGGTGATGAGGATGAAGACGCCGCCGATCAGGGCGGCGGCGATGCCGGCGAGGAAGAGCGATTCGACGAGGCTCAGCTCCTGGTCGTCCACCTGGGGCGGTGCGGGCGGCTCCGGCTCCTGGATCGGAGGGGGCGCCGGCTGCGGCGGCGCGATCGGGCCGAACGGGTTGCCCTGCCCGAGCGCGGAGGCGGGCGCGAGGAGCAGGACGGCGAGGGTGGTTGCGAGCAGCTTGGCCACGGCGGCGCACCATGCTGCCACACTCGGGGCGGATGGACCGCAGCCTCATGACAAGCGTCCTCGAGGAGCGGGGCGAGCCCGCCTTCCGCGCCCGCCAGGCCTGGTCGTGGCTCGCCCGCGGGGCGCGCTCATGGGACGAGATGACCGACCTTCCGGCCGGGCTCCGTGAGGATCTGGCGGCGCGCGTCCCGCTGTCGACGCTCGCCGTCGAGAGCGAGGCGCTCGCGCGGGACGGCACCGAGAAGGCGCTCTTCTCGACGGGCGACGGCCGGCCCGTCGAGGCCGTGCTGATGCGCTATCGCGACGGGCGCCGCTCGCTCTGCCTGTCGAGCCAGTCCGGCTGCCCGCTGACCTGCACGTTCTGTGCCACCGGGGCGATGCGCTTCGGGCGCAACCTGACGGAGTCCGAGATCCTCGACCAGGCGCTCCACTTCCGCCGCAAGGAGGAGGTCAACCACGCGGTCTTCATGGGCATGGGCGAGCCGCTCATGAACCTCGACGCGGTGCTCGGCGCATGCGAGCGCCTGCCGGACGTGGGGATAGCCACATCCAACACGGCCATTTCCACCGTCGGCTGGATCCCCGGGATCGAGCGGATGACGCGCGAGGGCCCGCCGGTGCGGCTCGCGCTGTCCCTCCACGCGCCGGAGGACGCGCTCCGGAGCGAGTTGATGCCGGTGAACGAGCGCTACCCGCTCGCCGACGTGCTCGACGCCTGCCGCGCATGGCACGAGGCGCGCCGGCGGGACGTGTTCGTCGAGTACCTGATGCTCCACGGCGTCAACGACCGCTACGAGCAGGCGGTCCGGCTGGCCGCGCTGCTCGAGCCGCGGCGGGGGTTCAAGGTCAACCTCATCCCCTACAACCCGACGGGCTCGGGCTACTCGGGCTCGAGCCGCGAGGCGATAGCGGCATTTCGCTCCGCGCTCGAGGAGCGCGGCGTGCGCGCGACGGTGCGGCTCACGAGGGGGCGGGACATCGACGCCGCCTGCGGCCAGCTCGCAGCGAGCGCTCAGTCCCGCACGAGCGCGGGAACCGGCGCCGGCACGGCGGCCGGCGTCCGCTCGTAACCGCCGGCCGCGAGCCACGACCCGCCAAGGATCAGCGCGAGCCCGGCGAAGGTGGCGGGGCCGACGCTCTCCCCCAGGAGCGTGACGCCGTAGAAGACGGCGAACACGGGCGCGATGTAGGCGACGATCGAGGCTCGCGCGGGCCCCACGCTCGCGATCAGGGTGTAGAAGATGACGAACGCGATCCCCGTCCCCGCGATGCCGAGGGCGAGCATCGCGCCCACGGTGTCGAGCCCTGGGAGGGCGGGAGGCGCCGTCGCCAGCGCGAGCGGCGCGACCATCGCGGCGCTTGCGAGCATGGTCGCGGCGACGATGCCCAGCGGCGCGATCCCCCCCAGCCGGCGCTTGAGGTAGAGCGAGCCGATCGCGTAGCCGAGGCTCGCCACCAGCACCAGCACGCCGCCGATCAGCGCGGCCGAGTCGCCCGCGGTGTCCACGCCCAGGAGCAGGCCGACGCCCACTATCCCGATGCCCACGCCGCCCAGGCGCCAGCCGCTCGAGCGCTCGTCGTGGTCGACCCACACGGCCAGCAGGGCCGTGAAGATCGGGGCGGACGCGACGAGAATGCCGGCGAGCGACGAGGGGATGTCCCGCTGGCCCGCGGAGATCAGCAGGAACGGCCCGGCCACCTGGACCGCCGCCAGGATCGCGATCGGGCCGAGCACGCCTCGCATGCCCCGGAGGGCGCCGCGACGGAGCGCCAGCGGCAGCAGGACGAGTCCCGCGAGAAGGGTTCGCGACAGCACGATCATGGAGGGGGACAGATCGTCGAGGCCGATCGCGACGAACAGGTACGACGCTCCCCAGAGCGAGGCGAGCAGGAGCAGGGCTGTCCACGACCGGCGGCTCACGCGAGGCGAGGATGGCAGACCGCGCCATAACCGTCCATGAAGATCGCTTGGGTCCGCGATAAGCTCCGCTCATGCTCGACGTGCGCCGGATGCGGGTCCTGCGGGAAGTCGCGGCCCGGGGTTCCTTCTCCGCCGCGGCGGAGTCTCTGTCGTTCACCCAGTCGGCCGTCAGCCAGCACGTCGCGGCGCTCGAGCGGGAGGCCGGCGTCACGCTCGTGGAGCGGGGCGCGCGGGGCATCCGCCTGACCGAGGCCGGAGAGGCGATCGTCCGCCACGCCGACGCCGTCCTCTCGCGGCTCGAGTCCGCGGAGGAGGAGCTCCGCGCGATCGCGGGGCTGCGCGGCGGGCGCCTGCGGCTCGCGGGCTTCCAGAGCGCCGGGGCCACGCTGCTCCCGCGTGCCGTGCGCGAGTTCCACGAGCTCCATCCCGACGTAGAGCTCGGCATGCTGCAGGCCGAGCCGACCGCGGCGACGGCGCTCCTGCGCTCCGGTGAGATCGACCTCGCGGTCGTCTACGACGTCGAGGCGATCCCCGGGATGCTCGATGACGACCTCGAGCTCGTCCACCTGATCGACGATCCGTACCGGCTGCTCCTTCCGGAGGGCCATCCCCTCGCGGGGCGCAAGCGGCTCCGGCTGGCCGATCTCGCGGAGGAGAGCTGGGTGAAGTCGACCGATGCGAGCGGCTGCCGGCGCATCACCTTCCGTGCATGCGAGGAGGCGGGATACGAGCCCCGCGTCGCCTTCGAGGCGGACGACATCGCGACGGGCCAGGCACTGGTCGCTGCCGGTGTGGGGGCGGCGCTGTTCCCCCAGCTCGCGCTCACGACGCTCCACCCCGGCGTGGTGGCCCGCTCGCTCGGCTCGGACGCCCCGGTGCGGCGGATCCACGCGGCGCGGCTGCCGGGGGCCTACCGCTCCCCGGCGAGCGAGGCGATGGTGCAGATACTGCTCGACGTGGCCGAGGTCTTCAGCGAGCAGGATCCGCCGCTCGCGGCGGTGTCGTAGCGCCGCTCAGCCGAGCGCTTCACCCAGCGGCAGGAGCTCGAGGCCCGCCTCGCGAGCCGCCGCGGCGATCGCGGGGATCGCCTCGGCGGTCGGGCGGACATCGGCGCGCGGCGCGTACCGCGCGGAGTCGTGGAGCAGCACGATCGCGCCCTCGGCGAGGTCGCGGACCACCAGCTCCGCGATGCGCGAGGCGGGGACCTCCTCCCAGTCGAGACCCCACGCGGACCACAGCACCGGCTCGAGGCCGAGGTCGGCGCAGGCCGCGTGGGAAGGCCCGGTGAAGAACCCGTATGGAGGCCGGTAGAAGCGCGGACGCCGGCCGCAGGCCACCTCGGCGGTACCGAGCCCGCGCGCGATGTCGTCGCGCACCGCCTGAGGGCGCAGGTCGTCGTGTGGCTCGTGGCGGTGGCCGTGCAGAGCCACCTCGTGCCCGCGCTCGGTGAGCGTGCGGCCGAGCCGGGGGTTGGCGAGGAGCTGCTCGCCCAGCACGAAGAACGTGGCGCGGACGCCCTCCGCCTCCAGCGCGTCGAGCACGGCCGGCGTCCCCTCGGGATCCGGGCCGTCGTCGAAGCTCAGCACCGCCGTGTTGGGGCGGCCGGCGCGCTCACGCGACGGGAGCGCTCGCCAGCGCTCCTGCCGCTCGAGCTCGCGCAGGAAGCTCGGGCTCACCCCGAGCGCTGCTCGCCCGCCCGCAGCAGGCGGTCACGCAGCTCCGCCTCGTCCTCCGGGGACGGGTCGAACGCGGACACGTCGGGGAGCGCGTCGAGGCCCTCGAGCCCGAACAGGCGCTGGAACAGCTCGGTCGTGCGGTACATCACCGCGCCGAACTGCGAACGCCCCGACTCCTGGATCAGACCGCGCTCGAGCAGCGTGCCGACCGCGGACTCGGAGGCGACGCCGCGGATGCGCGCGATCTCGGGGCGCGAGACCGGCTGCAGGTAGGCGACGATCGCAAGGCATTCGGCCTGGGCCTGCGTGAGCGGCGGGGTGCGGGGCTTCGCGAACAGGCGGCGGGCGGCGGTCTCGGCCACCGGGTCGGTCGCGAGCGTGAAGCCGCCCGCCACCTCCCGCAGCACCACCCCGCGGAACCCCTCGGCGTAGTGCTCGCGCAGGCGGGCGAGCGCGGTGACGATCTCGTCGGGCTCGACCTCGCAGGCGTCCGCGAGCGCGTCCGCCGACAGCGGCTCGGGCGAGAGGAACAGGAGCGCCTCGACGATCCGCGCCAGATCGTTCACCGGGCGCTCACGGTGATGGGGCCGAAGCTCGCGTCCTGGCTCCAGTCGGCCTCGCCCTGCTTGTAGAGCTCGAGCAGCGCGAACAGCGTGACGGCCTCGGTCATGCGGTCGGCACCGCGCACGGCGTCGTCGAACTGGAAGCGGCCTGACGAGAGCAGGCCGCGCAGGTGCGCGAGCCGCTGCTCCACCGAGACCATGGGGCGGAAGACGTGGCCGAGCTCGAGCGGGGGCGGCGACTTCAGGAGATCGCCCAGCGCCTGGCCGAGGCGCGCCGGCTCGTACACGGCCTCGGCGAGGTCGAGCGATGCGCGCCGCAGGACCGGCGGCAGCGGCGCCTGGCGGTAGCGGAAACCGGACTCGTCCGACAGGCGCTCGTGGAGGAACTCGGCGGCGGAGCGGAAGCGGCGGTACTCGAGCATGCGCGCGAGCAGCTCCTCGGCAGCCTCGCCCGGCTCCAGCTCGAACATCTCCGGCTCCTCCTCGCGGGGGAGCATGAGCCGCGACTTCAGCTCGAGCAGCGCGGCGATCAGCACGAGGAACTCGGTCGTCGCCTCGAGGTCCAGCTCGCCCGCCTCCTCCAGGTGATCGATGTAGGCGAGCACGATCTCCGCGAGATCGACCTCGAGCAGATCGACCTCCTCGCGGAGCACGAGCGTGAGCAGCAGGTCGAAGGGGCCCTGGAAAACCTCCAGGTCGAGATCGAGCGCGGCGACGGCCATCCGCGTGGAGGTTACGCGGGGGACCCGACGCCCATGGCGGCGCGGACGCGCGCGAGCGTGCCGGAGGCGATCTTTCGGGCGCGCTCGGCCCCGTCCGCCAGCACGGACTCGAGGCCCGCCTCGTCGGGGCGCATCTCGGCGTAGCGCTCGCGCACCGGGCGCAGGTACTCGACCACGGCCTCGCCGACGGCGGCCTTGAAGTCGCCGTAGCCCCTCCCGGAGAACTCGGCCTCGACCGCCTCCGGCGAGACGCCCCGGACCACGGCGTAGATGTCGATCAGGTTCGAGATGCCGGGCTTGTCCGGCGCCCTCGACACCTCGGAGCCCGCGTCGGTGACGGCGCGCTTCAGCTTCTTGAGGATCGCGCTCTCCTCCTCCAGCACGAGCAGGGTGCCCTGCTCGCTCGGGGCCGTGGTCGACATCTTCGCGGCGGGGTCCTGCAGGTCCATGATGCGCGCGCCGATCTCGGGGATCCGGTGCGCCGGCACCACGAGGGTCTCGCCGAAGCGCTCGTTGAAGCGCAGCGCGATGTCGCGGGTCAGCTCGATGTGCTGGCGCTGGTCGTCGCCCACGGGCACCTCGTCGGTGTCGTAGGCCAGGATGTCGGCCGCCTGGAGGACCGGGTACAGGAAGAGCCCGGCGGAGATCAGCTCCCGCTGCCTTGCCGACTTCTCCTTGAACTGGTGCATCCGGTTGAGGTCACCGTGGGCGGTCACGGCGGCGAGCAGCCAGCAGAGCTCCGAATGCTCGCGCACGTCGCCCTGGCGGAAGAGGATGCAGCGCTCCGGGTCGAGCCCGGCGGCGAGCATCATCGCCGTCGTGTCGAGCACGTAACGGCGGAGATCCTCCGGGTCGTAGGCGACCGTGATCGCGTGGAGGTCGACGATGCAGTAGATCGCCTCGCCGCGGTCCTGGCCCTCGACGTACTGGCGGATCGCGCCGATGTAGTTGCCGAGGTGCTTGCGCCCCGTGGGCTGGATGCCGCTGAAGATGCGCACGGCCGCGGAGTCTACGTTCGGGTGTGCCCTGGACGGATCTACGATTGCGCTGCGGACGGGCGAGATGGAGGATCGGCCGGTGGCACTCCGCCCCGTCGCGATCTCCGCCGCGCTCCTGCTGCTCGCGGCGGCGCCGGCCGGGGCGGCTTTCTCACCCGCGTTCGACGCCACGCTCGACCCGGCGGCCCGCGCCGTCCCTGCGACGCTCGTGGCGGCGGTCGCGCCACGCGAGGGCGACACGGCCCTGCGGCGGCTCACGCTCCGCCTGGGGGGCGGATTCGAGCTCGCGCCCCCGGCGCAGGCATGCCCGGGGGCGCTCGAGCTCGCCGGGTTCTGCCCGGCGGACAGCCGCGTCGGCACGATCGACGCGGCCGGAGCGGCGCTGCCGCTCCATCTCGCGGGCGCGGGTGAGCGCCTGGCCGGCCTCCCCGGGGTCACGGGGCGGCTCGTCCCCCGGCCGGGCGGGCCCCTCGATGTGCGGATCGAGGGGCTCCCTCCGGGGCCGGCGGTCGTGACCCTCGATCGCCTGCTCCGGAGCCCATCGTCCTGCGGCCCCGCGCATGTGGACGCGCTGATGACCAGCACGGCCGGCGAGGGCGCGGCCGTCCGGCGCGAGCTGGCGCTCGCCGGGTGCTCGCGCTCGCTGCGCCTGACGCGGCTGCGGGTCACTCCCTCCCGTTTCGCCGTGGCGCGCTCCCTCGCCGACGTGCGGCGAGGCTTCGGCACGGTGATCAGCTGGCGCCTGACGCGCGAGACGACAGGGACGCGCTTCCTGATCGAGCGCCGCGCGGGCCGCCGCTGGCGGCGCTCGGGCTCGATCGTCGGCACCGGCCTCGTCGGCGAGAACCTGCTGCGCTTCGACGGGCGGCTGCGCGGGCGCGGCCTGCGGCCCGGGCTCTATCGCGTGCGCGCCGGCCGGCGGGCGAGCCGCTTCCGGGTGCTGGCTAGGTAGCCAAGCGTGCCGGGCGGCTGGGTCAGCGCTTCGGGATCGGCGGAACGCCCAGCTGGCGGCAGATCGCCCGCGCGACGCCGACGCCGAGCTCCCGGTGCCGCGGCACGAACGACTTCGCGTCGGTCAGCGTGTGCCGCCAGGCCTCGTGGTCGCCGCGGCTCCTGCCGGGGACGGGCTCGGCTCCATGAGAGCGCAACCAGCGCTCGAGCTCCACGCGTTTCATGCGCGTCAGCTGGCTTCGACGGTGACCGGCTCGACGATCACGTCCGCCGACCCCGGGAGCGACTCGCCCTCGGCGCACCGCCACTCGAGCGCAAGCTCGAGTGCCTCCCTGACGTTCGCCCGCGCCTCCCCGACGGTGCGGCCCTGGCTGATCGCCTCCGGGACCTCCGCGATCTGAGCGCAGACGAAGCCGTCCTCGCCGGGCGTGAGCACCGCGGTGTAGGTCCTTGCCCGGGTCACTTCGGCGATTGTAGTTCTCCTCGCTTCGGCAGACGGTTTGCCCGCGGCCGCCGAAGTCCGATGGCTTGCGGCTCACCTATGCGGCGCGGTCGAGCAGCTGCGTCTCGTTGCGGCGGGCGATCAGCCGCGCGGCGGGACGAGTCCTCCCCGCCCGCTGCGACCCACCTAATTGCAGTGATCGTCGAGGGCTGCGAAGACTGAGACTTTCCGCCGCTGCTTCACCGGTCGGGGCGATCAGCTTGACGTCGACCAGTCCATAGCCGTAGCTCGGGCCGCTCTTGATCGCGCCCTGTTCGCTCGACGAGCCGAGCGTCGACAAGGGCACGACCTGGCCGCGGTCGCCCGACTTCGCCTGGATCTTGAACCTGACCGCCGCCGCTGCCGGCGTGCGGCGTAGCTCGGGAAGCGCCGCGTCGAGGGACGGGGTCGCTTGCGCCCCGCTGGGGACGTTGTTGGTGGACATCGATCCTCCGATCGGTCGTGGTTCTGGTCGGACACGCCCTGCTCGCCGCGGCGTGCACCAAGGCGCGGACAAAGACCGGCTGACTTCGCGCAGCGCCGCTGGCGAGCGCGTTCTGAGCGCAATTGACGACTGGGGCCGGGGCTATCTCGACGGCGATGGACGCCGAGTCGAAGGCGCTGATCAAGGCGCTACGGCGCGACGGTGCCCCGATTGACGAGGACGGCAACCTGACCGAGGTCGGCTCGTCGCCCGCTCGACCACCGAGTACCACCCGACTCGCCCGAAACGGCCGCGCCACCCATCCCCGGTGCGGCCGTTTCACTGCCCACCGTTGATCCGAGGGAAGTATCAGCGGATCGCGTTCTGCAGCACGTCGTAGGCGGGCCGGGCGCTGCCGTCGAGGTTCACGAGGCCCGCGTCGAAGCGGTCCGTCGGCGCGGTCTTCCGCCACTGGTAGACGTAGAGGCGATCGATCCGCGGGCTCGAGCGGGCGACGCGCAGCATGTGGCGGGTGGCCTTCGCCGCACGGGCCTCGTCGTAGGGGAAGGTCTGCTTTCCGGACGCGGTCGTGAACTCCACGATCCCGCCGGTCTCGGTGATCCACACGGGCGCCTTCGTCGCGCCCAGGAAGTCGCGCGTGCCGGAGAAGCTGAAGCGGTTCGTGTCGGGGTAGTTGTGGAGGCCCCAGATCTCGGGCT
>DATMJO010000145.1:0-11764 GCA_035553855.1 Thermoleophilaceae bacterium | reverse complement strand
GTGCCCGCCAGGCCGTCGGGGTAGCCGCCGCCATCCCAGCGCTCGTGGCAGGAGCGCACGATGCCGCCCACGCGTCCGAGCAGGCCGCCGATCTTGTCGAGCAGCACCTGGCCCTCGATCGTGTGGGTCTTCATCACCGCGAACTCCTCGTCGGTGAGGCGGCCGGGCTTGTGCAGGATCTCCTTGGGGATCGCGATCTTGCCGACGTCGTGCAGGAGCGCGGCGAACTCGAGCTCCTGACGCTCCTGCCGCGAGACGCCCATCTCGTCGGCGACCATGTTCACGAGCTCGACCACCGAGCGGCAGTGCTCGGCGGTGTAGTCGTCGTCGCACTCCACGACGTCCGAGAGCAGCATCACGGTGCCCCGGTAGGCGCGGTTCAGCTCGACCGCGGCCGCGTGCCGCTGGCGGCGCTCGCGGGAGAACACCGTGAGGAGCCACACGAGCGGGCCGATCGCGAGCAGGCTGAACGGCGCGTCCACTGCCGCGACGGCGCCCATCAGGCCCACGGGCCAGAACACGGCGTCGACGCCGTATGCCCAGCCGGCGGAGCGGATCGTGTCGCCGGGGTGGGTCCCGATCCCGATCCACTCGACGGTCAGCGCGGCGACCGTGCCGGCGGCGAGTTGGGCGAGGAACGCGAGCGCGAAGACGTGCACGGTGCCGAAGTGGGCCATGCCGGGGTCGAGCGCCGCGAGCACCAGCACCGGCCCGATCGAGAACCAGGAGTCGCTCAGCGAGTAGAGCCAGCGGTCGATGTGCTGTTCGCGCCTGAGGAACTCGGGAGCGCGCGAGAGGAGAAACGCCCCCGCGACGAGCAGAGGGACGAGCGGCAGCGGCGCGAGCAGCAGGAGCGGCGGGAAGAGCAGGGCCTCCGGGACCGCCATGCCGTTGCCGATCTCGAACTCGACGCGGCAGATCGCGGCGTATCCGAGCACGAGCGCGGCAACGACGACCGGGTCGATCTCGCGCTGGTTCGGCACGAGCAGGGCGATCGCGCCCGCCGCGACGACGAACAGCAGCGCCATCGACACGACGGCGACGCGCTCGCGCCTCTCCATCGGCTTGGGATGCCGCTCCCGAGCGGCTGCTACGAGCCCGTCAAGCCAGTCCACCTTCCCTGATTCGGCGGCTCTACACGCGCGAGAGAACGCGTTGCGGGAAATGCACGGGATCGGCGCTCTGAGGCTGCAACCCCCGGGTCGTAGCGCCTGCGGCCGTGCGTACACTGCACCACCCGATGAAGGCCCATGAGATCCGCGAGGCGTTCCTCTCGTTCTTCGAGGAGCGCGACCACCGGCGCGTCCCGTCGGCGTCGCTCGTTCCGTCGACCTACGATCCGACGGTTCTCCTTACGACCGCCGGGATGCAGCCGTTCAAGCCCTATTTCCGGGGCGAGGAGGAGCCGCCGCACGTACGGCTCACGTCCTGCCAGAAGTGCTTCCGCACGACGGACATCGAGAACGTCGGCCTGACGGCCCGTCATCTCACCTTCTTCGAGATGCTCGGGAACTTCTCGTTCGGCGACTACTTCAAGCAGGGCGCCGTCGAGTTCGCGCTCGAGCTGTCCACGAAGGGCTTCGGCTTCGACCAGGAGCGGATCTGGATCACCGTCTTCGGGGGCGACGAGGAGCTGGGCCTCGGCCCGGACGAGGAGGCGATCGAGTGCTGGCGCTCGGTCGGGATCCCGGACGAGCGGATCGTGCGCCTCGGCCGCGAGGACAACTTCTGGCAGGCGGGGCCGACCGGGCCCTGCGGCCCGTGCTCGGAGCTCTACTACGACCGCGGCGGGGCGTTCGGCGGGGACGGTGACCGTCCCGGGGACGACACCGAGCGCATCCTCGAGTTCTGGAACCTCGTCTTCATGCAGTACGACCTCCAGGCCGACGGCTCGTTCGAGCCGCTGCCGGACCGGAACATCGACACAGGGCTGGGCCTCGACCGTATGGCGGCGATCCTCCAGGACGTGCCGTCGGTCTTCGAGACCGAGCACTTCCGCCCGCTGGTCGAGCTCGGCGAGGAGCTGTCCGCGCGCGTCATGGGGGAGGACGCGGTCGCCACGCGCGCGCTGCGCGTCCTGGCCGACCACACGCGCGGGATGACCTTCCTCCTTGGCGACGGCGTCGTCCCCTCGAACGAGGACCGCGGCTACGTCCTGCGCCGGCTGATGCGCCGCGCGATCCAGCAGGGGCGCATGATCGGCATCGAGGACCGCTTCCTGCCCGCGTTCTGCGAGCGCGTGATCGAGCACTCCGCCGGCGTCTACCCGCAGCTCGAGGCGGAGAGGGCGACGATCCTCAAGTGGGCGGCCGCAGAGGAGGAGGGTTTCGGCCGCACGCTCGAGCAGGGCGAGCGCCTGCTCGGTGAGCTGGTCGAGCGCGCGAAGGCGGACGGCACCTCGTGGGTCTCGGCCGAGGACGCCTTCAGGCTCCACGACACCTTCGGCTTTCCGTACGAGCTCACGAAGGAGCTTCTCGCCGAGGAGGGGCTGGCGGTCGACGACCAGGGCTTCGAAGAGCTCATGGAGGAGGCGCGCCGGGTGGCGCGCGCGGGCCAGCGCGCACAGGGCGGCTCGAAGCACGAGAAGGTCATGTCGTTCGCCCGCTCGGCGGGGTTCGAGAGCCGCTTCGTGGGATACGACGCGCTGGAGACCGAGACCACCATCGGGGCGCTCGACGAAGACGACGGCCGCCTGCTGGCGAAGCTCGCGGAGAGCCCCTTCTACCCGGAGGGCGGCGGTCAGGTATCCGACGCCGGCTGGGTCGAGAGCGAGTCGGGCCGGGGGCGCGTGGTGGACGTCTTTCGCATCGGCGACGACCAGGCGCTCCTGCTCGAGCCCGAGGACGGCGAGCTCCGCTCTGGCGAGTTCGCGCGGGCGCTCGTGGAGCGCGAGACGCGGCTCGCGACAATGGCCAACCACACCGCGACGCACCTGCTGCACTCAGCGCTCCGCGACCGCCTCGGGGGCCACGTCCGGCAGGCGGGGTCCTACGTCGGGCCCGACAAGCTGCGTTTCGACTTCACCCATGCCGAGCGGCTCGACCCGGACGAGCTGCACGCGATCGAGGAGCTCGTGAACACCTGGATCGTCGAGAGCCGGCCGGTTCGCGCGGTCCAGACCACCCGCGTCGAGGCGGAGGCGCTCGGCGCCATGGCGCTCTTCGGGGAGAAGTACGGCGACGTCGTCCGGATGGTCGAGGTGGACGAGGTCTCACGCGAGCTGTGCGGCGGCACCCACGTCGCCACCACGGCCGAGATCGGGCTCTTCCACGTGACGAGCGAGACCTCGTCGGCGTCCAACGTGCGCCGCATCGAGGCCGTCACCGGCCCCGTGGGGATCCAGGAGTTCCGGCGCCGGACCGACGAGCTGCGCGAGATCGCCGGGATGCTGCGCGTTCCCGAGCACGACGTCGTCAGCGCCGTCCAGCGCCTCAGCGAGAAGGTACGGGAGCTCCAGCGCCGCCCGCGCGAGGCCGACCGCGGGCTCGCCGAGGGCCTCGTCGCCGGCGCGGCCGAGATTGCGGGCATCCGGGTCGTCGCGGAGCCCGTCGAGGCATCGGACGCGAAGGTGCTGCTCGAGCTCTCCGACCAGGTGAAGCAGCGCTTGGGCGACGCCGCCGTCGTGCTCGGCTGCGCGGTCGAGGGCCGGGTTCACCTCGTCGCCAACTTCGCGCCGGCCGCTGTCGAGCGAGGCCTCAGCGCGGGCGACGTCGTGCGGACCGCCGCCGAGATCACGGGCGGGGGCGGCGGCGGGCGCGACACGATGGCCCAGGCCGGCGGGCGCGATCCCGGGAAGCTGCCGGAGGCACTCGCCGCCGCGCGGGCCCAGATCGAGAAGGCCCTCGCGTAGCCGATGACCCGCGTGCTGGCGCTTGACCATGGCGGGGCCCGCTGCGGCTGCGCGATCTCCGATCCGACGGGCACGCTCGCGACGCCTCTGGGCGTGGTCGCGCGGCCAGACACCAAGCGCGGCTTGGGCGCCCTTGCGGAGATCGTCGCGGAGCACGGCGTCGAGCGCGTCGTCGTGGGCCTGCCGCTGACGATGCGCGGCGAGGAGGGAGCCCAGGCGGCCGCCGCGCGCGAGTTCGCCGAGCGGCTCCGCTCGAGGATCGGGATCCCGGTCGAGATGTGGGACGAGCGGCTCACGACGGTTCAGGCCGAGCGCAGCGGCGGCGACGCCGACGAGGACGCCCGCGCCGCCGCCCACCTGCTCGAGGCTTTCCTCGCGGGAAGCACGGCGTGAACGACTTCGACCGCACTCCCGAGGAGCGCGAGGCGGCCCGTCGCGAGCGGGAGGCGCGCCGTAGGGGCGAGAAGCCCCCGAAGGCGACCGACTCCGGGCCGAAGCTCCCCAAGCTGGGCAAGGTGAAGCAGCAGAATCCGAAACCGGAGCCTCCCCCGGCCCAGGCTCCGGGCGAGAAACCGCTCCCGGCTGTCCGGCGTCCGGCCGTTCCGCGCGGCGAGAAGGGCCCCGGCGGGCCGCGCGTGGACCTCGACCGGATCCGGCGTGCCACCGCAAAGCGGCGCGAGGGCGCCGCCGCCGTCGCGGACGAGAAGCCGCCGCGGCCACCGCGGGGCCGGGCGTTCCGCGTCTTCATGGGGATCCTCGGGATCGGGGCGGTCGTACTCGTCTATCTGCTCGTCTCGATCTTCCAGCCGTTCAAGGGGGACGGCGAGGGCAGCGTGCGCGTCGCCATCCCGACCGGGGCGGGGGTCGGGGAGATCGCCGACGTGCTCGAGGAGCGCGGGGTCATCGGCAGCGCCACCTTCTTCGAGGCGCGGGTCACGCTCGCCGGCCGCCGAGGCGACCTGAAGCCCGGCAACTACGAGCTTGCGCGCGACATGAGCTTCGGGACGGTGATCGACCGTCTAGCGGATGGCCCGCCGGACGACGTCGTCTCGCTGACCGTGCCGGAGGGCCGCTCCCGCCGCGAGGTCTCGGCGCTGGTGCGCCAGGCCGGCATCGAGGGGGGCTACACCGCCGCCACGCGCCGCTCGCGCGCGCTCAACCCGGCCCGCTACGGGGCCGGGCGCGCCCGCGACCTCGAGGGCTTCCTCTATCCGGCCACCTACGAGCTCGAGAAGGGCGACGGCGTGCGCGTCCTCGTCTCGAAGCAGCTCCAGGCGTTCAAGCGCGAGTTCCGCAAGGTGAGCCTCACGCGCGCGAAGCGGCGGAACCTCACCGCCTACGACGTGCTGATCATCGCCTCGATGGTCGAGCGCGAGGCGATGCTCGACAAGGAGCGTCCCGTGATCGCCTCGGTGATCTACAACCGGCTCCGCCGGGGCGAGCCGCTCGGGATCGACGCGACGATCCGCTTCGCGACGAACAACTGGGAGAAGCCGCTCACCCAGTCGGAGCTCGCGATCGACTCGCCCTACAACACGCGCAACCGCGCGGGGCTGCCGCCTGGGCCGATCGGCAGCCCCGGCCTCGAGTCCATTCGGGCGGCGGCGAACCCGGCCGACACGGACTTCCTCTTCTACGTCGTGAAGCCCGGCACCTGCGGCGAGCACGACTTCTCGAAGACGCTCGAGGAGTTCGAGCGCGACGCGGCCCGCTACAACCGCGAGCGCGACCGCCGCGGCGGCCGCTCGCCCACCGACTGCCCGTGACCGTCCTCGCGGGCGTGCTCGGCCACCCGGTGGCCCACAGTCGCTCACCCGCGATGCACAACGCCGCGTTCCGGGCGCTCGGGCTGGACTGGCGCTACGTGAAGCTGCCGGTCCCCCCAAGCCTGTTCGGCGAGACGGTCAGGGCGCTCGAGGGCTCGGGCTACCGCGGGGCGAACGTGACCATCCCGCACAAGGAGGCCGCGCTCGAGGTATCCGACGAGGCGACCGCGCCGGCCCGCCAGATCGGCGCGGCCAACACGCTGACGTTCGCGGACGGGCGCGTCCTGGCCGACAACACCGACGCCGGCGGGCTGCTCGATGCCCTGGCGGAGGATCCGTCCGGCTGGCGCTGCCTCATCCTTGGGGCTGGCGGCGCGGGGCGCGCCGCGGCCTGGGCGCTGCGCGGCGCGGGCGCCGCCGAGGTGTCCGTCTGGAACCGCACGCCCGGGCGCGCCGCGGCGCTCGCGCGCGAGTTGGGGGTGCGGCATGCCGCGAGCGTGGTGACAGACGTGGACCTGCTCGTCAATGCGACATCCGTCGGGCTCGATCCGGCGACCGATCCGGCGGACGCCCTCGCGTGCCTCGGGCTGCGCGGGGCGGACCCGCCGCCGCGGCTGGCCGATCTCGTCTACGGCCCGGAACCCACCGCTTTGCAGGCATGGGCGGCACGGGCGGGAGCGCGGGTGGTCGACGGCCTCGAGGTGCTGGTGCGCCAGGGAGCGCGCAGTTTTGAGGCGTGGACCGGCAGCAAGGCGCCGGTCGAGACCATGCGAAAGGCCGCCTCGAACTAAACGTTCGTCCTACCCATGCCGATAGCGGGTGCAGATGGTTCTCTCGCGGCCGGTCCTAATCGCTCTACTGGGAGGCGTTCTGGCGATCGCCGCCCTCACGCTGTCCCGCGCCTCCGGCGGGGACGACGAGACGACCGCGCTGCCCGGCGAGACCGGCGCTGTGGCCGTGCCGGCGGGCGGCGAGGTCCGAAGCGCCAAGCTCGCCGTGAAGCTCACCGCCACCGACCTCGTGGGCGGCGGCCAGGGCGAGAGCGGCTCGATGGAGCTCACCGGCGCCTTCCAGGCCGGCGACGCGGGCGACGCACCCAAGTTCGACTTCAGGCTCGCCTACGAGAGCCCTGCCGACTCGGGCTCCTTCGGGATCGTCTCGACGGGCGACCGCGCGTTCGTCACCGAGAACGGCACCGCCTACGAGCTTCCCTCCGAGGCCTTCGCGCAGATCACCGCGCTGTGGGGCCAGGGCGCCGCGGCGCCGCAGGCCGACCTCTCCCAGCTCGGCGCGCTCCGGAACCGCGAGGCCGCTCCCGGTCCCCGGATCGACGGCGTCGCGACCGAGAAGGTCACGGGCGACGTGGACGTCCCCGGGTTCCTGACCGCGATCTCGTCGCTCTCCCAGGTCGCGGGCCAGGGGAGCGCCCGGCTCGACGCCGCCGCGCAGAAGCAGCTCGCGGGCGCGGTGGACCGCGCCCGGGTCGAGAGCTACCGGGGCGAGGACGGCGTGCTCCGCCGCTTCAACCTGGATCTCCGACTTGCCGTGCCGGCGGCGCTGCGCGCGCAGGCAGGCGGCTTCGAGAGCGGGCGCATCAAGGTCTCGGTCGAGTTGACCGGCGTGAACGAGCCGCAGGCGATCGGCGTGCCGAAGAGGGTCTCGAAGGGCGAGCCGTCGAGCGACGTCGCGGCCCTCGCGCTGCCGCTGCTCGCAGCGGGCTCGCTCGCGATCGACCCGCCCGAGGCGGCGACCCGGGCACCGGCCGCCGGCGAGCAGCCGGCCGAGCCGGAGGCGGCGCCCGTCACCGGCGACGGCGTGCCCGCCGAGGTCGCCGAGGCGCTCGACCGCGAGAAGATCGTCGTGCTGCTCTTCACCCAGGACGGCGGCGACGACGCCGCGACGGGCGCGTCGGTCCGTGAGATCCGCCGCCTGCGGGACCGCGGGGTCGCCGTGTTCCAGGACTCCGTGACCGACCTGGCCGAGTACCGGCGGGTGGTGGCCGACCTCGGCATCTCCCGCGCCCCGGCGATCGTGGTGGTCGGCGCCGACCGCCAGGCGACCGTGCTCGAGGGATACATCGACTCCGCAACGCTCGCGCAGACCATCCGGGACACCCGATGAGCGACTCCGGTCACCTTCGCCCCGTGCCGCCGCCGGGTGAGGGAGCCGAAGCCGAGGCTCACCCGAGCGGCATCACGCCGCCTCGCCGCCGGGGCGGCGGCACGCGTTTCATCTCCGACGTCATCGTCGAGCTCGGCTTTCTCTCCGAGGAGCGGGTCCGCGCGGCCGTCGACGAGGGCCGCGCCTCCGGCCGCACGCCCGAGCGCGTGCTCGTGGAGACCGGCGCGCTCACGCCGGAGCAGCTCGCGCGGGCCATGGCCGAGCGTTTCGGCCTCGACCATGTCGATCTCACGACCTACAAGCCGGACCTCTCCGCGACCAACATGATCAGCGCGCAGGCGGCGCGGCGCTACAACGCGGTGCCGATCGGCTTCGACGACGCCGGCGTCCTCATGGTGGCGATGGCCGAGCCGTCCAACGTGCTCGCGCTCGACGACCTGAAGATCATGACCGGGCACGAGATCCGCCCGGTGGTGGCGAGCGCCGACGACATCGGGGCGATCATCGGCCGGATGAACCGCCTCGACGACGCGGTGGCCGAGGCCGTCGAGGAGGACGCCGAGGAGAACCTGGCGGTCATCTCCGACATCCGCGAGTCGGCGGAGGACGCGCCGGTCATCAAGCTCGTCAACTCGATCATCGCCCAGGCGGTCGACGAGGGCTCCTCCGACATCCATTTCGAGCCGGACGGGCGCGACATGCGGGTGCGCTTCCGCATCGACGGCGTGCTGTCGGAGATCACGACCATCCCCCGGCGCATGGTCCCGGGCACTGTCTCGCGCGTGAAGATCATGGGCGACCTCGACATCTCCGAGCGCAGGCTGCCCCAGGACGGCCGCATCGGCCTCACCGTGGAGGGGCACGCCGTGGACATCCGCATCGTGACCATGCCGTCGGTCCACGGTGAGGGGATCGTGATGCGCCTGCTCGACAAGGAGGCCGCGCTGATCGACCTCGACGGGCTCGGCATGCGCGACGAGGCGCTCGGGCGCTTCGACAGGGCATCGCGCAAGGCGCACGGCGCCGTGCTCGTGACGGGCCCGACCGGCTCGGGAAAGTCGACGACGCTCTACGCGGCGCTGAACGCGATCAACACGATCGAGAAGAACATCATCACGATCGAGGACCCGGTCGAGTACCAGCTTCCCGGCGTCACGCAGATCCAGGTGAACCTGAAGGCCGGGCTCACGTTCGCGACCGGGCTGCGCTCGATGCTCCGCGCCGACCCGGACGTGATCATGGTCGGCGAGATCCGCGACGCGGACACGGCGCGAATCGCCATCGAGTCCGCCCTGACCGGCCACCTCGTCCTCTCCACACTGCACACCAACGACGCCCCGTCGGCGATCACGCGCCTGACGGAGATGGGCATCGAGCCGTTCCTGACGGCCTCGGCGCTCGACTGCGTGGTCGCCCAGCGCCTCGCGCGGATGCTCTGCAAGTCCTGCAAGCGCCGCACGGTGCTGAGCGTCGAGTCGCTGCGCGGCGCCGGCTTCGAAGCGAGCTTCGACATCGAGGCTTACGAGCCGGTCGGCTGCGGCCGCTGCGGCCACACCGGCTACCGCGGGCGGCTCGGGCTGTTCGAGGTGATGACCATCAGCGAGGAGATCCGCTCGATGACGATCGAGCGCACATCCTCGGACGTGATCCGCGCGACGGCGCTCGAGCAGGGCATGAAGTCGCTGCGCGAGGACGGGCTCGACAAGGTGAGGCAGGGCGTCACGTCCATCGCCGAGGTGGCGAGGGTCACCTGACCTGCCGATAAGCGATCTGGGAGGCACAAGACCGCAATGAACATGGACTTCGCAGACATCCTCATCCAGGTGATGGAGCTCAACGCCTCCGACCTGCACCTGACCGCCGGCTCGCCGCCGATGGTCCGGGAGCGCGGCCGGCTGCGCCCCCTCACCGACGAGAAACTGAGCTCTCAGGACACGCGCGAGATCGTGTACGGGATCCTCACCAACGACCAGCGCAAGCGGCTGGAGACCGACTGGCAGATCGACCTCTCGTACTCGATCCCCGGCCGCGCCCGCTTCCGCGTGAACGCCTACTACCAGCGCGCCTCGGTGGGCGCCGCGTTCCGCCTGATCCCGCAGACGATGCCGGCGATCGCCGACCTCGGAGTGCCCCCGGTGCTGCTCGACTTCGCGCGCAAGCCGCGCGGCTTCGTGCTCGTTACGGGCCCGACCGGCTCCGGCAAGTCGACGACGCTTGCCGCGCTGATCGACCGCATCAACGAGGAGCGGCACGAGCACATCATGACCATCGAGGACCCGATCGAGTTCCTCCACGGCCACAAGAGCTGCATCGTCAACCAGCGCGAGCTGGGCTCCGACGCGCAGAGCTTCGGGCTCGCGCTGAAGGCTGCGCTGCGCCAGGACCCGGACGTGATCCTCGTCGGCGAGATGCGCGACCTCGACACGATCGCCACGGCGCTGACCGCGGCCGAGACCGGGCACCTCGTGTTCGCCACCCTGCACACGCAGGACACCGCGCAGACCGTCGACCGGATCGTGGACGTCTTCCCGCCCGAGCAGCAGCACCAGGTGCGCGTCCAGCTCTCGGTGGCGCTCCAGGGCATCGTGACCCAGCAGCTCCTCCCGACCGCCGACGGCAAGGGCCGCGTGGTGGCGTGCGAGGTGCTCGTCCCGACCCCGGCGGTGCGGAACCTGATCCGCGAGGGCAAGACCCACCAGATCTACTCCGCGCTCCAGACCGGCGGCTCGCACGGCATGCAGACGATGGACGCCGCGCTCGCCGACCTCGTGCGGCAGGGCAAGATCACGCGCGAGCTGGCCGAGTCGCGCTCCTCGACCCCCGAGGAGTTCCGCCGCCTGCTCGGCACGGTGAGGGTCGCCTAGCTCCATGGCGACCTTCGCATTCAAGGCCCTCGACCTCCAGGGCGCCGCCCAGCGGGGCGAGCTCGACGCCGACGACAAGCAGGCGGTCGCCGCGCAGCTGCGCTCGAAGGGGCTCATCGTCGTCGATATCGAGGAGCAGAAGCCGACCGACGTCGGCGACCTGTTCGCCCGCTGGAAGAAGGTGAAGCCAGCCGAGCTCACGGTGATGACGCGGCAGCTCTCGACGATGATCTCGTCGGGCATGTCGATGCTCCGCGCGTTCTACGTCCTGGAGGACCAGGCGGAGAACGAGAAGCTCCGCGATGCCCTCGTGCAGGTGCGCAAGGACGTGGAGGCCGGCGTCTCGCTCTCGCAGGCGCTCGCCCGCCACCCCGACGTCTTCAACGACCTCTACATCTCGATGGTCGCCGCGGGTGAGACGGGCGGCATCCTGGAGGAGACCCTCCGCCGCATCGCCGACCAGCTCGAGAAGGACGACTCGCTGCGGCGCCAGGTGAAGTCGGCCATGGCCTACCCGATCCTGATCGGGGTGTTCGCGCTCGGCGTGCTGCTGGCGCTGGTGGCCTTCCTCGTGCCGGTGTTCGAGGAGGTCTTCAAGGACTTCGGCGGCGACCTGCCGTCCATCACGAAGCTCACGGTCTCGCTCTCGCACTTCATCACCGGCTCCTGGTACCTCGCGATCGCGCTCGTCGTCGCGCTGGTCTACGCCTTCCGCAAGTGGAAGGCCTCCGAGACCGGGCGCGAGCAGTGGGACCGCTTCAAGCTCCGGATCCCGTGGAAGATCGGCGACATCGTGCAGAAGGTCGCGCTCGCGCGCTTCTCGCGGACCTACTCGGCGCTGATCGCGGCCGGCGTGCCGATGCTCGAGGCGATCGACATCACCGGCCGCACGTCCGGCAACAAGGTGATCGAGAATGCGATGCACCAGGTGCGCGACTCCGTGAAGAGCGGCGGCACGATTTCCGCGCCGATGCGGCTCGAGCCCGCGGCGTTCCCGCTGATGGTCACTCAGATGATCGCCGTCGGCGAGGAGACCGGCGCCCTCGACGAGATGCTGGAGAAGATCGCCGACTTCTACGACGCCGAGGTCGAGGCAACCGTCGAGGCCCTCACCTCGCTCATCGAGCCACTGCTGATCGTCGTGATGGGCGTGACCGTGGGCG
>DATMJO010000144.1:0-12112 GCA_035553855.1 Thermoleophilaceae bacterium | reverse complement strand
ATGTTCTCCGGGGTGATCCCGTGCTTCTCGTTGTGCGCGAGCTGGATCGCACGGCGACGATCGGTCTCGGAGATCGCGGTGCGCATCGCGGCCGACTCTCGGTCCGCGTACATGAGGACCTTGCCGCGGACGTTGCGGGCCGCGCGGCCGATCGTCTGGATGAGGGAGGTCTCGCCGCGGAGGAAGCCCTCCTTGTCGGCGTCGATGATCGCGACGAGTGAGACCTCCGGGAGGTCGAGGCCCTCGCGCAGGAGGTTGACCCCGACCAGGACGTCGAACTCTCCGAGGCGGAGGTCGCGGATGATCTGGATCCGCTCGAGCGTGTCGATCTCGGAGTGCAGGTAGCGGACGCGGAAGCCGTACTCGATCAGGTAGTCGGTGAGATCCTCCGCCATCTTCTTCGTGAGGGTCGTGACGAGCGCCCGCTCCCCCGCCTCGGCGCGGGCCCGGATCTCGTTCATCAGGTCGTCGATCTGGTTCCTGGTCTCGCGGACCTCGACCTCCGGATCGACGATGCCGGTGGGGCGCACGATCTGCTCCACGATCCGGCTGGAGTGGCTGCGCTCGAACTCGCCGGGCGTGGCCGAGACGAACACGATCTGGTTCACGAGCGACATGAACTCGTCGAAGGTCTGCGGCCTGTTGTCGAGCGCGCTCGGCAGCCGGAAGCCGTAGTCGATCAGCGTGCTCTTGCGCGAGCGGTCGCCCTCGTACATGCCGCCGATCTGCGGGACGGTCTGGTGCGACTCGTCGATGAAGCAGACGAAGTCGTCCGGGAAGTAGTCGATCAGGCAGTAGGGCCGGTCCCCCGGGTTGCGGCCGTCGAGGATGCGGGAGTAGTTCTCGATGCCGTTGCAGAACCCCAGCTCGCGCATCATCTCCATGTCGTACTGGGTGCGCTGGCGCAGCCGGTGGGACTCGAGCAGCTTGCCCTCGGCCTCGAGCTCCGCGGTGCGCTGCTCGAGCTCCGCAGCGATCTCCTTCACCGCGCGCTCGATCGTGGAGCGGTCGGTGGCGTAGTGGGTGGCCGGCCAGATCCCGATGTGCTGGAGCTCGTCGTAGACCTCGCCCGTGAGCGGGTCGAAGTGCTGGAGCGACTCGACCTCGTCGCCGAAGAGCACGGCGCGGTAGGCCGACTCCGCATAGGCCGGGTAGACCTCGAGCGTCTCGCCCCGCACGCGGAAGGTGCCGCGGCCGAGCGCGGTGTCGTTGCGCGAGTACTGCATCTCGACGAGGCGGCGCAGGAGGTCGTCGCGATCGACCTCGCCGCCGACGCCGAGCGCGATCATCTGGCGGTCATAGTGCTCGGGCGAGCCCATGCCGTAGATGCAGGAGACGCTCGCGACGACGATCACGTCGCGGCGGGCGTGCAGGGCGGCCGTGGCCGAGTGGCGCAGGCGGTCGATCTCCTCGTTGATCGAGGAGTCCTTCTCGATATAGAGATCCTGGCTCGGGACGTAGGCCTCGGGCTGGTAGTAGTCGTAGTACGAGACGAAGTACTCGACTGCGTTGTCGGGGAAGAACTCGCGGAACTCGTTGCAGAGCTGCGCGGCCAGGGTCTTGTTGTGCGCGATCACGAGCGCCGGGCGCTGGACCTCGGCGATGGTGAAGGCCATCGTGGCCGTCTTGCCCGAGCCGGTGACGCCGAGCATCGTCTGCATCCGCTCGCCGCTGCGAAGCCCCGCGGCCAGGCCGTCGCGGGCCTTCGCCTGATCGGCGATCGGCACATACGCCGGATTGACGCGAAACTCCGCCATGCTCTCAACCGTAGCGGCGGAGCCGGATGGACAGGCGGAGCCGGCGCGGCCGGGGCGGAGCCCCCCCTCAGACGTGGGCCACATCCGCGCTGACATGCGACGGCGTATGTAGCCCACGTCCGCGGGGGGGCGATATTCGGCGATGAGGAGGCCGGGCGCCGACGGGAACGGCTCCACCATCCACGCCCCCTCCCCAGCACTAAGAAGAAAGGGCCCAACGGGGACCCCAGCACCGCCCGCACCCGTGCCCCGCAAACGGAAGCCACGGCGCCCACCGCCGGGACACCACCAGCCACGCCCCCCTCCCCAGCACTAAGGAACAAGCGCCGAACGGGGACGCCAACACCGCCCGCACCCCCAACACCGCCCGCCTCAGCGCATCAGCGCCGCGACCGCCGCCATCGCGCCGGCCGCGTCGCGATCCAGCCGCCGGGCCGTCAGGCGGAGCACCTTCAGGCCCGCCGCCTGCAGGACAGCGTCCCGCTCGCGGTCGCGCTCGAACGCTTCGCGCCCCCCGTGGAACTCGTACCCGTCCAACTCGACCACGAGCTTCGGCCACGCGAAATCGACCTCGAGGCCCGCGACCACGCAGTTCACCATCGGCGCCGGGAGGCCCGACGCTCGGCAGAGGCCGAGAAAGCGGCTCTCCAGCTCCGAGCGGGTGCCCGGATCGCCGTCGAACACCGCAAGGGCGGCCCGCAGCGGCGCGAGACCGCGGCGGCCGAAGCCGCGGGCGATGACGGCCTCGATCTCGCCCCGGTCGAAGACCCGCAGGCGCTCCGCCTGCTCGAGCGCACGGCCGAGCAACCGGCGCGACTCCGTCTCCGCGAGGTCGAGCAGCGTGCGCGAAACCGAGGTCGCGGGGATTCCGTCGGCCTCGCCGACCTCGTCAGCGGCGAGTGAACGGGGCCGATGCACGTGGATCCCGCGGCGCGCCGGGCGCGTACCGCGACGGGGAGCGGTCACATGCGGCAGGCCGGCACCCTCCGGGGCGAGGCCGTGAAGCGCCGCCGCCGAGCGGTGGCTGAGGACCGCGCCCTCCCCCACCGCCTTCACGGCGGCGAGCCAGCGCCCACGCGGCGACAGCTCCCTGCGCCCCACCGCGTACACGCGCGGATGTACCACGTGGAGGCGCGCGGTCGCCACGCGGTGTCGGATCGCGCCCGCCTCGAAACCCATCGCGGCCAACTCGTCGAGATCAACGACGTAATGCCGGAGAGCCGCCCGCTCCACGAGCCTCCGATCACGTGGGCTGCATTCACCGTCGCATGTCATCGCCGATGTAGCCCACGTCCGCGCATGGGCTCACCATGAGGCGCCGCGGCGCACCGCGGCGTTGCGAACGTGACGAAACCGCTCCCGGCCCGCGACGGAGCGGGGCGCAGACCGCAGGCCCCTACCATCGACGCCCATGGCCGTCGTCATCGCAGCCGGGCTCGACAAGGACATCGCCGGGGAGGCCCTACTCCGCGGCGTCTCGTTCAAGCTCGAGCGGGGAGACCGGATGACGCTGTCCGGGCGCAACGGCGCGGGCAAGACCACGCTCCTGCGGATGATCGCGGGCGAGACGGGGGTCGACGGCGGCGAGCTGTCGTTCGAGAAGGGCGCCCGCATCGCGCTCCACGACCAGCGCCCGCCCCGCGAACGCGATCTCTCCCTGCGCGACTACGTGCTCGGCGGCTGCGGCAACCTGGTGGCGCTCGAGGAGGAGCTCTCCCGCCTGGAGGGCGCGATGGCCGAGGCGCCCGACGAAGCCGACATCCTCGACCGCTACTCGCGCGTGCAGGCCCGCCTCGAGCATGCCGGCGGCTATGGCTGGCGCGCCCGCGCCCTCGGCACGCTCCACGGCCTCGGCTTCCGCGACGGCGACCTCGACCGCAGCCTCTCCACCTTCTCCGGCGGCGAGCTCACGCGCGGCTCGCTCGCACGGGCGCTCGCCGGCGACCCAGACCTGCTCCTCCTCGACGAGCCGACCAACCACCTGGACATCGAGTCGCTCGAGTGGCTCGAGCAGCACCTCGTCTCGCTCGACGCCGCCATCGTCCTCGTCGCGCACGACCGCTGGTTCCTCGAGGCGGTCGGCACCTCGGTGCTCGAGCTCGAAGCGGGGCGCTCGCGCTTCTTCGCAGGTCCCTGGCACAAGTGGCGCGTCGAGCAGGCCAGCCGGGAGCTGGCCCTCGGGCGCGCGATCGAGAAGCAGCAGGCCGAGATCGCCCGCATGGAGCGCTTCGTCGAGCGCTTCCGCTACAAGGCGACGAAGGCGAGGCAGGCCCAATCGCGCCTCAAGAAGCTGGACAAGATGGAGCGCATCGAGCGCGACCCCCGCGACGGCAGGGGCCTCGAGTTCAAGTTCGGCGGCGCGGAGCGGACCGGCCGGGTCGTGCTCGAGCTCACCGGCGGCGACATCCGCGCCGGCGACAAGCACCTCCTCGAGAACGCCGAGATGTGGCTGGAGCGCGGCGAGCACGTCTCGCTCGTCGGGCCCAACGGCGCGGGCAAGACCACCCTCATCGAGACGCTCGCCGGAGCGCGCCCGCCCCACGGCGGCAAGGTCCGCACAGGTCACAACGTCCAGCTCGGCTACCTCTCACAGCACGCCGAGGAGCTCGGGTCGACCGGCACCGTCCTCGAGGCGGCGCAGCGGGCGACCGGCCTCACGCCCAACAAGGCCCGCGCGCTGCTCGGTCGCTTCCTCTTCTCCGGGCAGGAGGCCGAGAAGCCGCTCGAGGGCCTCTCGGGTGGCGAGCGCCGGCGCCTCTCGCTGGCAGTCCTCGTCGCCTCCGGGGCCAACGTCCTGATCATCGACGAGCCCACGAACCACCTGGACCTGGAGAGCCGCGAGGCGCTCGAGGACGCGCTCGGCGCGTTCGAGGGCACCCTCCTGCTCGTCTCGCACGACCGCGCGCTGCTGGACGCCGTCGGGACCCGCACCATCGCGATCGAGGATCAGGGGCTGCGCAGCTACGCGGGCGGGTGGGCCGAGTACGCGCGTGTCCGCGAGGAGCGGAAGGCCGCCGGAGCGAAGGCCCCTCGCGCCGCGAAGCAGGCCTCGAAGGGCAAGCCGGCGCCGAAGCAGAAGCAGAACGGGATGTCGAAGAATCGCCGGGCCGACATCCAGCGACTCGAGCGCGAGATCGCGAAGGCCGAGGAGGCGCTCGCGGCGATCGAAGACGAGCTCGCGGACCCGTCTTCCTGGGCGAGCCCCACCAGCTCGGCGCGCTCGACGGCGCGGCACGAGGAGGCCAAGCGCCGGGTGGAGGACCTCTACGCCAGGCTGGCCGCCGTCGAAGCGCCCGCCTAGACGAGACGGGGGGCGCGCGGTTACGGTCGAAGGATGACCACCGCACAGACCGCGGGCGGCACCGCCCGCCCCGCCGCGCTCGACGCCCCCACCGTCTGCGCCGCATTCCAGACCACCGCCGCCGAGCGCGCGGCCGAGCCGGCGCTCCGCCTCAAGGGCTCCGACACCGAGATCACCTGGGGCGAATGGGCCGAGCGTGCCCGCGCGCTCGCCGCCGGGTTCGCGTCGCTCGGCATCGGCCGCGGCGACACCGTCGGCTTCATGCTCGCCAACCGCCCCGAGTTCCTCGTAGCCGACTCGGCGGCCATGCACCTCGGCGCCACGTGCTTCTCCATCTACAACACGAGCGCTCCGGCGCAGATCGAGTACCTGCTGACCGACGCCGCGAACCGCGTCGTCGTCACGGAGATGCAGTTTCTCGACCGCATCCAGGCCGTGCGCGACCTCGTCCCGGCGCTGGAGTACGTCGTCGTGATCGACGGCGAGGGCGGCGACCTCACACTCGACGACCTCGCGGGCCGCGGCGAGGACGGCTTCGACTTCGACGCCGCCTGGCGCGCCGTCGAGCCCGAGGACGTGCTCTGCCTGATCTACACCTCCGGGACCACGGGCCCGCCGAAGGGCGTCGAGCTGACCCACGGCAACCTCGCGGCCGAGTGGCGCGCCTTCGACTCCGTGTACCCCACCACGCCCGGAGGCCGCTCGATCTCGTTCCTGCCGAGCGCCCACATCGCGGACCGCTGGGCCCAGCTCTACGGCTGCATGGTGTACGGGCACACGGTCCACTGCTGCCCCGACCCGCGCGAGATGGTGGCCTACACGCTCGAGGTGAAGCCGACCGTGTGGGGTGGCGTCCCGCGCATCTGGGAGAAGCTCATGTCGGCGCTCGAGGCGGGCTTCGCCGCCGAGCCGGACGAGAACCGCAAGCAGGCGATCCAATGGGCGCTCGACGTCGGTCGCCGAAAGGTGCGCGCGGAGCAGGCGGGGGAGCCCGTCCCGGACGACCTAGCCGCCGAGTACGCGAAGGCCGACGAGCTGGTGGGCTCCAAGCTGCGCGAGCGCCTCGGCCTCGACCAGGCCGAGTGGTTCGCGGTCGGCGCCGCGCCCACGCCGCCCGAGGTGCTCGAGTTCTTCGCCGCCTTCGGCATCGAGATCGCCGAGCTCTGGGGCCTGTCGGAGACGAGCGCCGTCGCGACAATCAACCCGCCCGGCGCGGTCCGCTTCGGCACCGTCGGGCCGGCGCTGCCCGGGGTGGAGGTCAAGCTGGCGGACGACGGCGAGATCCTCGTCCGCGGCCCGATCGTCATGCGCGGCTACCGCAACCAGCCGGAGAAGACCGCGGAGGCGATCGACTCAGACGGCTGGTTCCGCACCGGCGACGTCGGCGTGATCGACGGCGACGGGTACGTCAAGATCGTCGATCGCAAGAAGGAGCTGATCATCAACGCGGCGGGCAAGAACATGTCGCCTGCCAACATCGAGGCGAAGCTGAAGGCCGCCTCCCAGCTGATCGGCCAGGCCGTGACCATCGGCGACCGCCGGCCCTACAACGTCGCGCTGATCGTGCTCGACCCCGACGGCAAGGCGGCGTTCGGCGACGGCGACGTTCAGGCCGAGGTGGCCGCCGCGGTCGAGCGCGCCAACGAGCAGCTCTCCCGCGTCGAGCAGATCAAGCGCTTCACGGTGCTGGACGAGGAATGGCAGCCCGGCGGCGACGAGCTGACCCCCACGATGAAGCTGAAGCGCAAGCCGATCGCCGAGAAGTACGCGGAGGAGATCGAGGCGCTCTACTCCTCGTGACCGGCGCGGCGCGGCGCCGGGGCCGGATCGGGACCACCCTCCGCCGCGCGCTCGCGGCGTCCCTGACGGTCGCCGCGGCGGCGGCGGCCATCGCGATCGTCGACAGGTCGTTCGACGAGACCGAGGCCCGGGTGATCGCGACCAGCCTGGGCTTCGCCGTGTTCAGCTCGATGGGCGCGGCGGGAATGGCCCTGCGGCCGCGCTCCCGAGCGGGCCTGCGGGCGCTCGGCACCGTCACGGCGGCGCTGTCGGCGGGCACCTTCGCCGCTCTGCTGTGGGCGGTCTGGGGCGACGCCGACGCGGAAGTCCCCGCGCGCGTCTTCGGCTGCGCTGCGGTGGCGTCCATCGCGGCCTCACACGCAGCGCTTGTCGCGGGCGCCCGCCGCGCGGACGACAGCCGGCTGGTCTCGTTCCTCGTCGTCACATCGATCGGGCTCGGGATCGTCGATGCGGTCGCGGCGGCCGCTCCCATCTCGGGCGCCACCGGCGACGTCGACGAGGGTCTGGCCCAGGCGATGGCCGTAGTCCTGGTCGCCTTCCTGCTGACCACCGCCCTCCCGCCGATCCTGCGCCGCGGCGGGCCCGCCGCCGCGGCCACTCCCCGGACACCCGCCGAGGTGCTCGCCGCGCGGGTGGTCGAGGCGGCGGACAGGATCGACGCGCTCTGCGCGGACCCGGGCGACCGACGGGTCGAGATCCGGCGCGAGTGCAACCGTCTCCGCGCCGCGGCCCGCGGGATGCCCGCCCACTGAGGGCGCTCCGGCCTACCCCCGCGGCACAGCACGCGCGAAGTGGTGCGCGGCGATCACCATCCCCTTCGACATGTAGAGGCGGTGGGCGTCAGCGCGCTCGGCGCCCACGCCCGAGTCGAGATGGAGCTGGTCGCAGCCGAGGCGCGCGGCCTCCTCGAGCAGCCAGTCGAGCAGCGCGCCCGCATGCCCGCGGCGCCGGGCGGACGGCAGCGTCGAGAGGTCGTCCACGTAGAGGAAGCTGCCCCAGGAGAGGCTGTGGTCGGCGCGGAACCCGGCCACGGCCGCGGCGACGGGCCCGCCGTCGAGCGCCGCGACGAGGCGGTAGCCCTGCGGGCGCTGCAACACGTCCACTCGCCGCGCGAAGTCCGCCTCGCCGGCGAGTCCCGGGCGGAGCTCACGCATCGCCTCGAATGCAAGGCCGCTCTCTCCGGGACCGAGCTCCCGGACCTCGCGACCGGCCACCGCCCTACAGCCCCAGCTCGCGCGCGTAGTGGCGGCGGTACTCCTCGCGCGACTCGAGCACCCCGCGAACGTACTCGCGCGTCTCGGGGAACAGGATGTGCGTGTCGAGATCGAAGCGCGCGACGCCACCGGCGCGGTGCACCCAGTCATCCACGTTGCCCTCCCCGGCGTTGTACGCCGCGACCGCCAGCGCGACGTTGTCGTCGTGCTGGTCCATCAGGTAGCGCAGGTACCAGGAGCCGTAACGGATGTTGATGTCGGGGTCGGCGAGGTCGCGCACCTCGAAACGGGTGCCACCCGACTTGTCGGCGATGAAGTTCGCCGTGTCGGGCAGGATCTGCATCAGGCCCTTCGCGCCGGCCGACGAGGTCTGGTCGCGGAACTTCGACTCCTCGTAGATCACGGCGGCTATCAGGGCGGGATCGAGGCTCTTGTCGCGCGCCTGCTGGCGGATGACGTCCTCGTGCTTCAGCGGCAACGTGAGCTCGCGGACCGCATCGCCGAGAGGGCCGACGCCCGCGGCGACCGCCCCGGCCAGAAGCGCGGCCAGGCCGATGCCGACCGCGAGCGCGCGGCGCCGCCTCACGCTCGCCTTGCGGCGGGCGGCGGCCGAGGGGCGTCGGCGCGCAGGGGCGGGCTTCGAACGGCCTGCCTTCGGGCGCTGTGCGGTCTGAGGGGTCACTTTGCGGTCCCTGCCCACCTTATGCGCGGATTCGGTCGAGCAGGCGGCGGAGCTTCTCCTCCAACTCGTCGATCGTGCCCTCGTTGCGGACCGCGAAGCTCGCGCGTGCCGCCTTCTCGTCCTGGGTGAGCTGGCGCGCGTCGCGTCCCTCGGTGCCGCGGTGGCCGCGGGCCGCCATGCGTTCTGCGCGGACCTCGTCGTCCGCGACGACCGCGATCGTGTGGTCGAAGGCCGCGTCCATCCCGGACTCGAACAGGAGTGGCACCTCGACGACCGCAGCGGGGGGCGGCGGCGCGAGGGCGGTGACGCCCGCGCGCCATTCGATCACCCGCTGCCCGACGAGCGGCCACAGGACTCCCTCGAGCCACTCGCGCTCGGCGGGCTGCTCGAAGACGACGGCGGCCAGGGTGTCGCGGTCCACCGTCCCGCCGGGCGCGGCTTCGTCCCCGAAGCGCTCGGCGATCAGGGTCCCGAGCGCGGGGCCGGTCAGAAGCTCGTGGACCACGGCGTCCGTCGAGAGCGTCGCGGCGCCGAGCCGCTCGAGCGCGGCGAGCGCCTCCGACTTTCCGGCGCCCATCCCTCCGGTCAGCCCCACGAACGGCACGGCGCCGGCGTCGCCGGCCACGTGCCTAAGCCTGGTCCTCGGGCTCCTCGCCGGAGGGCTCGTCGGCGGTCGCTTCCGCCTCGGGCTCGGCGGGGGCCTCTTCGGCCTCCGGAGCGGGCTCGGCGGCCGCCTCGGGCGCGGGCTCCGACGCCTCGGGCTCGGCCGGGACGTCGGCCTCGGGCTCGGCCTCCTCGGGCTCCGCTGGGGCCTCGACCTCGGCGTCGGCCTCAGGGGCCGCTGCCCCGGCATCCTCGGCCTCAGGCTCAGCCTCAGCCTCGGGGGCTTCGGCCTCCAGGGCCTCCATCGCATCGCCCTGGAAGACCTCGTCGGACAGGCCTAGGTCCTGGACCTCGCCGAGCTCCTCGGGCGGAACCTCGCGCAGCTCGAGCACCTGGCCCTCGACGCGCTTGACGCTCAGGGAGAGACGGCGGCGCTCGGAGTCGATCTCGAGGATCTTCACCTTCACCTCGTCGCCGGGGGCGACGACCTCACGCGGGTTCTCCACGTGGTGCTGGGCGAGCTCGGAGATGTGCACGAGGCCCTCGACGCCGTCGAGGATCTCGACGAAGGCGCCGAAGGTCACGACCTTCGTGACCACGCCGGCAAGCTCGTCGTTGATGCTGTAGGTGTCGACCACGCGCTGCCAGGGATCCTGCTGGGTCTGCTTGAGGCCCAGAGAGATGCGCTGGCGGTCGCGGTCGATGTCGAGGACCTTCACCGGCACGACGTCGCCGATGGAGAGGATCTCCGAAGGGTGGTTGACGTGGCTCCAGGAGAGCTCGGAGATGTGGATCAGGCCGTCGATCCCGTCGAGGTCGACGAACGCGCCGAAGTCCACGATGTTCGAGATGGCGCCCTCGACGATCTGGCCGGGCTGGAGGCGGTCCAGGATCTGCTGGCGGACCTCCTTGCGCTCCTCCTCGAGCACCGCGCGGCGCGAGAGGACGACGTTGTTTCGGGAGCGGTTGAGCTCGATGACCTTGCACTCGATCTTCTGGCTCAGGAACTCGTCGAGGTTCTGGACGCGGCGGATGTCGACGAGCGAGGCGGGCAGGAAGCCACGGACCCCGAGGTCGATGATGAGACCGCCCTTGACGACCTCGATGACGGTGCCCTCGACCGGCTCGCCCGACTCGGCGGCGGCCTCGATGCGGCGCCATGCCTTCTCGAAGCGGGCGCGCTTCTTGGACAGGATGAGGCGTCCGTCCTGGTCCTCCTTGGTGAGGACGAGCGCGTCGACCTCCTCGCCCAGTTCCACCTCCTCGGAGGGGACCGCGGACTTGCGGATCGAGAGCTCGTTCGAGGGGATGACGCCCTCGCTCTTGTAGCCGATGTCGACCAGGACCTCGTCCTTGTCGATCCGGACCACGTGGCCGGTCACGACGTCGCCCTCCTCGAAGAGGACCATCGTCGCGTCGTAGTTGGGGACGATCTGGCCGTCGATCTCGATGAGGAGACCGTCGGACCCGTCGACCGGCTTGCCCTGTACCTCGACTGTCATGCGGCGGGGAAGGTTAGCGGCATCGGCATGGATTGCGGCGTACCCTTCCCGCCCGATGCCGGTGAGACGTACAAAGCGCGGGGCGGCGCGAACGCCCCTTCGCGGGGACGCCGACGTCCTGATCTGCGGCGCGAGCTTCGCGGGGCTCGCCGTCGCGCGCGAGCTGGCGGGCGCGGGCGCGCGGGTGATGATGATCGACCGCTACGAGATCGGCGAGCGCCAGACGTCGGCCTGCGCCGCACCCACCGACTGGCTGGTGAATCTCGGCCTCGAGGGCTCCATTCGGCAGACCTTCTCCGAGCTCGTGGTCCACACGCCGCACGCGACCGCCCGCTACCCGCTGCCGTTCACCTTCTCCACCTTCGACTACCGCGAGCTGTGCGCCCTGCTCGACGACCAGAACGACGCCGAGTTCGATACGGCGACGGTGGACGGGCGCACGGGCGACACGGTCCACACCGACCGCGGCGACCTCACGGCTCCTCTGATCGTCGACGGGCTCGGCTGGCGCCGGATCCTCGGGCCCTCGAGCAACTACCAGCCGCCCGGCGCTCCCCTGTCCCGCGGGCTCGAGGTGCACCCGAACGGCACCTCGGACGATCTCGAGATCTGGATAGACCGCCGCTACGTCCCGGCTGGCTACGGCTGGAGCTTCCCCGCGGGCGACGAGCTCAGGATCGGCGTCGGCTCGTTCGATCCCCGCTTCCATGTGAAGGACACCACGGTGCTCCTCGCCGAGGACCGGGGGCGCGACCCGGTCCGCTATCAGGGCAACTGGATCCCTCACCGGATCCGAGCCGCGACCGAGGACCGCGTCTTCTTCGTCGGCGACTCGGCCGGCCACTGCCTGCCGCTGACCGCCGAGGGCATCCGCACGGCGTTCTACTTCGGCATCGCCTGCGGCCGCGAGTTGCGTGCCGTGGTCGACGGCGAGCGCGACCGCCACGAGGCGCTGCGGCGCTACGGCGAGTTCAGCGACGCGCACGCGTGGAAGTTCGACTGGATGCTGCGTGTGCAACGAGCGGTCCCGCGCGTACCGCCCCGGCTGCTCGCGCCGGCGATCCGGCTCATGTCGAGCGAGGCGTTCGTGCGCTGGTCCTTCACCCACTACCTGAACATCGCGCACCCGTCCTTCCCGGCCCCCCCGGCGCGAGCAGCCGGGGCGGTACGCGCGGGACCGCTCGTTGCACACGCAGCATCCAGTCGAACTTCCACGCGTGCGCGTCGCTGAACTCGCCGTAGCGCCGCAGCGC
>DATMJO010000143.1:0-7837 GCA_035553855.1 Thermoleophilaceae bacterium | reverse complement strand
GTCTGGACTCGACCCGATCGAGGTCTTCCCGGCGGTTTCGGCCCTCCTGCTCGGTCTCGTGGCGGCTGGCTTCGCGCTGGTGGCGCTCGTCGTCCTGCGGGCGCCGCCGCTCGCCGCTCCGCTCGCGGCGCTGGTGCTGATGCTCGACGCGGCCGCGCTGCACGTCGCGGTGCACCCCTACTGGAACCAGCTGTGGGGACTCGCGAGCCTCCCGTTCGCCCTCGTGCTCGGCCGGCTCGCGGTCGCCGAGCGCCACCGGGGCGCCGCGGCGCTGTTCGCGCTGATGCTCGTGCTCGGCCTGTTCGCCTACCCGTTGATGATCCCGTACCCGGTGATCGCGGTGGGGGGCTTCGCGCTGATGTCGGGCCTGCGCCCGCGCCTGCCCGACTGGCCGCGCCGGAGGCTCGCGGTCGCGGGCGGGATCGCGCTCGTGCTGCTGGCGGTGCCGCTCTACGGCGTCCTCGAGAAGATCGTCTCGGCGACGCGCCAGTTCACCGACCCGAGCCCGGACCTCTCGGCCTGGACCGGCGACATCGTCGAGTTCCTGCCGGCCGAGAGCTTCGTGTCACTGAGAGGCGGGGCGTTCACGTTCGTCCTCGTCGTGCTCGTCGCGGCGCTCGCCCTCTGGCGCGCGGTGCCCCGCGAGATGGCGCTGCCACTGGCCGTCCTGCTCGGGCTCTCGGGCCTCGCGATGCTGCGCTTTCGCACGATCGAGTTCGGCGCCTACTTCGACTACAAGCACCTGGCGTTCGTCGGCCCGATCCTGCTCGTGCTGTGCGTGGCGGCCGTGGCCTGGGTGGCGGGCCGCGGACGGGCCGGGCTTGTGGCCGCGGCGGTGGCGGTCGCCGCCTGGGGAGCGGTAGCGACCGCCGAGACCCGCGACGAGCTCGCCGTGACCTTCGACCAGGTGACGCCGTCGATGCTCGAGCTGCGCGACTGGTCGGACCGCATCCCGGCCGGCTCGAGCATCCGGCTCGACATACCTCCGACGGGGGTGCAGCTCTGGGCCGGCTACTTCATGCACGAGCACCCGCTGACCGCCTTCATCCCGGTGGTCGGCACGACCTATCCCCACGCCCCGCAGGGCATCCGGGCCGACTACTCGCTGGCGCTGACGCACCTGCCGGAGACGCCCGACGAGCCCTTCCCGCCGACGCCCGACGCGATCCCGGAGCCCGTGCTCCGCAATGGGCAGTTCATGCTCCGCCGCCTGCGGCCGGCGCCCCCCGAGATACCGGCGACCGCATCGAAGCGAATGGTCCCGGGCATCCCGGCAAGCCAGCCACCGGCGGACTGAGGGGTCAGACCCCCTTGCGGACTAAGGGGTCAGACCCCCTTGAGGGAGGTTGAGGGTTGGGGGGTCAGACCCCCTTGAGGAAGGTTGAGGGTATGCCGGGCGCGATCACCCAGGCGCGGAGGCCATTCGACAGGCGGGCGCGTCGCGAGCGGACAGCTCCGCGCCCGGCCGTCGGGGTCGTCCGGGTCAGACCCCCTTGAGGGCCGTCGGGGTCAGACCCCCTTGAGGGAGGTTGAGTGTTGGGGGGTCTGACCCCGGCGACGGGTCCAGGGTCATTCCAGCGCCGCGTTCACCGCCGCGCGGAGCTTCTCCGCAGTTCGCTCCGGCGCGAACTCGTCCAGGCGGGCGCGGCCCCGGGCCGCCAGCTCGGCGCGGAGCTCCTCATCGCCTACGGCGAGGTGGATCAGCTCCGCGATCGTGCCTGGGTCGTCGCCGTCGATCCAGAGCGCCGCGTTACCCGCCACGTCGGGCATCGCCCCCGCGGCGCGCGCGATCACCGGCACCCCTTCGGCGAACGCCTCGAGCAGCGGCACGCAAAAGCCCTCGTGCTCGGAGAGCATCAAGAATGCGCCCGCACGGGCGTACAGCGATTCGAGCACGGCGTCCCCGACCGATCCGGCCAGGTCGACCCCTCGGGCCCCCGCGCGCTCGGCGAGCGCGACGAGCCAGTCGCGGTAGGCGGCGGTCAGTGGCTCGCCGGGACAGTCGAGCACGGCTTCCGGCGCGTGGGCGCGCTGGTAGAGAGCGAAGGCGCGGATCACCAGGTCGTGGCGCTTGTGGGGCGCGAGGCGCCCGACGGTCAGCACGCGGGCTGCGCCTGCCTCACGGGGCGGGCGCGCCGGTGGCGGGTCGAACAGGATCGGGACGACGTGGACGTGACGCGCACCCGCCTCCCGCAACTCGGCGGCGTTGAACTCGGAAACCGCGCAGGCCGCGTCCATCGCCCGCGCCCAGCGTGGCAGGCGGTCACGGCCGAGCTCGCAGAGCACGGCGGTGTGCGGATGATGCGGCCAGAGGTACCGGGCGGGCGTGACGTTGTGGTAGACGAGCAGCTTCCGCTGCGGCGCCTCGAGCAGGCGCTCGAGCTTCGGCGCGTACGCCGAGTAGTGGAAGAGCAGCAGGTCGTCCGGGGCCGGATCGAGCTTCGACAGCGGCGCGACGCCGGTGGCGCGCGGCTCGATGACCGCCGCGTGCACGCCGCCGGCCATCCCCCAGCTCTCGAACAGGTCGCGGTAGCGGAGCGCCTGGCGCGTGACCGCGTCGTACGGTCCCGCGGCCGAGATGATCTGGTGGATCACCTCTCGGCTCGGTCGAGACGCTCCTCGATCTCGCGCAGGCGAGCCAGGACGGCCACGTTGAAGCGCGTCTGCTGAGCCTCGAGCTCGACCGTGTACTGCCTCAGGAGCCTCATCAGCAGGCGCTTCATCAGGGTGATCGGAGCGCCGAGCTTCCGCGTCGAGTAGACGAGGTCGTGGTCGACCTCGATGAGCGCCCATTCGCGCAGCTGCTCGGGCGTGGCGCGATCGGCCGCAGCGGGCGCCGAGAGACCCTCGGGCTCGGTGTGCCCGGCCTTCGCGGCAGCATCCGTGGCCGCGCCGAGCGCGTCCTCGGGCCTCATGGCCGCAGCGCCTCCTCGGCGGAACGCTGCTCGGCCACGGTCCAGCTCCCACGCAGGTCGGCGATGCCCTCGCCGTCGGAGGAGGCGGCCACGGAGAAGCGCGCGACGCGGTCGAGCAGCCGGCTCTCGGGCGCATCCTGGCCGTAGGCGCCGACCGCGAGGTCGTAGTCCCCGCCGAGCAGCGCGAGCCGCGAGACCTCGAACCCGGCGTGGACCTCGCCGTCGACCGAGCCGAGCGCCGTGTCCGTGCGGAAGACGAGCTCGCCGCGGGCGTCGCGGACCTCGAGCGCGAGCAGCGCCCGCTCCTGCGGCACGGCGGCGGCGACGCGGACCGCCACGGCGAGCGGCTCGCCGGTGCGGAACATGTGGCGGCGCCGTCCCCCGGAGTCCTGCAGCTCCAGCTCCTCGACCGTGAGCGCCGCGCGCCGGTCCGCCGGGCGCACCGCCTGCGAGGAGCCGTGCTCGGTGCCGAGCATGCGGTGGTAGTGCAGAAGCCCCTCGGCCACCGGCCCGTCGAAGGCGACGCGGCCGTCGTCGAGCACCACGACCCGCTCGCAGATCCGCTCGATCGCCGTCGGGTCGTGGGAGACGAGCACGAGCGTCGCGCCCCGCGCCATCTGGTCGGAGATGCGCTTCAGGCACTTGCGCTGGAACGACTCGTCGCCCACGGCGAGGATCTCGTCGATCAGGAGCACGTCCGCATCGAGGTGGGCGACGATCGAGAAGCCGAGGCGGAGCTGCATCCCCGCCGAATAGGCGCGGACCGGCACGTCGAGGAACTCCCCGAGCTCCGAGAACTCGACGATCGACTGCATGCGCGCGTCGATCTCCTCCCGCGTGAAGCCGTGAAGGGCGCCCGAGAGGTAGATGTTCTCGCGCCCGGAGAAGTCCGGCCCGAAGCCCGCGCCGAGCTCGAGCAGCGAGACGACGTTCCCGCCGCAGTCGGCGCGCCCGGAGTCGAGCGGCACGATCCCGGCGAGGCAGCGGAGCGTGGAGGTCTTGCCCGCGCCGTTGCGACCGACCATGCCGACGGCCTCGCCCGGCTCGATCGTGAGCGAGACGTCGGCGAGCGCGTGGACGCGGTCGCGCCCGCTCCGGGCGCGGCGCACGAACAGCTCTTTGAGCGTGCGGCTGCGGTCGTGGTCGAGCGCGAACGAGCGCGACGCCCGCGCCAGCACGATCTCGCCCGGCCTCACACGATCACCGCCAGGTCGCGCTCCATCCGGCGGAAGACGAGCGTGCCGGCCGCGAGCGCGAGCAGGCCGACGCCCGTCATGTAGGCCAGCTGGGCGCCGCTCGGCGCGGAGCCCGCGTACACCACGTCGCGGAGTCCGTCGACGAAGGGCGCGACCGGGTTGCCCCACTCGAGCAGATGGCCGACCCAGCGGTGCTCGGAGACGCCGGGGAAGTCGTCGACGCGGAGGAAGATCGGCGTGAGGAAGAACCACGGCAGGAGCACTGCCGCGAGCACCGGCTCGACGTCGCGGTAGTGCGCGTTGAGCACCGAGGCGAGCAGCGAGAAGCCGAGCACGAGGCAGAAGAGCAGCGCGACGATCGGCACGAGCAGGAGCAGCGCCGGATCGAGCGTCGAGCGGATCGCCACGGCGACCGGCACGAGCAGCGCGAGCATCACGGAGAAGGTGATGAGCTGGACGGTCGCGACCGAGGCGGGGATCGTCTCGCGCGGGAACTTGATCTTCCGCACGAGCGGCGCGTTCTGGACCAGGCTCGGCGCGGCCGACAGCAGCGACTGGGAGAAGAACACCCAGACGATCACCCCCGCGAGCAGGAACAGCGGGTAGTCGGGAACGTTCGCGACCTTCAGCAGCACGCTGAACATCAGCGCGTAGGCGCCCATCAGGACGAGCGGGTTCACGAGGTACCAGAGCACCCCTAGCGCCGAGCCCTTGTACTTCTGGCGAAGCTCGCGCCGGACCATCTGCTCAAAGAGGAAGCGGTAGCGGAGCATGCCCCTGGCCAGCATAGAGCCGGCCCCCGCCCGAACCGGCGGGATCTACCAGGCGCCGTGCCGGCGGAGGACCGCCGGGATCGTCTTCAGGAGGATCGACAGATCCAGGAAGACGGACCACCGCTCGAGGTAGAGGAAGTCGAGGCGGACCAGCTCGTCGAAGTCGAGCTCCGAGCGGCCGGAGACCTGCCAGAGGCCGGTCATGCCGGGCGTCACGAGGTAGCGCTTGCGATGCCAGTCCTCGAGCCGCTCGTAGTCGCGCGTGGGCAGCGGCCGCGGCCCGACGAGCGACATCTGCCCGCGCAGCACGTTGAAGAGCTGCGGCAGCTCGTCGAGCGACCAGCGGCGCAGGATGCGCCCCACCGGCGTGACGCGCGGGTCCTCGCGGATCTTGAAGATGGCGCCGCTCAGCTCGTTGGCCTGCTCCAGCTCGCGCTGCGCCCGGTCGGCGCCGTCGTACATCGTGCGGAACTTGAGGCAGTGGAAGGGCGCGCCGCCGATGCCCGGGCGCACGGAGCGGTAGATCACCGGGCCGCGCGAGGAGAGCTTGATCGCGAGCGCGGAGATCAGCATCACCGGCGAGACCAGCAGGATCAGCAACAGCGCGCCGCAGAAGTCGAACGCGCGCTTCACGACGTAGTCGATGCCGTCGAACACGGGCGGCTTCAGCTCGAACAGCGGAAGCGTCTGGCCGGGGACGAACTCGACCCGGTCCATGAGGATCTCCATCGTGGACGGCGCGACGCGCACGCGGATGCCGTGGCGGTGGCAGCGGTCCACGAGGTCGACCGCCTCGTCCTGCGGGAAGTCGGGGTCGGCGATGACGATCTCGTCGATCTCCGGGAAGCGCTGCTCGATCGTCTCGAGCGGGCCGAAGTCCTTCAGGCCGTTCTCCGGGCGCGGCGTGAGCGACACGAACCCGACGGGCTGGATCTCCGCGTGGGTGCCGCCCTTGAGCGCATGGGCGACCGCCTCGATGTGGGGGCCGGAGCCGACGAGCACGGCGCGGCGGTGGTAGCCGCCCGCCCGCAGCAGCATCCCGGTGACCCGCTCGAAGCCCATCCGGAACGAGGTCACATAGATCAGGGCGAAGAACAGCGTGCCGTAGAAGATGTAGTAGCTCGAGAACTCGTGGCCCTGGAAGATCGCGTAGATCAGGACGAGCACGGTCGTCTGGAAGAGCGAGGCGATGATGCGCGAGAAGCCGGGCCGCACGGCGCGCTCCGAGTAGAGGTCGGAGCGGGCGAACAGCAGGACCGTGACCAGGCAGGCGAGCGGGGCGAAGTCCTGGGTCTGGTCGAAGGAGAGCGCGAGGTCGGACTTTCCCCGGACGACGGCCTTCAGCTCGAGCGCGGTCCAGAGCGCGAGGAAGACGCCGGCGATGTCGAGCGCGACCAGCACGCTCACGCGCATCCCGCGACGGAGCGTCTGGAGGGCGATCAGGCCGCTGAGCAGGGGCGGGCGACGGGCGCGAACGTCCCGCGTCGGCAGGACCACCGGCTCAGCCACAGGCCTCACCTCCTGCAGCTCATTTAGTACGCCGTTCGCCATAGAACCTTCCCCAGCCCGAATCAAACCGAAAAACACCTCTGCCTACCCGCTTGTTGCGGTTCGAGGCCGGGACGAACGGATCCCTTCCCGCATCTGACGGCCACGAACCTAGCGACCGGGGCTGCCGGACCTTTGTGACCGGTGCCCCTGCCGCGAACTGCGTCGGCCGCGCGCCGGGGGGAGTTGAGGATCGCAGGTGCGCTGTCGGTCATCCGTCGAGCGAGCCGGGCGAATGCGTGCAATTTGCGGGATTCGGGGTCGTCGCGGCGCTGACGGACGGGGGCGAGTTCTCGCGCGGGGCGACTACCAACGGCACCGGACCCGCCGACTCGCAAGGAGGCAGACACGGCCGCACAGGAGAGCCCGCGACCCACGCGGGCCGAGATCGATCCCGCAGCGCTCAGGCTGATCGCCCGGCACGGGCCGCAGGTGCTCGCGACTGCGCGCCGCCATGCCGCGAACGCAGACGACGCCGAGGACGCCTACCAGCGGGGCCTCGAGATCCTCCTGACCAGGGCGCCCACCGCGCGCGAGGAGGACCTCGTCGGCTGGCTCAAGACCGTGGTGAAGCACGAGGCCTGGGCGCTCGCCCGGCAGCGCGAGCGGCACACGCCCGTCGCCGAGGACCCCGTGCTCGAGCGCGCGGCGGGGTCGGCCGACGCGGCGGGCGAGCACGCCGAGCGCCTCGAGCGGCTGCGCCTCTGCGCGGAGGCGCTCGGCCGGCTGAAGCCGCAGGAGGTCCGCGCGCTGCTCTTGCGCGCCGACGGTCACTCGTACCGGCAGATCCAGGAGATCACAGGCTGGACCTACACAAAGGTCAACCGCTGCCTCACGGAGGGACGCGCTTCGTTCGCCGCGCGCGTGCGGGGCATCGAGTCCGGCGCCGAGTGCGAACGACTGGCCTCGAAGCTCTCCGCCCTCGCCGACGGCGAGGCGGGCGCGACCGACCTGGCCGCCCTGCGCCCCCACCTGCGCTCCTGCCTCGCCTGCCGCGCGCGGCTCAGGGAGTACCGGGCGGCGCCGGCGCGAGTGGCCGCAGTGGCCCCCGCCGGGCTCGTACTGGTGGCGGGGCCGCGCAGCGGCGGCACCGGGTCGAGCCTCGTCGAGGGCGCCGCGTCGTGGGCGGGCGAGCGCGCGGGGCTCCTCGCGATGAAGGTCCAGGGGGCCGCCGAGGTCGTATCGGCGCAGAAGCTCGCGGCGGTCGCGGCCTCCGGCGCCGTGCTGGCCGGCGGGGGCGCCGCCGCGGTACGCGAGATCGAGGCGCGCGACCGGGCCGAGCGGCGCGCCGAGCGCGTCGAGCGCCGCTCGGAGGAGCCCCGTCGTCGCGCGCGGCGCACCCCCACCCCGGTCCCCGCCGCGCTGCCCGCGCCGGCACCCGCCGCCCGGCCGCGCGTCACCGGGC
>DATMJO010000142.1:0-28092 GCA_035553855.1 Thermoleophilaceae bacterium | reverse complement strand
AGTGCATGGGGCCGAAGGTGAGGTTGAAGAACACGAACGAGAGCCAGAAGTGGAGCTTGCCGAGGCGCTCGTCGTACATCCGCCCGGTCATCTTCGGGAACCAGTGGTAGATCCCGGCGAAGATCGTGAAGACGCTGCCGCCGAACAGCACGTAGTGGATGTGCGCGACGACGAAGTAGGTGTCCGAGACGTGGATGTCCACGGGGATCATGCCGAGCATGATTCCGCTGATCCCGCCGAGCGTGAACATCGTGATGAAGCCGAGCGAGAAGAGCATCGGCGTGGTCAGGTGGATCACCCCTCGCCACAGCGTGGCGAGCCACGAGAAGATCTTGATGCCCGTCGGGACGGCGATCAGCAGCGTCGTGATCATCATCGGGACGCGCAGCCACGAGAACATGCCCGAGACGAACATGTGGTGCGCCCAGACGGTGAAGCCGAGCACCACGATCGCCATCAGCGAGAACGCCATCATCCGGTAGCCGAAGATCGGTTTCCGCGAGTTGGCGGAGATGACCTCGGAGATGATCCCGAACCCGGGCAGCATCATGATGTAGACGGCCGGGTGGGAGTAGAACCAGAAGACGTGCTGGTACATCACCACGTCGCCGCCGTTCGAGGCCGCGAAGAAGTTCGTGCCGATGGCTCGATCGAGCAGCACGAAGAACTGCGAGCCCGCGATGAACGGCGTGGCGATCACGACGAGCAGCGAGGTCGTGAAGTTGGCCCAGACGAGCAGCGGCATGCGCCAGAACGTCATCCCCGGCGCGCGCATCGTGATGATCGTGACCAGGAAGTTCAGCGCGGTCGCGATCGACGAGGCGCCGGCGAACTGGACGCCGATCGTGAAGAAGGTCTGTCCGAGCGGCGTCTCCGTTGACAGCGGGGCGTAGGCGGTCCAGCCCGTGGCGAACGAGCCGCCGGGAGCGAAGAAGCTCGCCGTCATCATCACGCCGGCGATCGGGAGCATCCAGAACGAGAGGGCGTTCAGGCGCGGGAAGGCCATGTCGGGCGCGCCGATCATGAGCGGCACGACGAAGTTCGCGAGCCCCGCGAAGACCGGGATGATGAACAGGAAGATCATCAGCGACGCGTGCACCGAGAACAGCCCGTTGAAGGTGTTCGGGTCCACGAACTGCGAGCCGGGCGCGGCGAGCTCGGCCCGCATCAGCATCGCCATCAGGCCGCCGAGCACGAAGAAGACGAAGGTCGTGACGACGTACTGGATGCCGATGACCTTGTGGTCGGTGTTGACCTTGAAGTAGTCGCGCCAGCTGTGGGCGCCGTGGCTCGAGTGGTCCTCGGGGCGGGTCGGGCGGCCGGCGGCCCAGTAGAACCAGTAGTCGAAGCAGCCGATCCCGACGAGGAAGCCGAGCGGCGCCGAGATGAGGCAGACCGTGACGATCGCGTCCGCGTCGAAGAGCGGGTCGAAGCCGTATAGGGCGCGGCAGAGGACGGTCAGGCCGAGGCCGAACGCGGCCGCGATCAGGGTGCCGATGAGCGCGCGCCACCAGCCGGGCGCGGTCATCCGCGCGGCGTAGGTCATCGCTCCGTCCCCTCGATCACCGGCGGCATGCTACTGAGCGTCTCCCTCGCCGCCGGAGGCGCTGGCGCTCTCCGAGTCCTCGGCCTTGAGGTCCGCCAGGAAGGTGTCGAACTCGCCCTCGTCGACGACCCGGACGCGCTGGCGCATGGTGGCGTGGCCGATGCCGCACAGCTCGGCGCAGACGATCTGCCAGCTGCCCGTCTTCGTGGGCGTGACGCGCGTGGTGGTGGTGAGGCCGGCGACCGCGTCCTGCTTCATGCGGAACTCGGGCACCCAGAAGGAGTGGATGACGTCGTCGGAGCGGATGTTGAACTTGACGGTGCGGTTGACCGGCAGCACCAGCTCGCTGCTCTTCACGCCGCCCTCGCCGGGGTAGGCGAAGCGCCAGGCGAACTGCTGGCCGGTCACGTCGACCACCATCTCGTCGGGCGCCGACTTCTCGATCTCGTCCAGCACGATCCAGCTGTAGACGGCGAGGCCGGAGACGATCAGGAACGGGACCGTGACCCAGGCGATCTCGAGCCTCGTGCTGCCGTGGATCGGCGGCCCGTCGCGCTTGTCGCCCGGCATGGCGCGGAACTTCACGACCGAATAGATCGCCACGACCATCACGAGCACGAACACCGGGACTCCGATCACCATCGTGACGTCCCAGAGCGTGTCGATCTTGGGCGCCGCGGTCGAGCGCTGGTCGGGGAACCAGTCGATCGCGAGGACCAGCGCGATGCCCACGATCGAGGCGATCGTGCCGACGAGGAACATCTTCGCGATCTCCCCGCGGTCGAGCTTGGCGACGGCCTCTGCCGGGTCCGTCGCCTCGGCGATCTCCTCTTGGCGCTCCATCGGGCGGCGAGTCTATTGGAGCCCGCCGATGAACGGCGTCGTCGGGATACCGCGCACCAAAGGTGCCAGGGACCGATATTTCGCCCCGCGCGGCAAAGGCGCCGGGGACCCCTGTTGTGCGCGGTGGGAGGATGACGACGATGGCCGAACCACGGCCTGGGAGCTAGCCGCGCTGCGACCCGTCCGGGCGGTTGAGCTGCGAGGGCGGCGCGCCGTAGGTGCGCCGGAACGCCTTGCTGAACTGCGCCGGCTGCCTGTAGCCCACGCTGCGCCCGACCTCGGCCACCGGCGTCACGCCTTCCGCGAGCAGCTCGCGCGCGCGCCGCATCCTCACCTCGGCGAGATAGGTCCGGAAGGTCGTGTCGCCGCACTCGGCGAAGGCGCGCTGCAGCTGGCGGCGCGAGGTCGCGACGCGGTAGGCGACGTCGTCCAGGTCGAGCGGCCGGTCGTATTCGGCCTCGATGATGGCGACGGCCTCGTCGAACAGGGCCCTCCGCCGCTCCAGCGTTGTCATGCGCGTCATCTGACTCGACTCCCCCCAGCGGGAGACTATGCCCGCCGTCGGAGGGCATCCGCAACCCCACCGGGGTCGTCCGCCTGATCGGTGGGGTAGGCTTGCGTCAATCGGCACTAGGGAGACGAGGAGGCAGGTAATGGAGGTTCGCGACGGCATGAGCGAGACGGTCCTGACGGTGGGGCCCGCGCACACGCTCCGCGAGGCCGCGCGCCTGATGGCATCCCGCAAGGTCGGTGCCGCGATCGTGATCGACCCGGAGGCGCCGGGCCCCGGCATCATCACCGAGCGCGACGTGCTCGACTCGATCGGCGCGGGCCAGGATCCCGACACGGAGAAGGTCGGCGACCACCTCTCGGCGACGCTCACCTTCGCCGCGCCGGACTGGTCGCTCGAGCGGGCGGCCGAGGCGATGGTCAAGGGCGGCTTCCGCCACCTCGTCGTCGTCGAGGGCGGGGAGACGACCGGCGTCCTCTCGATGCGCGACATCGTCCGCTGCTGGACGATGGACGGCGCGTCCTGCGACGTGCCGGCGTAGCCGGGCTCAGCCTCCCGCCGCCGACGCGGCGACCGGGGCCGGACTAGTGCTCGAGCGGCAGTTCGGCGATGTCGTCGCGGGTGTCGCGGATCCAGACCAGGATCGCGACGAGGGCGATGGCGGCCCCGCCGCCGGCGACGAACCACGAGAAGACGACGCCCACCAGGGCGAGCGTGACGCCGAGCGCCACCACCACCGGCAGGTAGGTCGGGCCGGGGAGGTGGACCTGCTCGCCCGCGGGCGGCACCGGCGTGGCACCGGTCTCCTCGGTGACGGGCTCAGTAGACATAGCCCGAGAAGAACGCCGCGCCGAAGACGACGAGCGAGATCGCGCCCGCGATCAGCGCGGTGCGGATGTTGCGGTGGGCGAGGCGACGGTCCACGCGCCGGGTTCTACCAGAAAGCCCAGCTTGAGCGGACGGGGGCGAAACCGTGAGACTGTCTCCCGCACACGACCGGGGGAGAGTTGCCGCGATGCCTGACCGCTACGACGCAGTGATCCTGGGCGGTGGCCCCGCGGGCGAGCACGCGCTCGGCTGGCTGCTCGACGCCGGCCTCGAGCGCCTCGCGCTCGTCGAGCGCGAGTTGATCGGCGGCGAGTGCTCCAACTGGGCCTGCATTCCGACCAAGACGCTGCTGCGGCCCGGTGAGGCGATGCGCCAGGCGGACAAGGTCGCGGGGGTTTCGAAGCCCGGCCTCGACTGGCCCGCGATCCGCGCCTACCGCGACTACATGACGAGCGCGGGCGACGACTCGGGGCGCCAGCGGGGCTACGAGGACCGCGGCGTCGAGGTGATCCGCGGCGCCGGCCGGCTCGACGGCCCCGGCCGGGTCGCCGTGGGCGAGCGCGTGCTGGAGACCGAGCGCGTCCTGGTCGCGACCGGGTCCGAGGCGGTCGTCCCGCCGCTTCCGGGGCTGGAGGAGGCGGGCTACTGGACGAACCGCGAGGCGACGACCCTCGACGAGGTGCCCGCCTCCGCGGTCGTGCTCGGCGGCGGGGCGGTCGGTACCGAGATCGCCCAGATCCTCGGGCGCCTCGGCGCGGAGGTCGTGCTCGTCCAGCGCGGGCGGCCGCTCCCGAAGGAGGACGAGCGCCTCGGCGAGATCGTCGCCGAGCAGCTCCGCGCCGAGGGGATCGACGTGCGCACCGGTGGCCGCGCGTCCGCCGTCCGGGTCGAGGACGGCCGCCGCATCGTCACGCTCGACGACGGCACTGAGGCCGGGGGCGAGGTCGTGATCGTCGCCACGGGCCGGCGCCCGCGCACCGAGGGCCTGGGCCTCGACAGCATCGGCGCGGCGGCCGACCCGCGCACGGGGATCGCCATCGACGAGCGCTGCCGCGTGGCGGACGGCGTCTGGGCGGCGGGCGACGTGACGGGCGTCGCCCTCTTCACCCACAACGGCAAGTACCAGGCGCGGATCGCGGTGGCCGACATGCTCGGGCGGCCCGCGAAGGCCGACTACTCGAGCGTCCCGCGCGTCGTCTTCCTCGACCCGGAGGTCGCCGCCGTCGGGCTGACCGAGGCGGACGCGCGCGCCGCGGGGATCGACGCGGTCAGCGCCACCATCGAGCTGCCGCAGGAGATCGCCCGCCCCTACACCTTCGAGGAGGACCCGAAGGGGACCCTCTCGGTCGTGGCCGACCGCGAGCGGGCGGTGCTGGTCGGCGCGTGGGCGGTCGCGCCGCTCGCGAGCGAGTGGATCCACCAGGCCGGATTGGCGATCCGGGCCGGGATCCCGCTCGAGGTCCTGCGCGACACCGTGCCCCAGTTCCCGAGCTTCTCGGAGGCCTATCACGGCGCTCTGCGGAAGCTCGACGCGTGAACTCCCTGAGACAGTCGGCCGGTGGCCTTGCGCATTGCGGCCCGGGACGGGAAGAATGGACCCCACATGGAGGGGCCGAGCTGAACGTACTGGGGATCGACGTCGGGGGCACGAAGGTGGCCGTCGCTCAGGTGGACGGCGTCGCTGTGGTCGAATCGGTCGAGCACCCCACCGAGCTGTCGAGCTCGGAGGCCCTGCTGGACGGGATCGAAGGGGCCGTCGCGGAGGTCACCGCCAAGAGCGGCCCGCCCGACGCGATCGGAGTGGGGGTGCCCTCCCAGGTGGACCACGCGAGTGGACGGGTGATCGCGAGCGTGAACATCCCGCTCGCCGGGATCCCGCTGCGCGAGGAGCTGGGGCGCCGGCTCGGGGCGCCGGTCGTGGTGGACAACGACGCGAACGTGGCCGGGCTGTGCGAGGCGCTGCTCGTGCCCGACGGGCCGGCCCGCCACCTCGTGATGCTCACGCTCGGGACGGGCGTGGGCGGCGGCATCGTGATCGACGGGCGTGTCTTCCGCGGGGCCACCGGCCTCGGAGCCGAGCTCGGGCACATCACGATCGACGCCCGCGAGACCGACCCCTTCGGCACGCGCGCCCAGCCCGGCACGCTCGAGGCGCTCTGCTCCGGGACGGCGCTCGAGGGCCAGGCGAGCCGCATGGCCGCCGAGCGTCCCGGCTCGAAGCTCGCCGGCGCCGCGGCCGGAAACGGGGGCCGCGTCACCGGCCGCCAGGCGGTCGCGCTCGCGGGCGAGGGCGACGCCGACGCCCTCGAGCTGATGGACACGCTCGGACGCCACCTCGGCATCGGGATCGCGAACGTGGTCAACGCCTTCGAGCCCGAGCACGTCGTGATCGGCGGCGGGCTCTCCCGCGCCGGCGACCTCTTCATCGACCGCGCCCGCCGTGAGGCCGAAGCGCGCGCCCTGCCCGCCCTCTTCGCGAACGTGACGATCTCGCTCGCGCGGGGCGGTGCGGAGGCGGGGGTGATCGGGGCCGGTGCCCTGGCCGCCCAGGAGTTGCAACCCGAAAAGACGACGGCGGAAAGGGCCATATGACGACCGCAACCGATTCGAGCCTCGACGAGCTCTGCGTCAACACGATCAGGACGCTCTCGATGGACGGGGTGCAGAAGGCCAACTCGGGCCATCCGGGCACGCCGATGGCGCTCGCCCCCCTCACCTACGTCCTCTACACGCGGGCCATGCGTCACAACCCGGCCGACGCCGACTGGTTCAACCGCGACCGCTTCGTGCTCTCGTGCGGCCACGCGTCGATGCTCCTGTACTCGATGCTCTACCTCACGGGCTACGGGCTCGAGCTGGACGACCTGAAGAACTTCCGCCAGCTCGGCAGCCCCACCGCGGGGCACCCCGAGCGCGGCGACGCCGCGGGCATCGAGGCCACCACCGGCCCGCTCGGGCAGGGGATCGCGATGTGCGTCGGGCTCGCGCTCGCCGAGCGCATGCTCGCCGCCCGCTTCAACCGCGACGGCCACGAGATCATCGACCACTACACGTACACGATCGCCAGCGACGGCGACCTCCAGGAGGGCGTCTCCTGCGAGGCCTCCTCGCTGGGCGGCCACCTGAAGCTCGGCCGCCTGATCGCCTTCTACGACGACAACCACATCTCGATCGAGGGCGACACCGCCGTCTCGTTCTCAGAGGACGTCGGCAAGCGCTACGAGGCCTACGGCTGGCACGTCCAGAACCTCGGCGAGGACCTCGCGCTCGAACGCATCGAGCAGGCCGTGGAGGAGGCGAAGTCGGTCACCGACAAGCCGTCGCTGATCATCTGCCGCACCCACATCGCCCCGGGCAGCCCGAACAAGCAGGACACCCACGAGGCGCACGGCGCGCCGCTCGGCGAGGAGGAGGTCCGGCTCACCAAGGAGGCCTACGGCTGGCCGAGCCAGGAGCCCTTCCACGTCCCGGTCGAGGCGCTCGAGCACTTCCGCTCCGCGATCGACCGCGGCAAGGAGGCGCAGGCCGAGTGGGACGAGCGCCTCGCGGCGTACAAGCAGGCGCATCCGGACCTCTACGAGGGGCTCGCCCAGATCATGGAGGGGCGCCTGCCGGACGGCTGGGACGACGAGATGCCGCGCTTCAACCCGGAGGACGGCATGGTGGCCACCCGCAAGGCCTCCAGCAAGGTCATCCAGTGGGCCGCGAAGGGCGTCCCGAACCTGGTGGGCGGCTCCGCCGACCTCGCGCCGTCCACGCTCACGCTGATCGAGGACGGCGGCGATGTCGGCCCCGACGCCTACGAGGGCCGCAACCTGCACTTCGGCATCCGCGAGCACGGGATGGGGGCGATCGTCAACGGCCTCTCGCTCCACGGCTTCCGGGCCTATGGCGCGACGTTCCTGATCTTCTCCGACTACATGAAGGGCGCGATCCGCCTGTCGTCGGTGATGCACCTGCCCTCGATCTGGGTCTTCACCCACGACTCGATCGGCCTCGGCGAGGACGGTCCGACGCACCAGCCGATCGAGCAGCTCGCGTCGCTTCGCGCCACGCCGAACCTGAACGTGGTGCGGCCGGCCGGAGGCAACGAGACGGCACTCGCCTGGCGTTTCGCGCTCGCCCAGACCTCCACGCCGACCGTGATGGCGCTCTCGCGCCAGGGGCTCCCGTCCTGGAAGCCCTCGGGCGTGCCGAAGGACGCGATCGACCGCGGCGCGTACACGCTGCGCTACTCCTACAAGGAGGTCCCGGACGTGATCCTCATGGCGAGCGGGTCCGAGGTGCACATCTGCACGAAGGCGGCCGACATGCTGGAGGCCGACGGGATCGCGACGCGCGTCGTGAGCGTGCCGTGCATGGACCGCTTCGACGCCCAGGACAAGGCCTACCGCGACGAGATCCTGCCGCCGTCCTGCCGCGCCCGCGTGGCCGTCGAGGCCGCCAGCCCGTTCGGCTGGCACCGCTGGGTCGGCGACGCCGGCGAGGTGATCGCCATGCAGGGCTTCGGGGCCTCCGCTCCGGCGCCCGCCCTGTACGAGCACTTCGGCCTCACTGCGAACGAGGTGGTCGCCACCGCGAAGAACGTCGTCAAGAGCGCCAAGGAGGCAGTGGCATGAGTGCCATCCACGAAGGGGTCAACCCGCGCCTGGCGGCGCTGACGGAGGCCGGGACGAGCATCTGGCTCGACCAGATCCGGCGGAGCCTGATCACCGGGGGCGAGCTCCAGCGGCTCGTCGAGCACGACTCGCTGCGCGGGGTCACGTCGAACCCGGCGATCTTCGAGAAGGCGATCCTCGGATCGGACGACTACGACGTGGAGCTGCGCGACCTGGCCAACCAGGGCCTCTCGGCGAAGGAGATCTACGACAAGATCGCCGTCACCGACGTGGGCCTCGCGGCCGACGTGATGCGCCCCGTCCACGACGCCACCGGCGGCAGCGACGGCTTCGTCTCGCTCGAGGTCGGCCCCGAGCTGGCCCACGACACCGAGGGCACGCTGAAGGAGGCCCGCGAGTACTGGGCGCTGCTCGGCAAGCCGAACGTGATGATCAAGATCCCGGGGACCGACGAGGGCCTGCCGGCGATCGAGGAGTCGATCTACGAGGGCATCAACGTAAACGTCACGCTGCTGTTCTCGGTCGAGGCCTACGAGAAGGTCACCGAGGCGTTCATCCGCGGGCTCGAGCGGCGCCACGAGGAGGGCAAGTCGCTCGAGGTCCACTCCGTGGCAAGCTTCTTCGTCTCGCGCGTGGACTCCGAGGTCGACAAGCGCCTCGAGGCGCTCGGGAACACCGAGCTCCAGGGCAAGGCCGCCGTCGCGAACGCGCGCGCCGCCTACATGAAGTTCAAGGAGATCTTCGAGGGCGAGCGCTTCGCGAAGCTGCGCGAGGCCGGCGCGCCGGTGCAGCGCCCGCTCTGGGCCTCCACCGGGACGAAGAACCCGCACTACCCCGAGACGCTGTACGTGGACACGCTGGCCGCGCCGCACACGGTCAACACGATGCCGATGCCCACGCTGCTCGCGGCGGCAGAGCAGTCCGAGGTCACGGGTCCGACCGCCGACCAGGACCCGAGCGACGTGCTCGCGGCCCTGGCGGACGCGGGGATCGACATGGCCGACGTCACGGACCAGTTGCTGCGCGAGGGGATCGCCTCGTTCGTGAAGGCGTTCGAGACGCTCATGGACGGCGTCGAGTCCGCCAAGGAGGCGGCGATCACCGGCCGCCCGGTCACGATCAAGTCGTCGTTCCCGGACGAGCTCGAGCCCGCGCTCGTGGCGCGCGTGAAGAAGGCGACCGAGGAGTCGGTCACCCAGCGCGTCTGGCGCAAGGACGAGACGCTCTGGGGCGGGCCCGGCAAGCCCGAGATCGGCAACCGCCTCGGCTGGCTCACGATCTCCGAGCCGCTGCTGGAGGCGTCCGCCGACCTGCGGGAGTTCGCGGCGCAGTGCGAGGCCGACGGCCTCACCGACTGCGTGCTGCTCGGCATGGGCGGCTCAAGCCTCGGGCCCGAGGTGCTGCGGCGCTCGTTCGGCGACGCGGGCGGGCTGCGTCTGCGCGTGCTCGACTCGACCGACCCCGGCGCGATCCTCGAGGCCGAGCGCTCGCTCGACCTCGAGAAGACGCTGTTCCTCGTCTCGTCGAAGTCCGGCGGGACGATCGAGACGCTCTCCCAGTACCGCTGGTTCCGGCAGAGGATCGACAACGGCTCGCACTTCGTGGCGATCACCGACCCGGGCTCCGGGCTCGCGGAGATCGCGGAGAAGGAGGGCTTCCGCCGCTGCTTCCTGAACGACCCGGACATCGGCGGGCGCTACTCGGTCATGTCGTACTTCGGGATGGTTCCCGCAGCGCTCATGGGCGCGAACGTGGACGCCCTGCTCCACCGCTCGCAGGTGGCCGAGCAGAACTGCACGAGCTACGACTCGTCCTCGTCCAACTCCGGGCTCTGGCTGGGGCTGATGCTCGGCGAGCTGGCGCTCCAGGGGCGCGACAAGTGCACCTTCCTCGTCTCCGAGCCGATCTCGAGCTTCGGCCTATGGGTCGAGCAGCTGATCGCCGAGTCGCTCGGCAAGGAGGGCAAGGGCACGCTCCCCGTCGCGGACGAGCCGGTCGGCGAGCCCGGCGTGTACGGCGACGACCGCGTGTTCGTCTACCTGCGCAACGCCGACGACCCCGACAAGGAGCTCGACTCGGCGACCGACGCCCTCGCGCACGCCGGCCACCCGGTCGTCACCGTGGCCGTCCACGGCGCGATCGACCTCGGGAGGATCTTCTTCTTCTCCGAGTTCGGCACCGCCGTCGCCGGCTGGGTGCTGGGGATCAACGCGTTCGATCAGCCCAACGTGCAGGCGGCGAAGGACGCCACCGCGCGGGTGCTGGAGCAGGGGACCGAGCCGCCGCCCGGCGCCTCCGACGACGAGCTGCGTGAGCTGCTCTCGAAGGCCGCGCCGCCGCACTACGTCTCGATCCACGGCTACGTCAGGCCGTCGGAGGAGTTCGACGCCGCGGTCACCGAGCTGCGCACGGTCATCCGCGACGCGACCAGGGCCACCACGACGTTCGGCTACGGCCCGCGCTTCCTGCACTCGACGGGCCAGTTCCACAAGGGCGGCCCGAAGACCGGCATCTTCCTCCAGCTCCTGCACGACGGGGACGAGGACACGGAGATCCCGGGCGCGGGCTACACGTTCGGCACGCTGAAGAACGCCCAGGCCACGGGCGACTTCGAGACCCTCCGCGAGAACGGCCTGCCGGCCGCGCGGGTCAGGCTCGAGGGCGACCCGGTCGAGGCGCTGCGAGACCTCACGACAAAGATCAAGGAGATGCTGTGAGTGATCCCACCCCCGACCCCGGCGGCGTGCTGGCGGCTGCAAAGCGTCGCCTGGCGTCGTCCTCGGGCTCGCCAATGGCTCCGACATTGGCTTGCCCTGCGTCCTAGCCATGCTTGCTTTTCGCTCGCCATCACACCACCGGAATCAGGGGAGGAATCACTAATGCAGCTCGGTTTCATCGGCCTCGGCCGCATGGGCGGGAACATGGTTCGCCGCATCCACCGCGACTCCGATCACACCTGCGTGATCTGGAACCGCTCGCGCGACGAGATCGACCTGATCTCGGGCGAGACGGGCGCGACCCCGGCCGACTCGGTCGAGGACCTCGTGCAGAAGCTCGACAAGCCGCGCGCCGTCTGGGTGATGGTGCCCGCCGGCGGGGCGACGGAGGAGAACGTCGCGAAGCTCGGCGAGCTGCTGGAGGAGGGCGACATCGTGATCGACGGCGGCAACAGCCGCTGGTCAGACGACAAGCGCCGGGCCGAGATGCTGGCCGAGAAGGGCATCCACTACGTGGACGTCGGCACCTCCGGCGGCGTCTGGGGCCTCGAGGTCGGCTACTGCATGATGGCCGGCGGGGCCGACGAGGCGATCGAGCGGATCACGCCGCTCCTCGACGTGCTCGCCCCGCCCTCCACCGACGAGCACGGGCCGGGCTGGGGCCACTTCGGCCCGGCCGGCGCGGGGCACTACGTGAAGATGGTCCACAACGGCGTGGAGTACGGGATGATGCAGGCCTACGCCGAGGGATTCGCGATCTTCGACGCCTGCGAGTACGAGCTCGACAACGCCAAGATCGCGCACCTCTGGATGCAGGGCTCCGTCGTGCGCTCGTGGCTCTGCGAGCTCGCCGCCAAGGCGTTCGAGGAGGAGGGCAACGACCTCTCCGGCCTCGAGCCCTACGTGGACGACTCCGGCGAGGGCCGCTGGACCGTGGAGGACGCGATCGAGCTGCGCATTCCCGCGCCCGTGATCACGACCTCGCTGTTCGAGCGCTTCTCCTCGCGCGGCCAGAACGCGTTCGCGGCGAAGGTGAACGCCGCGCTGCGCAACCAGTTCGGCGGCCACGCGGTCAAGACGAAGAACTGATGGAGGCCGCCCAGGAGGAGAACCCGCTCGCGGAGGGCCTGGAGCGCCTGCCCGTCCACCCGACGACGCTCGTCATCTTCGGGGCGACGGGCGACCTCGCCAAGCGCAAGCTCCTGCCGGCGGTCTACAACCTCGCGCACGAGGGCGCGCTGCCCGAGCGCTTCAACCTGATCGGGTTCTCGCGCTCGGACATGTCGGACGACGCCTACCGCGAGATCGCCCGCGAGTCGATCACGAGCTTCTCGCGGCGGCCGGCGGACCCGGCGGTGCTCGACGCGATGCTCGAGCGCGTGCGCTACGTCTCCGGCGGCTTCGACGACCCCTCGGGCTACGAGAAGCTCGAGCAGGTCGCCAAGGAGTACGACGACGAGGCGGGCATCCCGTTCAACCGCGTCTTCTACCTCTCGACCTCGCCCGCGTTCTTCCCGGTGATCGTCGGGATGCTGGGCGACCGCGGGCTCGACAGGCGCGAGGGCTCCGAGGTGCGGGTCGTGATCGAGAAGCCGTTCGGCACCTCGCTGGACGAGGCGCTCGCGCTCAACCGCGACGTGCTCGAGGTGCTCGACGAGCGGCAGGTCTACCGCATCGACCACTACCTGGGGAAGGAGACCGTCCAGAACATGCTGGCGTTCCGCTTCGCGAACGGCATGTTCGAGCCGCTCTGGAACCGGAACTTCATCGACCATGTGCAGATCACGGCGTCGGAGGACATCGGGATCGGCACCAGGGCGGGCTACTACGACACCTCCGGCGCCCTGCGCGACCTCGTGCAGAACCACATGCTGCAGCTACTCACGCTGCTCTGCATGGAGCCGCCGATCGCCTTCAACGCCGACGAGATCCGCTCGGAGAAGGTGAAGGTGCTGCACGCGATCCACGCGCCGCGGCCGGAGGAGGTCGAGTCGATGTCGGTGCGCGGCCAGTACAGCCGCGGCATCGTCTCCGGCGAGGAGGTGCCGGGCTACCTCGAGGAACAGGACGTCCCGCCCGAGTCGCGCACGGAGACCTACGCGGCGCTGCGGCTCGAGGTGGACAACTGGCGCTGGGCGGGCGTTCCGATCTTCCTGCGGACCGGCAAGCGGCTCGCGCGCAAGGTCACCGAGATCGCCGTCACCCTGAAGCCGGTGCCGCACATGGCGTTCGAGTCGCAGGCCGGCTCGGTCGGCCCGCAGCCGAACCAGCTCGTGCTGACGATGCAGCCGAACGAGGGCGTGTCGCTCTCGATCGGGGCGAAGATCCCGGGTACGCGCATGCGGATCCGGCCGGTGAAGATGGAGTTCCTCTACGGCACCGCGTTCCTGTCGCAGTCGCCCGAGGCCTACGAGCGCCTGATCATGGACGCGATGCGGGGCGACGCGACGCTCTTCACCCGCGACGACGAGGTGGAGGCGCAGTGGACGATCTGCGACCCGATCCTCGAGGGCTGGCGCCAGAGCAACGAGCCGGTGCCGCAGTACGAGGCTGGCAGCCAGGGGCCGGCCGAGGCGGACTCGATTCTGCCGCCGGGCGCCGCCTGGCGGGCGATCTGAATGCCGGAGGCGCGCTGATGGACGCCGTCTGGGCGGAGCAGGACACGAATCCCGGCGCGATTGAGGCGGCGCTCCGCTCGCTGCTCAAGGAGCGCCACGCCGAGGACGAGTCCTACGCGCCGGCGCGCGTGATGAACCTCGTCCTCATCGTCGATCGCGAGTGGCGCGGCGAGATCATGAACCGGCTCGAGCGCGTCGGCCGCTTCCACCCCTCGCGCACGATTCTGTGCGAGGTCGAGTCGAGCCGCAAGGCGCTCGACGCGCGCGTCACGATGACCACGCAGGGCGACCCGCAGCCCGGCGTGCTGACGGTGGCGCAGGAGCGCGTCGAGCTTGACTGCGGGCCGCAGCACCTGAAGCGCCTCGACACGCTCGTGGATCCGCTCGTCGTGACCGATCTCGCGACGGCGGTGTGGGCGCCGCACGGCCACTGGGACGCGGTCCGCTCGATGCTCAACATGGCCCAGATCGTGCTGCTCGACTCGCTGTCCGAGCCCGACATCGAAACGGCCGTGAAGCGCGCCACCGAGCTCACGAGCGACGTCTACGTCGTCGATCTCTCGTGGCTTCGCTCGACGCCCTGGCGCGAGCGCATCTCGGCCACCTTCGACCCGCCGCTCTGGCGCGGCGAGCTCGGCAAGCTCGCGACGGTCACCTGTCGCCACCGGCCGGACTCGGCGATCTCCGGCCTGCTCTTCTTCGGCTGGCTCAGCTCGCGGCTCGGCTGGGAGCCCGGCCAGATCACGCGCCAGAACGGCACGATCACCGGCCGGGCGAAGCACCGCCGCGGCGAGGTCGTGCTGAAGCTGGAGCCCCAGCCCGACCAGAACACGCCGGGGCTCGCCGGCATCACGATCGAGACCCAGGGCGGCGTCTCGATCGCGCTCGAGCGCGGCCGCGGCGGCCTCGGCGCGCGGCGGGTGGCGCGGGACGGATCGGAGTCCTCCTGGACGATCATGGGCGCCTCCCGCGGCGAGTCGGGCATCCTCGGCGAGGGCATCCGCCAGGCGCTCCTGCGCGACCCCACCTACCGCCCGGCGCTCGAGGCGGCCGGCGCGATGCTGGGGTAGGCGCCGCGCCGGCGGTGCAGAGCGGCCGGTGAAACAGTGCCAGGCACCGTTTCACCGGCCGCCGCCCTCCGGTTAGCATCGCGCCGGTGAGGGCGGAGCTGCGCATCGAGGAGGATCCGGCCGGGGCCTGCGCCCGGCTCGTCGCGGACGCCGCCGCGGCGGGCGGGCAGATCGCGCTCTCCGGCGGCTCGACGCCCTGGGAGGCCTATGAGCGGGCCGCGGCGATCGAGGACGTCGACTGGTCCCAGGCGACCGTCTGGCTGGGCGACGAGCGGCTCGTCGAGCCCTGGGACGAGCGCTCGAACTACCGGCAGCTCACCGCGTCGCTGCTCGACCGGGTCGACCCCAAGCCCCGCGCTCCGCGCGTGCTCACCGAGCTCGGGCTCGAGGGCGCGGCCGACGAGTACGACCGGGAACTGCGAGAGGCTTTCGGCGGCGGCCCGGAGGGGCTCGACCTGGCGATCATGGGACTCGGACCCGACACCCACACGGCCTCGCTCTTCCCGGGCAAGCCCGCGCTGCGGGAGAGCGAGCGGCTCGCCGTCGGCGTGCCCGAGGCGGGAATGGAGCCGCAGGTGCCGCGCGTCACGATGACGCTGCCCGTCTTCAACGCGGCGAAGGAGGTCGTCTTCCTCGTCACCGGCGAGGGCAAGGCCGGCGCCGTGGCCGCCGCCTTCGGCGGTGAGCCCTCGGAGGAGCACCCGTCGAGCCTCGTGCAGCCCGAATCGGGCCGGCTCGTCCTCCTCTGCGACGCCGCGGCGGCGTCACGCCTGGAGGACGCCGCATGAGGCAGCACCTCGACGGCGGCAACCCGGCGATGGCTCGCAGCGCCTTCCCGCCGATCGCCGACTACGCCTTCCTCTCCGATTGCGAGACCGTCGCGCTCGTCGCCCCGAGCGGCAACGTCGAGTGGATGTGCCTGCCGCGCATGGACTCGCCGAGCGTCTTCGGCTCCGTGCTCGACCGCGACGCCGGCGGCTTCCGCGTGGGCCCGGCCGACTCCTCCGTCCCGGCCGGCCGCCGCTACCTGCCCGGCACGATGGTGCTCGAGACCACCTGGATGACGAAGACCGGCTGGATCATCGTGCGCGACGCGCTCTCCATGGGTCCCTGGCACCACGAGAACGAGCGCTCCGGCACCCATCGCCGCTCGCCGACCGACTGGGACGCGGACCACGTCCTGCTGCGGACGATCAAGTGCGTCCACGGCCTCGTCGAGGTGGCGCTCGACTGCGAGCCCGTCTTCGCCTACGGCACGGAGTCGCCCGAGTGGGACTACACGGGCGAGACCTACCACGTGGCCGAGGCCGCGGTCGAGGGCGGCGACGTGCGGGTGAGGCTCACGACCGACCTGCGGCTCGGCTTCGAGGGTCGCCGCGCCCGCGCCCGCCACACGATGCGCGAGGGCGACGTCGCCTACGTGGCGCTCTCGTGGTCCGATCACGGCGCGCCGGAGAACTACGACGAGGCCTTCGACCGCATGGAGCGCACCTCGAACTTCTGGCGCGAGTGGCTCGATCACGGCGAGTTCCCCGACCACCCCTGGCGCACCTACCTCCAGCGCTCGGCGCTCACGCTCAAGGGCCTCTCCTACGCGCCGACCGGAGCGATGGTGGCCGCCGCCACCACCTCGCTGCCGGAGACCCCGCAGGGCGAGCGCAACTGGGACTACCGCTACACCTGGATCCGCGACTCGACCTTCATGCTCTGGGGCCTCTACACGCTCGGCTTCGACTGGGAGGCCAACGACTTCTTCTACTTCATCGCCGACGTGGCCGAGGGCGAGGACGAGCGCCTCCAGATCATGTACGGGATCGACGGCAAGAAGGAGCTGACCGAGGCGACGCTGGACCACCTCTCGGGCTACGAGGGCGCGCAGCCGGTGCGCATCGGCAACGGCGCCTACGACCAGAACCAGCACGACGTCTGGGGCGCCGTGCTCGACTCGGTCTACCTCCACACGAAGTCGCGCGACTACCTGCCCGAGCGCGTCTGGCCGATCCTGAAGCGCCAGGTCGAGACCGCGATCGAGAACTGGCAGAAGCCCGACCGCGGCATCTGGGAGGTGCGCGGCGACCCGAAGCACTTCACCTCGTCCAAGCTCATGTGCTGGGTGGCGCTCGACCGCGGCACCCGCCTCGCCCGCCTGCGTGAGGATTCCGAGTGCGAGCAGCGCTGGGCGAAGGTGGCGGCCGAGATCCACGCCGACATCTGCGAGAACGGCGTGGACGAGCGCGGCGTCTTCACCCAGCACTACGAGACGGACGCGCTCGACGCCTCCGTGCTCCTGATCCCGCTGACGCGCTTCCTCCCGGCGTCGGACCCGCGCGTGCGCAAGACCGTGCTCGCGATCGCCGACGAGCTCACAGAGGACGGCCTCGTCCTCCGCTACAAGGTCGAGGAGACCGACGACGGCCTCTCCGGCGAGGAGGGCACGTTCGCGATCTGCTCCTTCTGGCTCGTGTCCGCGCTGTCGGAGATCGGCGAGCCGGTGAGGGCCCGCGAGCTCTGCGAGAAGATGCTCTCCTACGCCTCGCCGCTCCAGCTCTACGCCGAGGAGATCGACCCGAAGTCGGGCCGCCACCTCGGCAACTTTCCGCAGGCCTTCACGCACCTAGCGCTGATCAACGCCGTGATGCACGTGATCCGCGACGAGGAGCGCTCCGCCGACCGCGGCGACTTCACCCCGGCTCGCTCCGTGTCCGCGGTGATGCCGGCGCTGTCGCTGAAGCAGACCGAGCGCTGAGGCGCGTCGCGGAACCGCAGTCGCGGGCGCGCAGCGCGTCCGGCGCGCCGCCGAAGATGGCGTGGTGGGGTCGTGACCCCTGGCGCCGCGGCTAGCATTCGCAGAGTGAAGATCGACGGCCACTATGACGAGCAGGCCGACATCGCCTGGCTTCGCTTCGAGGGCTACGACCCTGGGTCGGTGATCGCCGAGGAGACCGACTTCGGTCTGCGTGAGCTCGATCGCACCGGCGGTCGGCTGGTGGGGCTCGAGTACTGGCGGGCGAGCGGGACCCTTCCCGCCGAGTTTCTGCGCATGCTGCCCGCACCGCCGGTCGGCGTCGCTCGCTGAGCCCGGCCCGGCTAGCCTCGACAAAGCGCGCGCATTTCATGTTCAACTGCAGGCGAGCCTGGATTTGACGCCCGCCCTCCGCTCCTAAGTGCCCACCGGCGGGGCGGAGCGCCCGGCAAGCGCCCGGACGGAGAGTCCCGGCACCCGAAGAAAGCCCCTACAGCCGCGCGTCGAGCACCATCGCGCCGAAGAGCAGCGCGAGGTACGCCAGCGAGAAGAGGTAGAGGCGGATCGCCGTGCGGCGGTCCTTGCGGCGCGACAGCAGCACCGCGCCGTAGATGAACGCGCCGCCCAACACCACCGAGCAGCCGAGGTAGACGAGCCCGAACGCCCCGGCGCAGAACGGAAGCTGCGTGACCGCGTAGAGCAGGATCGTGTAGAGCAGGATCTGGCGGCGCGTCTCGTCCTCGCCGCGCACGACGGGCAGCATCGGCACCCCGGCCTTCGCGTACTCGTCCTTCATCAGGAGCGACAGCGACCAGAAGTGCGGCGGGGTCCAGAAGAACACGATCGCGAACAGGTAGAGCGCGGTGCCCGAGATCGACCCGGTGACGGCCGCCCACGCCACGAGCGGGGGCACGGCACCGGCGGCGCCGCCGATCACGATGTTCTGCGGAGTCGAGCGCTTCAGCCAGAGCGTGTAGACGAAGACATAGCCGAGGAAGCCCGACAGGGCGAGCGAGGCGGCCAGCACGTTCACGGTGGCCGTGAGCAGTACGAACGAGGCGACGGCGAGCAGGACGCCGTAGGTGAGCCCCGCCGCGGGCGACACGCGCCCCGAGGCCACCGGACGGTTCGCGGTGCGCGCCATCGTGAGGTCGATGTCGCGGTCGATCACGTGGTTCACCGCGCCCGCGCCGCCGGCCGAGAGCGCGCCGCCGAGGCAGGTCAGGAGCACGAGGCCGGGCGAGGGGTCGCCCGCCACGTACATCGTCGTGACCGTGGTGAAGAGCAGGAGCGACTGCACCTTCGGCTTGGTCATCTCCAGGTAGTCGCCGAGGACCTGGCGCACGCCCGAGGGCGCGAGCGCTGCTGCGCGGGCCTCGCTCATGCGGGCACCGCCTCGCGCTCAGGCGGCGGAGCCGCCTCCTCGTCACCGGGCGGGCCGGGCACCCGGTAGAGCTGGAAGACGATCCCCGAGAGCAGGGCCCACAGCCCCGTGCCGAGCGCGAGGTGGGTCACGATCAGCGCCTCGTACTCGTCGAGCCACACGTTGAGCGCGCCCACGAGGATCTGCGCCGAGAGCACAGCGAGCGCGCCGTAGGCGAGACGCACCACGGTGGCGGACGGCCGCCGCCTGACCGCCAGCGCGATCAGCCACAGGACGAGCGCGGAGGCGATGTACATGAAGACGCGGTGGGTGAGGTGGATGTCCACGAGCCGCGCCTCGCCGAAGGGCAGGAACTCGCCGTTGCAGGTGGGGAACTCCTTGCCGCACGCGTGGTGGGCGCCGTCGCCGAGCTGGTAGTCGGCGCGGCCGTAGTTCTGCGTGCCCGCCATGTAGCCGCCGGCGATGATCGTCGCGAGGATGGCCGCCGACGCCACCCAGGCGAGCGGGCGGAAGCGCGGCCCGCCCCGGGCCGGCGCGCGGCCGATGACCTCGGGCTTCGAGGCGCGCCAGATCCACATGACCATCGCGAGGAAGATCATCGCGATCCCGAGGTGCGCCGCCACGAGCAGCTCCTCGAGGTTCTCCTCGACCACCACGCCGCCGAGAGCGCCCTGGAGCGCCACGAGCACGGTCGCCGCGACCGTCATCCGCACGAGCGGCCGGTTGGCGCGGTGGCGGCGCCAGGCCATCACGGCCAGCGCGAGCACCATGAAGCCCACGGCGGCGGCCACCACGCGGTGGGTGTACTCGATGATCGAGTTGAGGTCGACGCCCGGCACGACGTCGCCGTTGCAGAACGGCCAGCCGTGGAAGCCGGAGCCGGCGGGGCCGCAGCCGAGGCCGGAGTCGGAGACGCGCACGATCCCGCCGATCACGATCAGCACGAACGTGGCGACGAGCGTTGCGAGCGCCAGCCGCCGGAACCCTTGTGAGGGCGCGGTCACGGCCGGGAAGATTAGCCCTCGGGCTCGGTCCAGCCCTGCACCTCGTACGGCGCGCCGGGCACGCCGCCGATGCAGAGGACCCGCATGCCCTCGCCGTCGCTCGAAAGCGTGCGCGAGGTCTCGGGCGCGACCTTCACGACGTGGCCGGGGTCGAGCGTGAGCCGCTCGTCGCCGGAGTCGCCGTGGATCACGACCGCGCCGGACCCGGACAGGGCGAGGTACATCTCCTCCTGGCCGGTCTCGGTCTCGTCGTGGGACTTGGTCGAGTAGTCGGGCGGCAGGTCCATGATCTGCGCGCCGAAGGCCGTGATGTCGAGCCCCGCGCGGACGAGCTTCGCGAAGCCGTCCCAGAGCGTGGGGAGGTCGTCGATCCGCTTGTGGACGTAGCCGCTCACGCCACGGGCTCCGCCACGCTGCCGGCGGGCTCGCCGGTGCGCTTGACGACCTCGCGGCGGATGTCCTTCATCGGCTCGACCGAGCGCACGACCGGGACGACGTCGAAGTTGTTGTCCGGCGGCGGCGACGGGGTGAACCACTCGAGCGTGTTCCCGTGCCAGGGATCGTTCCCTGCCTTGCGGCCGTTCTTGATGGACAGGAGAACGTTCACGACGGTGATGAGCACGCCGATCCCGAGCAGGAACGAGCCGATCGTGGACGCCAGGTTGTAGCCCTCCCAGCCCGTCGAGGCCGAGTAGTCGTAGATCCGGCGCGGCATGCCCGAGAGCCCGGCGGAGTGCTGCACGAGGAACGTCAGGTTGAAGCCCACGAACATGACCCAGAAGCTGAGCTTCCCGAGGCCCTCCGACATCATCCGGCCGGACATCTTCGGGAACCAGTAGTAGAGGCCGGCGAAGATCCCGAACACGGACCCGCCGAACAGCACGTAGTGGATGTGGGCGACCACGAAGTAGCTGTCCTGCAACTGCCAGTCCACCGGGAAGACGGCGAGCATCACGCCGCTGATCCCGCCGATCACGAACAGGCCGATGAAGCCCGAGGCGAAGTAGAGCGGGGTCTTGAACACGAGCGACCCGCGCCAGAGCGTCGCGATCCAGTTGAAGATCTTGATCCCGGTCGGCACCGCGATCGCGAACGACGAGATCATGAATATCGCCAGCACCACCGTGGCGGTGGGCGTGGTGAACATGTGGTGGCCCCACACGAGCATCCCGAGGAACGCGATCGCCGCCGTGGCCGCCGCGATCGCCTTGTAGCCGAAGATCGGCTTGCGGGAGAAGACCGGCAGGATCTCCGAGATCATCCCGAAGGCCGGCAGGATCATGATGTAGACCTCGGGGTGGCCGAAGAACCAGAAGAGGTGCTGCCACAGCAGCGGGTCGCCGCCACCGGTCACGTCGAAGAAGGCGGTGCCGAAGTGGCGGTCGGTGAGGAGCATCGTGACCGCCGCGGCGATCGCCGGCAGGGCGAGGATCAGCAGGTAGCTGTAGATCAGGATCGTCCAGACGAACAGCGGCATGCGGCCCCAGCCCATGCCCTTCGCGCGCATGTTGTGGATCGTCGCGACGAAGTTGATCGCGCCGACGAGCGAGGAGAGGCCCGTGAGGTGGATCAGGAAGATCCAGGCGTCGATGCCGCCGTCGGGCAGGAAGGCGTCGTCCGAGAGCGGGGCATAGGAGGTCCAGCCCGCGGTGGGCGGCGTGTAGAGCAGCGACGCGTAGAAGGCGATGCCGCCGAAGAGGAGCAGCCAGAAGGAGAGCGCGTTGAGGCGCGGGAACGCCATGTCGCGCGCGCCGATCATGAGCGGCACGAAGTAGTTGGCGAAGCCCGCCATCACCGGCACGACGAACAGGAAGATCATCGTCGTCCCGTGCATCGAGACGAGCGCGTTGTAGTTCGACGGCTCGATCAGCGTCGAGTCCGCCTGCGCGAGCTGGAGGCGCATGAGGAGCGCCTCGACGCCACCGAGGATGAAGAACAGGAAGGTGGCGAACAGGTACATGATCCCGATCCGCTTGTGGTCGGTCGTCGTGAGCCACGACGTCCAGCCGGTGCGGCGCTCGGGGATCTGCCCGTGCATGACGATCTCGGGACGGGCGCCGACGGCGCTCACTGGTCCTCACCTCCTGCCTGACGCTCGCGGAAGCGGCGCTGGGCCGCCAGCCCGTCGCGCGCGTCCTGGATGTCCGCGCGCTGCTCGCGCGCCCACGCCTCGAACTCCGCCGGCGGGACCGCGCGCACCGCGGCGCGCATGTCGGCGTGGTTGTCGCCGCAGAGCTCGGCACACTGGCCCTCGTAGAGGCCCGGCTTCGAGATCTTGAACCAGGTCTCGTTCGTGTGGCCGGGGAGGGCGTCGGCCTTGCCGCCGAGCTTCGGGATCCACCAGGAGTGCGCGACGTCCTGGGAGGTGATCTTCAGCGTGACGGTGGTGTCCGTGGGGACGACCATCTCGTGGTAGCTGAAGAGCTGCTCCTTGCCGGGATAGTCGTAGCGCCAGAGGTACTGCTGGCCGTTCACGCCGATCTCGAGCACCTCGCCGCCGGGCGGAGCCGTCTGGTTGATCGCCGCCAGCTCGACGCTGCCCGAGGCCTGGAGGCCGTTCGGACCGGAGCGCGGCGGGTTCTTGATGTCGGGGAGATAGACGAAGGTGATGACGGCGAGGGCGAGCACGATGACGGCGGCCCCGACGGTCCAGCCGATCTCGAGCGGCGTGTTGCCGCGGATCTGGGCGGGCGGGGCGCCGCCGCGGCGCCGGCGGAAGCGGACGAGCGCCCAGATGAGCGTGCCCTCGACCCCGACGAAGATCACGATCGCCACGTAGAGGGTGATCGAGTAGAGCGTCGAGATGTCGTCGGCGTTCGGCGATCCGCCGCGCTCGGGCAGCACGACGCCCGCCATCGCGGCGGGGGCCGCGGCCAGCAGCAGGGCCGTCACGGCCGTGACGGCCGTGATCAGGGCACGATTTCGGGCGCCGGGTCGCAAGGCGCGGGCATCATATCCGCGGGCCCCGCGGCCCCGTCCCGCCCTCAGCGCCCGGCGAACTCCGGCTTGCGCTTCTCGACGAATGCGCCGACCCCCTCGATGAAGTCGCTCGTGCGCGCGAGCGAGTGCTGGATGTCGGCCTCGAGGTCGAGCTGCGCCTCGAGGTTCGGGTACAGCGACTGGTTGAGCGCGCGCTTCGTGCCGGCGTAGGAGCGGGTCGGCCCGGCGGCGAGCTTCTCGACGAGCGCGTTGGCCTCGTCCATCAGGCGGTCGTCGGGGTGGACGCGGTTGACGAGGCCCCATTCGAGCGCCTGCGGCGCCGGGACGCGCTCGCCGAGCAGCGCGAGCTCGAACGCCCGCGCCTTGCCGACCGCGGCGGGCACGAGCAGCGTCGAGCCACCGTCGGGGAAGAGGCCGATGTTCACGAACGCGAGGCCGAAGAAGGCGGACTCGGCGGCGAGCACGAGATCGCAGGCGAGCGCCAGCGAGCAGCCGATGCCGACCGCGGGGCCGTTCACGGCGGCGACGACGGGCTTCTCGAGCCGGCGGACGCCCGTGATGATCGGGTGGTAGCTCTCGTGAAGCTCCTTCTTGACGTCGGGCAGGCCGTCCTCGGGGTGCGCGGAGAACCCGGCCTTGAGGTCGGCGCCCGAGGAGAAGCCGCGTCCGGCGCCGGTGATGAGCACCGCGCGGACCGACTCGTCGGCCGCTTCGCCGTTGACGACCTGCTTCAGCTCGTCGCCGAAGTCGGTGGTCCAGGCGTTCAGGGTCTCGGGCCGGTTGAGCGTGATCCGCCCGATTCCCCCCGACTGCTCCCATTGGACTGTTTCGTAGGACATGGGCTCCTCTCCGGTTCGCGAGTCGATCGCCGTATTCTTCATCCATGCTCGTTGACACGGTGGAGTGGCTGGGCCACTCCGGCTTCCGTATCCAGGCCGGCGGCGCCACCGTGTACATCGATCCCTACCGTGTCGAGGAGGGGCCGAAGGCCGATGTCGTGCTCGTCACCCACGGGCACTATGACCACTTCTCGCCACGTGACCTCGAGCGCCTCGTCCACGACGACACCTGGCTCGTCGGGCCGCCGGCCGTCGCCGAGCGCGTCCGTGGGCGCGTCTCCTCGATCGTCCCGGGCGAGACGGTCCCGCTCGACGCGCTCGACGGCGTGGAGGTGACCGCCGTGCCCGCCTACAACACCTCGAAGCGCGACGCGAGCGGCCGCGTGTTCCACCCGCGGGAGGCCGGCTGGGTCGGCTACGACCTGCGGATCCGCGGTGAGCGGCTCTACCACTCGGGCGACACGGATGTGATCCCCGAGATGGACTCCGTGGCGGGCGTGGACGTGGCGCTCCTGCCCGTGAGCGGCTGTTACGTGATGACCGCCGCGGAGGCGGTCGAGGCCGCACGGCGAATCCAACCGAGGGTGGCGGTTCCGATGCACTGGGGCGACCACATAGGCAGCTACGACGACGCGCGCCTCTTCGCGGAGCGCGCGCCCGTGGAGGTGCGGATCATGGAGAAGGCGGCATAGCGATGGACAGGACCCAGGAGGCGCTCAAGGAGATCGCGCAGGAGGAGCCCGAGCTCGCCGCGCGGCTCGTGCTCATGACCCTGCCGGGGGCGGCGGCCCGCGTGCCGGGCAAGCTCACCTACGAGCTCGCGGTCACCGGCATCGGCAGGTGGCGCGTCTCGGTGGACGAGGGCCGCGCGACGATGACCGAGCTGAACGGCGAGCCCACGGGCGACGACGTCGAGTTCAGCCTCTCGACCGATCCGGAGTCGCTCGCCTCGCTCGTGACGGGCGAGGGCATCCGAGCGGTGCTCGGCGGGCGCGTGCGCATCCGGGGCAAGCGCCGCAGGGCGCTCCGCCTGCGGGCGATGACGGCCGGCGATCCACCCGGCCTGGCCGACGCGGTGCGCCAGGGAGCGCGGCTCGACCCCGACCCGGTCTACCGGGCGCTCCAGTGGATGATCGACCCTGCCTGGACGGCGGGGCACTCGTTCGTCGTCGCCTACGACATCGAGGGCTCGGACGGCGGGCCCTGGTACGTCCAGGTGAACGACGGCGAGCGCGTGCGGGTCACGACGGAGCGCCCGCAGTCGAAGGTCGCGGCCACGGCGACGGTCTCGATCGACACCTACCACCGGCTCATCTCCGGGGAGCTCACCCCGACGCAGGCGATGCAGCGGCAGCTCACCCGAATCGAGGGCGAGATCCACCCGGTCATCCTCCTCGGGCGCTGGATCGAGCGCTCGCAGGGCCGCGACGACGCCGAGATGCGGCGCGAGCAGGCGCAGCTCGAGCGCCAGCTCTCGCGTGCCGGGTCCTGGGGGGCGCTCGCGAACGGTGCGGTGAGGGCCGCGCGCCCGGGCCAGGGCGATCCCGCGCACGACGCCGAGGAGGGCAAGGCCCGCGGGGGCGGGCAGATCATGGGCTACGGCGAGCTCTACGCGCTCTGGGAGCGCCAGAATTGGCGCGCCCACGAGCTCGACTTCTCGGTCGACCAGGAGCAGTGGCGCTCCTCGCCCGCGGAGGCCCAGGAGAACATGACCTGGAGCTTCGGCTCGTTCTACATCGGCGAGGAGCGCGTGACGGCCGACCTCGCGCCGTTCCTGCTGGCGGCACCGAGCGGCGAGGTGGAGGCGTTCCTCGCCACCCAGCTCGTGGACGAGGCCCGCCACGCCGTGTTCTTCGACCGCTTCGGCGCCGAGGTGATGGCGCTCGACGCGGACGACCTGCGCGGCCGCCTGGTGGAGCTCGAGCGGAAGATGCTGAAGCCCTGGCACGACGTCTTCGACGACGGCCTGCGCGAGATCGCCGACCGGATCAAGGCCCGCCCGGACGATCTCGACCTGTTCGTGGAGGGCATCACGACCTACCACATGGTCATCGAGGGGGTGCTGGCCATGACGGGCCAGCGCTTCATCCTGAAGTACCTGTCCGACCACGGGATGTACCCCGGCTTCCAGAAGGGCTTCTCGCTCGTCGAGCAGGACGAGCACCGCCACATCGCCTTCGGCGTGCGCTTCCTGAAGGACATGGTCGACTCCGACCCGCGCTACGGGGAGATCGTCCAGCGGCGCGTGGCGGAGCTGGTGCCGAAGGCAGCCCACGTGTTCGTGCCGCCGTATGCCGACTCGGCGCGGGAGTTCACCTCCTACGGCTACCACTCCTCGCACATCTACGGCTACGCCTTCCGGGCGCTGAAGCGCCGGATGGCGGTGATCGGGCTGGAGGTGCCCCCGGCCGACGAGCTGATGCCGGGCCCGATCGCCGAGCCGGACGAGGCGCGGGCGGCCGGCGCGCCCGTCTGACGAACCCTCAACCACCCTCGAGGGGGTCTCACCCCCTTCTTTCGACGACCTGCCTCGCAGGTATCCTCGCGCCTCCGTGCGAGTGAACAGGGCTCTACGCAACGCGGCGCTGCTGGCCGTCGCCGCGGGCGTCGCCGCGCCGATGGTCCGCTACCGCCTGAAGCTCAGGCCCGTGGCCGTCTCCGCGCTCGCCTGGCAGGCGCCGTTCGCGCTCGCGGTCGCCCGCCCGCGCTCGCCGCTGCGGGACGCGGGCATCTACGCGCTGCAGATGTGGGCCTACATCGCCCACTACGAGATGCCCAACGACGACCCCGAGCGGCTGCTCGCGCGCCTGCGGGTCAACTACCCGATCCGCGTGGACCGCGCGATCGGGATGGGGGAGGAGCCCACGCTGCGGCTCCAGCGCGCTTTCGGCAGGCCGGGCGAGGTGCAGCGCCACGACCTCTGGCTCTCGTGGGTCCACTGGAGCTGGTTCCTCGTGCCGCACGGCTCGATGGCGTTCATCCTCTGGCGCCACCGCGACCACTTCCCTCGCTCGGCGTGCCTCATGGCGGGCACATTCGACGCGGGCCTCGCCTTCTACTGGCTCGTCCCGACCGCCCCGCCCTGGTGGGCCGGCGCGAACGGGAACATGAGGCCCGTGCGGCGGATCATGGTCGAGTCGGGCGAGCATTATTGGGGGAGGCTCTGGCGCCCCCTTTACGATTTCCTCGGAGGCAATCCGTTTGCGGCAATGCCGTCGCTCCATTTCGCCACATCCGTCATGGCCGCGCACGTGCTCACGGACGTGGGCCCGGTTCACGGCGCGGTGGCCTGGACCTACGCCGTGACCCTGGGCTTCGCGCTGGTGTACCTCGGCGAGCACTACGTCCTCGACCTCGCCGCCGGCCTCACGCTCGCCGAGGCGGTGCGCCGTCTCGGGCCGCGCCTCGAGCCGGTCATCCGGGCGGTCCAGCGCCACGTCCAGCAGTTGGAGCCGGGGACCGCCTGATGGCCGAGCGGCGCGGGCGGCCGGAGGACGAGCGTCTGCCCGACGACGCCGCGCTCACGCCGGAGGAGTACGAGGAGGAGGACTCCGGGATAGAGGAGCGGGCCGCCGGCCTGCTGCGGGACAAGCGCCGCCTCCTGATGCTGCTGCTCGCCTTCGTGGGGGTCGTCGTGGCCATCTACGTGCTGCTGCCGAAGGTGGTGGGCCTCGACGACACGCTCGAGCGCATCGGCGACGCCAAGTGGTACTGGATCGTCGTCGCGCTCGGCTTCAACGTGGTCGCGTTCGCGGCCTACGTCGCGATCTTCCGCGGGATCCTGTCCGGGACCGACGACCCGAAGATGGAGGCGCGCCTCGACTTCCGCGCCTCGTACCAGATCACCATGGCCGGCCTGGCGGCCACGCGCGTCTTCTCGGCGGCCGGTGCGGGCGGGCTCGTCCTCACCTACTGGGCGCTGCGCGGCGCCGGCATGCCGCGCCGCCGCGCCGCGTGCCGGATGGTCGCACTGCTCGTGCTCCTCTACACCGTCTATCTCGTGGCGCTCGTGATCTTCGGCGTGCTGCTGCGCACGGGCGTCCTGCCGGGCGACAACCCGGTGGGGGGGACGATCGTCCCGGCGGCGATCGCGGGAAGCCTGCTCGTGGTGCTCGGCCTGATCTCGCTGCTCCCCGAGGACTTCGAGCGGCGGCTCTCGGGCTGGACTCGCGGCTACCGCCGCCGGGCGCAGCTCGCCCACCGGCTCGCCTCGGGCCCGGCCACGCTGGCGAGCGGCGCCCGCACGGCGCTCGGCTACATGCGCCACCCGAGCCGCGGCGCGCTGGCGGTCGTGGGAGCGGTCGGCTTCTGGGGGGCGAACATCGGGGTGCTCTGGGCGAGCTTCGAGGCGTTCGGGGGCAACGTCCCGATCGGCGTCCTCATCCAGGGCTTCTTCGTCGGAATGGCGGCGAACCTGATCCCCTCGCCCG
>DATMJO010000141.1:0-39285 GCA_035553855.1 Thermoleophilaceae bacterium | reverse complement strand
CCCCGGCGGTGACCGTAGCGATTCCGCGCCCGAAATCGCTCGGGGTTGACACCCCCCCCAAGAGCCCTAGTGTCAGTGCGACCGATCAAGGTCGCGACTCCAGGGAGGAGGACCCATGAAAGGGCGCTCGGTACGGTTACTTATCCCGTTGTGCGCTGCCGCCATTGCCGCCGGCACGTATGCGGGTTCCGCGCTCGCGAGTCATCAGCACTATGCAAACCTCTGGACGCACGGCTGCGGAGACTGCACCTCCAACTACCCGGACGGATGGATCCATCCGTTCCTGGACTCATCTGATGGCACCTACCGAAACTCGTGCGTGGCTTGGGCCGAGAACGGCGTTCATGGGTCCGTCAGGTGCCAGATCTCGAACCATAACCATGTGGATCTGACCACGGCCTTTGAACCGCAAACCTCAGCGCACACCGAATCCAGCCAGACAGGACTCGCGCACCATCACCACTTTCCTCACTAGCTAGAAGGAGCAGGTCCCATGCTTGGCAACCGTCTCAAACGGAGCGGGTTCGGCAAAGGGCTCGTAGTGCTGGCCGTAACGGCCGGCTTCGGGGCCTCTTTCGTAATCGCCTATGCAATCGGCGCGGTTGGATCTGATGTTCCGCGGAGTGCTGGCGACGGCTTGACTCACACTTCCGGGCGCGGCGTGGTCGCCACCGGCACGAGTCGCGAGTTCGGCCGCTGGGAACTCGTCGTATCGCAAAGCGACAAAGGCCGCTGCGAAGGTGTACGACTTCTCGATGACGGCCGGTCGGAGCCTACGGTGTACGAGGGCTGCGGACTGCCGCCGGGGTTCTCGCTCGCGAGCCTCGCTGGTGCGCGTGCGACGTTTGTCCACGGGCGTGTTCCCCCGGATGCCGAAGAGGTCTCGATCTCGATGCCGGGAGAGGCAACCCAGACGGCTCGGACACGGAGGGCGCCCGATGGCTCGCGCTTCATCGGGGTGGATATCCCGGCCGGCGCGCGCGGGGTAAGCGTCGAGGCGTTCGACGCGGGCGGTCGCTCACTGGGTAGCCGCGAGGTCCCGACCGCGGCGGACGGCGGCTGACCTCGACGTCAGCCGAAGCGCTCGAGCAGCTTGCGGATCGCGGCGGTCCCGAACTCGATGGCATCCACCGGGATGCGCTCGTCGGCCGCGTGGATCAGCGAGGTGAAGCTCATACCCTCCGGCAGGCGCATCGGCGTGAAGCCGTAGGTCTGGATCCCCAGGCGGGCGAAGAAACGCCCGTCGGTGACCGCGGGGAGCAGGTTCGGGATCGCATGGGCACCGGGATCGGCCTCGGCGAGGATCCCCGCGAGCACCGGGAAGAGCGCCAGGTCGGCCTCCGGCGCGACGGGATCTGCCCGCACGATCTCGATCTCGGCGGAGTCGCCGATCAGCGCCCGCAACTCGGCGATCGCCTGCCCCGGCTCGAAGCCCGGCAGCAGGCGGCAGTCGAGGTCGAGCGTGACCTCCGAGGGGATCACGTTGATCTCGGCACCGGCGCGCACGACCGTTGGGCTGGCCGTGTTGTGGAGCAGAGGGTCGAACAGCTTCCCGCGCTCGCCCATCAGCCCTATCACGCGGTCGGTCAGCGGTGTTCGCAGGAGGCCCTCGAGCAGCAGCCTCGCGGGAGGGGGCGAGTGCTCGGCAATCGCGCGCACCATCCGCCGCGAGACCGGGGTCACGTGGACCGGAAGCCGGCCCCGGTCGAGCTTGCGGAGGATCCGGGAGAGCTCGGCCATGGCGCCGCCCCGGACGGGCATCGAGGCGTGCCCTGCGGGACCGCGGATGGTGAGCCGCAACCAGCAGTTGAGCTTCTCGGCGACCATGATCGGGTAGAGACGCGTCCCGCCTGAGTCGAGGTTGAAGCCGCCGAACTCGCCGATGGCGAAGCGGATCCCCTCGAACAGCTCCGGGTGCTCCTCCACGAGGAAGCGCGCGCCGAGGTCGGAGCCCGCCTCCTCGTCGCTCATGAGGCAGAGCACGACGTCGCCGGGCGGCTCGACGCCGTTCGCCTTCGCCCGCAGCACCGACGCCGTCATCATCGCGACGGCGCCCTTCATGTCGAGCGCGCCGCGGCCCCATACGAAGCCGTCGGCGGTCTCGCCGCCGAAGGGCGGGTGCGACCAGTCCTGGCCCTCGGTCGTGACGACGTCGACATGGCCCTGGAGCAGCAGCGGCGGCGCCTTGCCCGCGCCGGGGAGGCGCGCGATCAGGTTGGGGCGAGCGGGGTCCTTGGCCACCGTCCGCGTCTCGATCCCGGCCTCGCGGAGCAGGCCGTCCACGAAGGCGAGGCACTCGCGCTCCGCGCCGGGCGGGTTGGTGGTGTCGAAGCGGATCAGCCGGCTGAGAAGCTCGGCGGGGCGCTCGTGAAGGGTCGAGTCCATCCGCGGTTTGTACCCGACCGGGGGCGCCCCCGACCGGGCGGGCCCTCGGCCGGCGTCTCCGCGGGCCGGGTGTGAGGCGATCGTCGCCTCGCTGTGACGCGACTGTCACACAACTCGCCCTTGGCGTCCGATCTCGCCTCTAGCTTGGAGGATCCAGCGATCTTTCGAGGAGCTTCGGATGGACAAGGAACAGGAGAAGGCCGCAAAGGCCCGCGAGGCCGCTCTCGGCGGGGCGCTCACGCAGATCGAGCGCCAGTTCGGCAAGGGCTCGATCATGCGGATGGGCGACGACGCCGCCGCCGTACGCGTCGCCGCCATACCCACGGGCGCGCTCTCGCTCGACCTGGCGCTCGGCGTGGGCGGCATGCCGCGCGGCCGCATCGTCGAGGTCTTCGGCCCGGAGTCGTCCGGAAAGACGACGCTCGTCTACCACGTGCTCGCGGAGGCACAGAAGCTCGGCGGCATCTGCGCGTTCATCGATGCGGAGCACGCGATGGACCCGCTCTACGCCAAGCGCATCGGGGTCGACGTGGACGAGCTGCTCGTCTCGCAGCCCGACCACGGCGAGCAGGCGCTCGAGATCGCCGACCTGCTGATCCGCTCCGGCGCGGTCGACATCGTGGCGATCGACTCGGTGGCGGCGCTCACGCCGAAGGCCGAGCTCGAGGGCCAGATGGGCGACCAGACGGTCGGCATCCAGGCGCGCATGATGAGCCAGGCGCTGCGGAAGCTCGCCGGGAATCTGAACAGGGCGAACACGCTCTGCCTGTTCACGAACCAGATCCGCGAGAAGATCGGCGTGATGTTCGGCTCGCCCGAGACCCAGCCGGGCGGACGCGCGCTCAAGTTCTACTCGTCCCAGCGTCTCGACATCCGCAGGATCGAGACGCTCAAGGAGGGCACGGAGGCAGTCGGGAACCGCGTCCGGGTCAAGGTCGTCAAGAACAAGGTGGCGGCGCCGTTCCGCCAGGCCGAGTTCGACATCGAGTACGGCCAGGGGATCTCCAGCGAGGGCTGTCTCATCGACCTGGGCATCGAGCAAGACATCGTCCAGAAGTCCGGCTCGTTCTTCTCCTACGGTGACGACCGCCTGGGGCAGGGCCGCAACAACGTGAAGGCCTACCTGCGCGAGAACCCCGCCGTGGCCCGCGAGATCGAGGAGAAGATCTACGCCGCCCTGGGGCTCGAGCCGGGGGGTCGCGCGCCGATCGCCGTGGTCGAGGACGGGGCCGAGCCCGAGCCCGCCGGCGACGCGCCCGAGCCGGAGTCCGAGGCCGAGGCCCCGCCCGCCGAGCAGGCCGCGTAGCGGTGGCCGCCGCCGGGCCGTCCGCCGAGGAGATAAGGCGCGCGGTCGACCTCGCCTACCGCGCCCTCGGGGTGAGGGAGCGGACCGAGGTCGAGCTGCGCGGCGTGCTCGAGCGCAAGCGCGTCGAGCCCGCCGCGATCGAGGCGGCGCTGGAGGAGACGAGGTCCGCCGGCTACCTGGACGACGCGCGCTACGCGCTCCGCTTTGCGGAGGACAGGCGGGCGTTGGCGCGCTGGGGGGCCGAGCGCATCGAGCGCGACCTTCGCCGCCGCGGGGTGGCCGACGAGCACATCGAGGCCGCCCTCGGCGCGCAGGACGGGGAGGAGGAGCGTGCTGCGGCACTCGCCCTCCTCGCCGAGCGCTTCCCCCGCGAGCTCGCAGACGACCGTGAGCGCGACCGCGCCTGGCGCCTGCTCGTGCGGCGCGGCTACGACCCCGAGCTCGCCTACGAGGCCGTGCGCGAGCATCGTCGGCGCGCCCTTGCATGACGTGCCGCGGCGGGTTGCGCGGAGCGAGCGCGGGATCTAGGCTTGCGGCAGGCGGCCGGATGCGGCCGCGAGGCACGAAATCCCAGGAAATCAGCGCTTTCCGGGTCCGAGCGGGCCCACTTGACACCCAAAACACACCGACCACGATCGACACCCATGGACGACGACGAAAGGAGCAGCCGGACCCGTCCATAGCCGTTCGCTGACCGCGGCACGGGCCGCGGAGTCCCCTGGTCACGGCGCCTCGCAGGCCGAGCATCCCGCCGCACCGAAACGACGCGCACGCCCGGCTGCCCGCCGGGCGGCGAGGGACGAGGCGAAATGGAGATCGTGCTGGCGGCGGTGGTGGCGGCGGTCGTGGCGGCCGTGGTCGTCGCGCTGGCCTCGCGCAGGGGCGGGATTCCCATCCCTTCTCCCGCCCAGGGCGCCGACGGCGCCGGCGAGCTTCGCGAGAGGCGCGCCGAGATCGCCCGCATCGAGGAGCGGCTTCTGGCGAAGGAGGAGACGCTCGGCGTGCGACTCGCCGAGGCGGAGCGCCGGGCGGCTGCCCTCGAGGAGCGCGAGCAGGATCTCGAGGCCAGGGGGGCCGAGGTGGGGGAGGCCCGCGAGGAGCGGCTCCGCCAGCTCGAGCGCCTGGCTGGGCTCAGCGCGACCCAGGCCAAGCAGATGCTGCTCGACGAGCTGAGCCAGGAGCTCCGGCACGAGCGAGCTCTCCTGATCCGCCAGGAGGAGGAGCAAGCCCGCCACGACGCGGCCCGCCGCGCCCGCAGCATCCTCAGCATGGCGATGCAGCGGATCGCGCACAGCCATGCCGCCGAGACCACCGTCTCGGTCGTGGAGCTGCAGTCGGACGATCTGAAGGGGCGTGTGATCGGCAGGGAGGGCCGCAACATCCGCGCGCTGGAGAGCCTCACCGGGATCGACTTCATCGTGGACGAGACGCCGTCCGCGGTCGTCCTGTCCGGCTTCGACGGCGTCCGGCGCGAGGTGGCGCGGCTCACCCTCGTGAAACTGCTCCAGGACGGCCGCATCCACCCGGCGCGGATCGAGGAGTGCTACTACCAGGCCCGCTCGGAGATCGACAACCGCATCGCCGAGGTCGGCGAGCAGGCCTGCTTCGAAGCGGGCGTCGGCTCCGTGCACCCCGAGCTCGCAAAGCTCCTCGGCCGGCTCCACTACCGCACGAGCTACGGCCAGAACGTGCTCGCCCACTCGGTCGAGTGCGCGCATCTGGCCTCGATGATCGCGGGCGAGATGGGAGCGGGCGTGAAGACCGCCCGGCGCGCTGCGCTGCTCCACGACATCGGCAAGGCGGTCAGCCACGAGGTCGAGGGGCCGCACGCGCTGATCGGGGGCGAGCTGGCGCGCCGCCACAAGGAGTCGGAGGCGGTCGCGCACGCCATGGAGGCGCATCACAACGAGGTCGAGATGCAGACCGTCGAGGCCGTCGTCGTGCAGGTCGCCGACTCCCTCTCGGGGGCGCGACCGGGCGCTCGCGGCAGGTCGCTCGAGCAGTACGTCACGCGCCTGCGGGACCTCGAGGCGATCGCGGAGCGCTACCCCGGGGTCGCGAAGGTCTACGCGATGCACGCGGGCCGCGAGATCCGCGTGATCGTGAGCCCCGACGCGGTCGACGACGACGGCGCGACGCTGCTCTCGCACGAGATCGCGCGAAGCGTCGAGAAGGAGCTCGAGTACCCGGGCCAGATCAAGGTCACGGTGATCCGCGAGAGCCGCTCGACGGACTACGCGCGCTGAGGCGAGGGCTATCCTCGGCGCCGTGCAGACCGCGGGGAAGACCTACCACCTGACCACCTTCGGGTGCCAGATGAACGAGCACGACTCCGAGCGCATGAAGGGCATGCTGGAGGCGCTCGGCTACGGGGAGGCGGCCGATCGGGAGTCAGCCGACCTGATCCTCTTCAACACCTGCTCGATCCGCGAGTCGGCCGACAATCGCCTGACGGGCCACCTCGGCGAGGCCAAGCGGCTCAAGTCGGAGCGCCCGGACCGGGTGGTGGGCATCGGCGGCTGCTGGTCCCAGTCGCTGAAGGACGAGGTGTTCGAGCGGTTCCCGTTCGTGGACGTGGCGTTCGGGCCGGGGCAGTACCCGCGCCTGGCCGAGTTCCTCACGAGCGACAGCCTCACCGCCCAGGGCTACTTCGAGTTCGAGGGCTTCACCGGCCACCTCCCGGCCAAGCGCGAGCGCGCCTTCCAGGGCTGGGTGCAGGTCAGCGTGGGCTGCAACTGCACGTGCAGCTACTGCATCGTCCCGTCGACGCGCGGGCGGGAGGTCAGCCGCCCCGCCGCCGAGCTGGTCGAGGAGGTGGAGCGCCTCGCCGCCGACGGCGTCCGGGAGGTCACCCTGCTCGGGCAGAACGTCAACTCGTACGGCCGCGACCTCGGCCGGGCGGGGCACCCCCGTACGAGCTTCGCCGAGCTGCTCGCGCTCGTGGACGCCGTGCCGGGCATCGAACGCGTCCGCTATACGAGCCCGCACCCGAAGGACATGCGCGAGGACGTGATCCGCGCGCACGCGGAGCTTCCCTCCCTGTGCGAGCACATCCACCTGCCGCTCCAGTCGGGCTCGAGCCGGGTGCTGAAGGCGATGAAGCGGACCTACGACCGCGGTCGCTACATGGACCGGGTGGCGCTGATCCGCGAACACGTGCCCGACTGCGCGATCACGACCGACATCATCGTCGGGTTTCCGGGGGAGACCGAGGCTGAGTTCGCGGAGACGCTGGAGGTCGTGGAGGAGGTCGCCTACGACTCCGCCTTCACGTTCATCTTCTCCCCGCGGCGGGGCACCGAGGCGGCCGGGCTGCCGGGGCAGCTTCCGCACGCCGTGAAGCGGGAGCGCATGGAGCGCCTCGTAGAGATCGTCCAGCGGCGGGCGGCAGAGCGCGCCCAACGGTTCGTGGGGCGCGAGATGGAGGTCCTCGTCGAGGGGCCGTCGCGCACCGACCCGAGCCGCCTCCGCGGCCGCACGCGGCACAACAAGACGGTGAACTTCGAGGGGGTGGCCCGCCCTGGCGAGCTCACCCGCGTGAGGATCTCGGCCGCCACCAGCACCACGCTCGCAGGCGTGGAATCGCTCGTCGCGCGGGTCGCCTGACTTGCCGGGGCCCCTGCTCGCCCTCTTCGGGCCCACGGGAGTCGGGAAGACCGCGGTCGCGCTGGCGCTGGCGGAGATCCTGCGAGGGCGAGGCGAGGATCCGGTCGCGATCTCCGCAGACGCGCTCCAGGTGTACGAGGGACTCGAGGTCCTGACGGGGGCGGCCGCACCCGCCGAGCGGGCGCGGCTGGAGCACCGCCTCGTCTCGTTCGTCCCCGTGTCCTCGACCTTCTCGGCCGGCGAGTTCGCGGCGCTCGCGCACCAGGAGATCGATGCGGCGCTCGCCGCCGGGCGGCGCCCGATCCTAGTGGGCGGGACCGGCCTCTACCTGCGCGCGGCGCTCACCGACCTGGACCTCCGCCCGCCGCCGCCTCCGGGGCTGCGCGCGCGGCTCCGGGCGGAGCTGGCCGAGCAGGGCCCGCAGGCGCTCTACGCGCGTCTCGCCGCGACGGCGCCGTGGGCGGCGGAGCGGATCGAGGTGGGGGACAGCAGCCGGATCGTCCGCGCGCTCGAGCTCCACGAGCTGGGCGAGTTGCGGCCGAGGGATGGGCCGTCCCAGCTGTGGACGTCCGAGATGCGCGTGCCGACCGTCCTGGCGGGCCTCACCATGGAGCGCTCGGAGCTGGACCGGCGGATCGAATCGCGCGTGGACGGCATGCTCGGATCCGGGGCTCGCCGTGAGGTCGAGCGCGCGGCCCCGGTCGCGTCCGCTACGGCGCGCAAGGCGCTCGGCTTCGAGCATCTGCTGGCGGGCGACGTCGACGCGATGAAGCGCGACACGCGCCGCTACGCGCGCCGCCAGCTCACCTGGATGCGAAAGCTGAGCGGCGTGCGCCTGATCGACGTGACGGGGCGCCCACCCCAGGACGTGGCGCGCGAGATCCTCGCGGGCGCGGCCTGAGGACGCGCGCTACGGCGGCCGCGCCCCCGCGTCAGGCCGCCGTAGCGCAGCGGGCGAGCCCGTCCGCGTCCAGCACCGTGATGCTCCGCCTGCCGGTCTCGATCAGGCCCTGCCGCCTGAGCCGTTGCAGCACCGTGCACAGGGCGCCCTGGGACGCCCCGATCCATCCGGCCAGCTCCGCCTGGGACAGCGGCAGGCCGACATGGACCTCCTCACCGGCGCGCTCCCCGAAGCGCGCCGACAGCTCGACCAGGCGCGCGGCGACACGCGTCTGGGTGTCAAAGGCGATCAGCTCGAAGCGCTTGCGATCGGCGTCGCGGAGACGGTCGGAGAGCGTCGTCATCACCTCGCGCGCAACGGACGCGTCCTCGTGCACGAGCGCCCGCAGGTCGGCGACCGCAACGACGCTCGCGGTCAGGTCCTCCAGCGCGACGGCGGTGCCCGTGCAGGGGCCGCCGTCGAGCGCACCGACCTCGCCGAGCAGCTCGCCCGGGCCGAGCACTGCGATCACCGCCTCCTGGCCGCTGGCGAGCCGTGCCGAGAGCTTGACCAGCCCGCTCTCGACGACCATCGCGAACTCCGACGGCTCACCCTCCACAAGGAGAGCCGCACCGCGGGGAAAGCTCCTGCTCTCCCCGCGGCGCGACACCGCGATGCACCCCCCTGCCGTCCTGTCGGGAGCATCCGCGAGCACGGATCCAGGCTATGACGGGCGGCGCGAGCCGACCAGGCAGTCCGACCCACTGGAAATGTGCAAAACGACCCAATCTGTAGGGTGCCGCCGCGTGAAGTTCGAGAAGTGGCAGGCGCTCGGGAACGATTACGTGATCGTCGAGGAGCGCGATCTCCCGTTCGACCTCACCGCCGAGCGGGTGCGAAGGCTGTGCGCCGCCCACACGGGGGTCGGCGCCGACGGCGTGCTCTTGCTCTCGGACGCCTCGGCCCGCGGCTTCGTCGCCCGCCTGCGCATCTTCAACCCGGATGGCTCCGAGGCCGAGCTGTCGGGAAACGGGGCACGGGAGGCGATCCTCTACCTGCGCCGTCACGGCTGGACTGACAGCGACACCTTCTCGATCGAGACCGCGGCGGGAGAGATCCGGCCGACCATCACGAGCCCCGACACCTGCACCGTGGACATGGGACGCGCGCGCCTCTCCTCCGCGGACTACCCGGGGGGTCCCGAGGACGGCACGGGAACCGTCAGCTCCGCCGGGCGGGAGTGGCGCTTCCAGCACGTGCAGGCCGGCAACCCGCAGTGCGCGATCGAGGTTCCCGAGGGTCTGGAGGAGCTCGACCTGGGGGAGGTGGGGCCGGGCATCGAGGCGAGCGACCTGTTCCCGAACCGGACGAACGTGTCGTTCTGGGCCCGCGAGTCGGGCGACTCGATACGCGCGCGCATCTTCGAACGGGGAGTGGGGGAGACGATGTCATCCGGTACCGGCGCCACCGGCGCCGCGGTCGCCGCCGTGCTCCGCGGGCTCGACAGCCCGGTGACGGTGCGCCTCGACGGGGGCGAGCTGGAGGTGGAGGTCGGGGAGGACCTGCATGTGAGCCTGACCGGCTGGGCGCGGCCCGTGTACGCGGGCGTGCTGAGCGACGAACTCCTGGAGGACCTTCATGAAGCCGAGTGAGCGCCTTGCGCGCATCCCGCCCTACCTGTTCGCGGAGCTCGAGCGGAAGATCGCCGAGAAGACCGCGCAGGGCGTCGACGTCATCAGCCTGGGCATCGGCGACCCCGACACGCCTACCCCCGGCGCCGTGATCGACGCCCTCGCCGCGGCCGCCGCCGACCCCGGCACGCACCGCTACCCGTCGAACCGCGGCCGCCCGGAGCTGCGCGAGGCCTTCCGCGACTTCTACGCGAAGCGCTTCGGGGTCGAGCTCGACCCCGCCTCGGAGATCGTCCCCGCGATCGGCGCGAAGGAGTGCGTCTTCAACCTGAACCTGGCCTTCCTCGACCCCGGCGACTGCGCGCTGGCCTCGGATCCCGGCTATCCGGTCTACACGGGCGGCCCGCTCCTCGCAGGCTCGGAGCCCGTGCTGATGCCGCTCGTGCCCGAGCTCGGGTTCGCACCCGACCTGGACGCGATCGCCACGGCCGATCGCGAGCGGGCGAAGCTGATTTACCTGAACTACCCGAACAACCCGACGGGCGCCGTGGCGCCGGAGGGCCTGTTCGAGCGGGCGGTGGAGTTCGCGCGCGAGCACGACGTCCTCGTCGTGCACGACGCCTCCTACACCGAGACCACCTTCGACGGCTACGTCGCGCCGAGCTTCCTCGAGACGCCCGGCGCGAAGGAGGTCGGCGTCGAGGTGTTCTCGCTGTCGAAGGGCTGGAACATGACCGGCTGGCGGACGGCGGCGATCGTGGGCAATGCGGAGGCCGTCGGGGCATACTGGCGCCTCAAGACCAACATCGACTCCGGCCTGTTCGAGGCCGTCCAGCTGGCGGCCGCCGCGGCGCTCGGCGAGGCCGCCGGCATCACGCGCGAGATGAGCGCGATCTACCAGCGCCGGCGCGACCTCGTGTGCTCCGCGCTCGCCGAGATAGGCGTCGAGGTGACCCCGCCGAAGGGGACGATCTACGTCTGGGCGCCCGTCCCGGAGGGCCACAGCTCCGCCTCCTACTGCGAGCTGGTCCTGGAGGAGTCCGGTGTCGTCGTCTCTCCGGGCGCCGCCTACGGCCCGAACGGCGAGGGTTTCTTCAGGATCTCGCTGACGGTGCCCGACGAGCGGCTCGCCGAGGCCGTCGAGCGCATGCGCGGCGCGCTCGGGGGCTGACGATGCGCTACTGCGGCGTCGCCGCCGGTCCCGAGTGGCAGCATCTCTGCACGCTGGAGGAGGTACGCACGCCCGAGCCGCCGATCCGGCTCGAGGCGACGTTCTACGAGCCCGGAACCGCAGCGCAGGTGGCGGCGCGAATCCACGCGATGGGCGACGTGGTCGTCGCCGTCGGAGCGCCCATGACCGCGCGCGCCGAGCGCGTCTGCGACGAGGAGCTGCGCCGCCGCGGCGTCGCGCCGCACCCGCCGCTGGACGCGGCACGGGCGCTGTACGAGTCGCTCTCCGACCTCGGCCTCTACGCCCCCGACGCCGACCCGGGCCAGGGCCGGATCGAGGAGGGCGCGTTCGCGGAGGCCGCGGTGTTCGAGACCAACATCGAGGCCGTCTTTTGCGCGCTCCACGGCCGCCGTGCGCCGGCCAAGCGCCACCCCTTCGGCGTGGCGATGCGAATCGACGAGCTCGAGCAGGATCACGTCGTCGACGAGGGCGGCGGCCTGTGGTCGCGCCGCATCGACGAGATCGAGGCCGCGGCCGCGGCGCTCTGCGCCCATCGCTACGCGGTGGCGCACGCCTGCTGGGCGGGGGACCCCCGCGAGGGCGTGGTCGTGCTTCCCGGCCTGTCGCTTCCCGAGCGGTTCGCGGTCGAGGGCGCCGTGCCGCCCGCGGCACGGGTCCCGCTCGCGGGCTGACGCGCCGCCAGGGACCGGCCGTCCGCGGCCCTAGACTGGGACGTGGAATGGATCGCGGAAGGAACGGGCGCGTCTCTGAGTCCCGGTACGGGGAGGGGATCCGCAACCCGCGGGCCCGTCAGCGCGCCCTCTGCATCGCCGCATCGCCGCAGGAGCCGGACCTCGCTGAGCTGAAGGAGCTGTTGCGCACGGCGGGCGTCGCCGTCTCCGGGGAGCTCACCCAGAGGCGCCCCCAACCCGACCCCGACCGTTACTTCGGCAAGGGCAAGCTCGCTGAGCTGAAGCAGGCCGTGGAGGAGAGCGGCGCGAACCTGGTCGCCTGCGACGACGAGCTGCTGCCGCGCCAGGAGCGCAATCTCGAGCAGGCGGTCGGCGTGCCGGTGATCGACCGCACCGCCGTGATCCTCGACATCTTCGCCGGGCATGCCCACAGTGCCGAGGGCAAGCTCCAGGTCGAGCTCGCCCAGCTCGAGTACAACCTCGCGCGCATGCGCGGCCTCTGGACCCATCTCGAACGCCTGGGTGGCGGCATCGGCACGAGGGGCCCGGGCGAGACCCAGATCGAGACGGACCGCCGCCTCGCGCGTGACCGGATCGCGGCGCTGAAGCTGCGCCTCGCTCATCTCCAGTCGGGGCGGGCCGTGATGCGCCGTGAGCGCGAGCGGGCGCGGCTTCCCACCGTGGCTCTCGCGGGCTACACGAACGCCGGCAAGTCCTCGCTCCTCAACAGCCTCACCGGAGCAGAGGTCGGAGTTGCCCACCGGCTGTTCCACACGCTCGACCCGACGACCCGCTCGTTCGAGATCTCGGGCCGCACCTACCTGATCACCGACACGGTCGGCTTCATCCGCAAGCTCCCGCACCAGCTCGTCGAGGCGTTCGCCGCCACCCTCGAGGAGGCGCTGGAGGCGGACCTCGTCGTGCATGTGGTCGACGCCTCCGTCCCGGAGGAGGAGCTGGCCGGGATGATCGCGGCGGTCGACGACGTCCTGGCGGAGATCGGCGCGGCCGAGCGTCCGCGCGTCCTCTGCCTCAACAAGGTGGACCTGCTGGACGACGAGCGCCGGCGTGCGCTCGGGTTCAGGCACCCGCGCGCGATCCAGGTCTCCGCCGAGACGGGGCAGGGCCTCGGAGAGCTGCGCGGCGCCGTCGAGGCGCGCTTCCTGCGGACGCTCCAGCCGATGGACCTCCTGCTCCCCTACGGCGAGGGCGGGAGGCTCTCGGAGCTCCACGACCTCGCCGGGGACGTCGACCGCGAGGACACGCCGCAGGGAGTTCGCGTCCGCGCGCTCGTTCCGCGGGCGGCCGCGCCGCGCTTCGAGCGCTTCTCCGTGAACGGCGCCTCGTGAGGCTCCGCTTCACGAGACTCTCCGAGCACGCGCTGGCCCCGGAGCGCGCCCACGAGGGCGACGCGGGATATGACCTCCACGCCTGCGAGCCGGCCGTGCTCGCTCCGGGCTCACGCGCGAGCGTCGGGACCGGGATCGCCGTCGCGATCCCGCCTGGCCACGCCGGGCTCGTCCTGCCGCGCTCGGGGCTCGCGCTGCGGAGCGGGATCGCTCTGGTGAACGCGCCTGGCCTGATCGACTCGGGCTATCGCGGCGAGCTGCGGGTGCTGCTTCTCAACACCGACCGCGAGCAGAGCTTCGAGGTGGCGCCAGGCGACCGGATCGCACAGCTCGTCGTCACCCGCGTGGAGTCACCCGAGCTGGACGAGGTCTCGGCGCTGGACGAGACGGTTCGCGGCGCGGGCGGGTTCGGCTCGTCGGGGGTCGGGGTCTACTCGCCCTCGAGATAGTCGACGTCCTCCACGCGCACGAAGCGCTGGACCGCGCCGGCCGCCTGACCCCCGGGGGCGGCGCCTGCGAACGGCCCGTACTTGCCTGTCTCGGGATACTCGGCGTCACCGGGCCCGAGCAGGTGCACGCGTCCTGGACCATGTCCCAATCGTCGTCACCCAGGATGTTCTGCACGCGGTCGCTCATCGCGACCCAGAGAGCTCGGCGAGGCCCTCCTCACGGCTCTTCACAGGCTCGTAGCCGAGTTCCTCGCGAGCACGCGAGATGTCGAGCGTGCACTCGCGCGAGGAGAGCCACACGGCGAGGCGCGTCACCGGCGGCGTGCTCTTGCGGCCGAGCAGCCGCCACAGTCCCTCGAGCACGGGAGCGGCCGCGCGGGCGAGCGCCGGTGGCGTGTTCCGCCCGGGCGCCTCCACTCCGGCCGTCGCGAGCAGGTCCGTGACGAAGCGGCGGAACTCGACGGGCTGGCCGTCGTGCACGAAGTACGCGGAGCCCGGACGGCCGCGGACGGCGGCGAGCACGAGGCCCTCGACGACGTTGTCGACGTGGGAGGTGTCGGTGAGGTGCGTGCCGCCGCCGATCCACGAGAAGCGCCCCGTCTCGACCGCCTCGCACAGGCCGGGGAGGATCGTGGTGTCGCCGGGGCCCCACACGAGCCGGGGGCGGACGACGACCGTTTCGAATCCCTCCGCGGAGGCATCGCGGACGATCTGCTCGGCCTCCGCCTTCGTCGCGGAGTAATGGGCCTTCGAGTCGGGACGCAGCGGCGCGTCCTCGTCAGCGTTGACGAGGGCCTGGCCGACGAGGAGCGCGGCCTCGGTGCCGACGTGCACGAAGCGCCGAACGCCCGCCGCGCGGCAGGCCTCGACGACGTTGCGCGTGCCGGTGACGTTGCCGCGCACGAATTCCTCGCGGGGGCCCCACTCGAGCACTGCCGCAGCCGCGTGGAAGGCGGTGTCAGCGCCGGCGGCGCCGTCCTGGATGGCCGCGCGGTCGTCGAGGTCGCCGAGAACCGCCTCCGCTCCGCGCTCACGGACCCTGGCCGCCGACGCCTCCGACCGGGCGAGCGCCCGGACTTCCACACCGTCGGAGACGAGGCGCTCGATCAGGCGCCCGCCGATGAATCCCGACCCGCCCGTGACGAAGGCCCGCTCCACGGCTACACCCTATCCGCGGGCGCGCTGGACGCCGGCGGCGCGGAGCGCGCTCAGGTGCGCGGCGTCCTCGAGCTCGTCGCCGGGAAGGCGCTCGAGCGCGATCCCGAGCGCGAGCTCGATCAGGCGGTCGGCGAGCCAGACGTTCTTCGGAAGGAGCGGACCGTGGAGGTAGGTGCCGATCACGTTCCCGCGCAGGACGCCCTCCGTGCCGTCGCGGCCGTTGTTCCCGTGGCCGGCGAGCACGCGGCCGAGCGCGCTCCCGTTCTCGCCCAGATAGGTGCGCCCGCCGTGGTTCTCGAAGCCGGCGAGGACCCTGGGCCCGGTGCCCAGGTCCACCTCGATGGCGCAGTTCCCGATCAGGCGCGGACCCGGCTCGCGGACCGTGTGAAGGTCGGCGAGGCCTACCCCCGGAAGCTCCTCGCCGCCGAGCGCGTAGCTTCGGCCGAGAAGCTGGTAGCCGCCGCACACCGCGAGCACCACCGCGCCGCGATCCGCGGCGGCATGCAGCGCGTCTCGCTTCGTCTCGGCCATGTCGCCGGCGACGAGCATCTGGTCGCGGTCCTGTCCACCGCCCATGTAGAGCAGATCGTGAGCGTCCGGGTCGAGCGGCTCTCCGAGTCCCGAGGCCGCGTAGGCGAATCCCAGACCGCGCCACTCGCAGCGGGCGCGCAGCACGGAGATGTTCCCCCGGTCGGCGTAGATGTTCATCAGGTCCGGGTAGAGCGCGCAGACACGGAGCGTGGCCGTCATGCCGCCTCCAGCATCACGACGGTGCTGCCGACGTAGCCGTCGACCTCCGGGACGCGGCGGGCGGGAAGCGGCTCGTATCCCGACTCGCGGCCCTCCGCCTCGAGCTCGTCCGGCGAGACACGGTCGAGCGTGATGGTCACGACGGCACCCGTGAGGTCGCCCTGCGGGGACACTGCTTCGCGAAGACGGTCGATCGCGAGCGCGCCGCCCGCGTCCCGCACCGCGACCGGGCGGCTCGAGAGCAACCATCCGTTCTGCTCCCGCACGTCCGGGAGCGGGGGAAGGACCTGGTCGGCCGGGTCGCCCTCGAACGGGTCGGCGAGCGCCGCCGCGAAGACGGCCCCCCGGGGAAGAAGGGCGCGCACCGACGCCAGCGCCGCGATTCGCCCCTCCCGCCCTCCGAGCAGCTGGACGACCTGCATCGGAGCGATGGCGAGCGCGAAGCCGGGATCGAGCGCGAGCGAGCGGGCGTCGAGCGCGTGCGCGCGCACGCGCAGGCCACGCGCTCGTGCGCGCGCGGCCAGCGCCCGCACGAGATCCGGATCGGAGTCGACCCCCGTCACCTCGTGCCCGGCCGCGGCGAGATCGAGCGCGACTCGCCCCGTGCCGCAACCGAGATCGAGCACGGGCCCGTCCGCGGCCGCCGCAAGCTCGCGCCAGAGCGGCAGGTCCGCCCCGTAAGCCGCGCACTCGACGTCGTGCCAGTCCACGGCCCCGGCCGTCATCCGGACCACCGGCCCGCGAGGCCGCGTCGCGACAGCTCCTCCCGCAGCGAGAGCAGTGCCGTGTAGGTGGGGAGCGCGAACAGCGGGCCGTCCCCCTCCGCGACGGCCGCGTCGAGCGAGCGCCCGAGGTCGCGGTCCACGCGCGGCGAGGCCTCCACTCCCGCGTACTTGAGCCTGAGGGCCATCTCCTCGGCGCGGGTGCCCGAGCAGGTGACGTGACGCGTGCGGCCCGCGAGCACCTCGAAGTCCGCATCCCATACCCACGAGACGTCCCGCCCGTCCGCGATGCCGTCGTTCAGGCCGACCCAGAGATCGATCGGGCCGCTCTCGAGGGCCAGCGTCCGCAGCACCTCGTTCGCGCCCGCCGGGTTCTTCACGAGCAGGATCCAGACCTTGCGTCCCGTCACCTCGACGGCCTCGACGCGCCCGAACACGGCCGCGGTGGCCGCGAGCCCCTCGGCGATCCGGCTCAGCGACGCGCCGAGCGCGGTGGCCGTCGCGGCGGCGGCGAGCGCGTTGTAGACGTTGTAGAGGCCGGGGAGGGGGAGGGTGACCCGCGTGCTTGCCTCCGGCGTCGTGAGCTCGAACTCGGAGCCGCTCATGCCCCGCAGCCGGATCGAGCGGGCGACGACCGAGGGAGCCGGCCGCTCGCGGCCGCAGCCGGGGCAGCGATAGCGGCCGAGATGGCCCAGGTACACGGCCTCGTACTCGTAGGCCGCACCGCAGCGGCGGCAGTGCTTCGAGTCGGCCGCATGCCCCAGGCCGCCGAGAGCGTGCGAATCGTCCTCCACGCCGAAGTACGAGACGCCCTCGCGGTCACGGCCCAGGTCGGCGACGAGCGGGTCGTCGGCATTCAGCACCAGCGCAGACCCTGGCGGTCGTGCGGCGACGACCTCGGCCCAGGCATCCGCAAGCCGCTCGAGTTCGCCGTAGCGGTCGAGCTGGTCGCGGAACAGGTTGCAGAGTACGTATGCCCGCGGCCGCAGATCGGCCGCGACCGGGCCGAGCCACGCCTCGTCGACCTCGAACAGGCCCAGCTCGCCGGGGCCGCGCCCCGCGTCGAGCAGCGCCGTCGCGACTCCCCAGTTCATGTTCGAGCCCGCGCGGTTGTGGACGATCGGCCGGCCCGCGCGCTCCAGGATCCCGGCGAGCATCCCGCTCGTCGTGGTCTTGCCGTTGGTGGCGGACACGACGACCGCCCCCTGCTCGAGCCGGGCGCCGAGGGCGCGGATCGCATCCGGTTCGAGGCGGAGGAGCATCCGGCCGGGGAGGGTGGTGCCGCCGCCACGCCCGGAGCGGCGGGCGGCTGCCCGCGCGATGCGGGCGGCGGCTACGGCGGGACGGAGCATCAGGCGCCCGGGACGACGACCCGCAGGCAGCGCTCACGGACCGTCACGGTGACCGGCAGCTCTCCGATGGGATCGCCGTCGGCATAGACGGTGAACGGCCGGTCGGCGTCGACGGTGACCTCCCTGCCCGCCAGGAACCGGACAGACGGGTTGCCGACGTGGTCTCCCTTGAACACCTTCGGGAGGTCCCGCAGGAAGCCGAGCTTCGAGGACTCCCCGGAGAGGAAGACGTCGAGGAGGCCATCGTCGACCTCGGCGTGGGGGATGAGCATCATCCCCCCGCCGTACGCCTTCGAGTTGCCGACCGCGACCGAGAAGCCGCGCCACTCGTGGCGCTCGCCGTCGACGGTGACCGTGTAGGAGGCGTGCTTCCACGCGGCCAGCGCCCGCAGGGCCGCCACCACATAGACGAGGTTGCCGCGGACGATCTTCGTCTCGTTCGCGATGCGGTTCGCGTCCGAGTCGAAGCCGAGGCTCGCGATCCCGACGAACGGGCGGCCATCCACCTCCGCCACGTCCACGACGCGCTCCCTGCCCGCGAGCACGACCTCCGCCGCCTCGACCGCGTCGAAGGGGATTCCGAGCACGCGCGCGAAGTCGTTGCCGCGGCCGCCCGGCAGGATCGCGAGCGGGACCGGGGCGTCGCGGAGAGCGCCGGCCAGCGCGCCGACCGTGCCGTCGCCCCCGACGGCGACCACCGTCTCGCCGGCGGCGGCCGCCGCCGCGGCTTCGTCGAGCGCGTGATCGAGCCCGCGGGTCTCCACGGCCCTGACCTCCGCGCCGCTCTCGAGCACGGGGCGCGCCTGGGCGAGCACCTGCATGGCGCGCCCCCCGGCCGCGGCCGGGTTGGCCAGCAGGGCGAGGCGTATGCTCACGATGCGTGCAAGCCGGCCAGCTCCGCCGCGCGCGCCGCCGCGAACTCGCCCCTTGCCTCGCCGCGGAGGTGGGAGCCCTCGGCGACATCCCGGATCTCGGCGCGCGCGAGCGCCGCGTCGCCCACGAGGCGCTCGGCGTGCGGCTCGGAGGGGTCGGACGGGTCGGCCACCAGGAGCACGTCCTGCTGGACGGTGTGCCAGGGCTCGCCGTCTGTGAGTCGCTCCGAGGCGATCAGGAGCCGGCCGGGACGCGTGAGCCAATGAAGCTCGAACACTCCCAGCCGGTACGCGTAGAGGCGCTCACCGTCGGAGAACAGGAAGTTCAGAGCGGAGAACGGACCCGAGTCGATGCAGGCCTCGGCCAGCGCCCGGAGCGAGCCGACCGGTGCAGCCGGGTCGAAATCGCGCATCAGGCGGCAGAACATCGCCTCGCTGTCGGTGTCGCCGTCCGGCGTGCGCGTGCCGGGCACCAGCAGCCGCGGATAGCGAAGCACGGTCCCGTTGTGGCTGAAGCTGTAGTTGCCGAGCGTGAACGGATGCGTGTTCTCGAGCGTCAGGCCGCCGATCGTCGCGCGCCGGACGTGGGCGTTGAAGATCCGGCCGCGGAGCTCCGTCGCGGGGGTGAAGCCGCTGTCGGCGTGGGCCGCGTTCGGGAGCCGGTGAAGCTCCGGCGCCTCGCCCTCGGCGCGCAGGTGGGCGGCGATGCCCCAGCCCGAGTCGTGATTCTCGGACTGCCGGATGAAGGGGTTGTCGGCCTCCAGCAGCTCGTGCCGGATCGAGACCGGCTCGCGGGCTACGCAGCCGAGGACACGGCACATGGGGGCGAGGTTCGGGCTCCGGGGGCCTTCACGTGGCGAGAAGTCTAGATCGACACGGAGGAGGAACCCATGACGGACACCACGACCACGCCTCGCGAGCCCGGATCCCTGTGGTGGGCCAGGCCGCGGAAGCTGTGCGTGATGGAGCGGCCCGGGGGCGGGGGGCGCAGCCACCGGCCGGCCCGCCGCGAGGCCGAGATCGCCTGGCTGCGGGACAACGGCGTGCGGCGCGTCGTCTCGACGATGACCTCGCGTCACAACCTGGCCGCCTACGACGAGGCCGGGCTCGAGGCCTTCCACCTGCCGTTCGAGTGGCCGGACGCCGGGCCCGAGCGCCTGGGGGAGATCATCGTCGCGCTGCGCGGGCCGCTCCGCCGGGGCGGGGCGATGGCCATCCACGCGAACCGCCACACCGACACGGTCGCGGCCATCGCCGCGGGGCTCCTGTACGAGTGCTGGGGCACCGACCCCGTGGACGGGCTGGCGGCCGCGCTCTCCGCCGGCCTCGACGTGACCGAGGACTGTGCCGACATGCTCGGCGTGGAATGGGAAGCGGTGCGGTTCTGGGCCGACGGGGGGCTGCGGATGCTCAGCGCGTGAGCAGCGCCGAGAGGTTCTCCGCCACCGCGACGGGACGGGGGCCGGGGCCGGTCTCGGCCTCCTCCCGGCTCGCCCCGCCCGAGAGCACGAGCGCGGCGTCCAGGCCGGCGCGGGACGCCGCCAGGATGTCGGTGTCGAGCCGGTCGCCCACCGCGAGCGTCCGGCCCTCGCCGAGGCGATCGATCGCTGTGAGGAAGAGTTGCGGTTCGGGCTTGCCGACGATCGACGCCTCACGCGCCGAGCCGCGTTCCACCGCCGCGAGCAGCGCGCCGACCCCGGGCCAGAGCCCGTCCGGGCGCGGGTGGGTCGGATCGCGGCTCGTCGCCAGGAACTCGGCTCCGCGGCGGAGCGCCAGGCATGCGTTCTTGAGGTCGTCGTAGACGAAGTCGTCCGTGCCGCCGACCACCACCACCTCCGCCCGCGAGGCCAGGTCGGTCTCGTTCAGCACCCGCAGACCGGCGGCCTCCACGGATTCCCGCAGGGCCGGGGCGCCGACGACGAAGGCGGTCCGCCCGGCGAGCGTCTCGGACAGGCGGTGCTGCATCGCGCCGGCAGCCGTGACCACGTCGCCCAGCGACGCCTGAACGCCCAGCGACCAGAGCTTTCGGACGTAGTCCTCACCGGAGAGGCGCGCGTTGTTGGTCACGAACGCGACGCGCTTGCCGGCCTCGCGGACGGCCCCGATCGCCTCCACGGCGCCCGGCGTGGGCTCGTCGCCGATCCACACGCAGCCGTCGAGGTCGAGCACGATCTGGTCGTATCGGGCGGCGAGTGGCGAGAGGGCCAAGACGGACCATCCTATGCCGCTACCCTTCGCGCCCGTGCGCCGCCTCACCGGATTGCTCCTGACCGCCGCAGCCCTGTCGCTCGCCGCCTGTGGCGGCGACGGCGACGAGACGGCGACGCCGCTCGAGGAAACCGAGGCCACACAGACGGCCGAGGCGCCCGCCGAGGAGGGCGGCTGCCGCGACGTCGAGCAGCCCCCCGCGAAGCCCGAGGGCGAGCTGTCGGCGCCCAAGCGCGAGCTCGATCCCGGGAAGCGACACGAGGTCGTAGTCACGACGAGCTGCGGCGAGTTCACGATCCGGCTCGACCCGGAGTCCGCGCCGAAGGCCGCGGCCTCGTTCGCGTCGCTCGCGGAGAAGGGCTTCTTCGACGACACCTACTTCCACCGCATCGTCCCGGGCTTCGTCATCCAGGGCGGCGACCCGACCGGGACGGGCACGGGCGGCCCCGGGTACTCCACCGAGGACACCCCCGCCCCGGGCACGCGCTACACCAAGGGCGTCGTCGCCATGGCGAAGGGCGGGCCCGAGCCGGCGGGCACCGCGGGCAGCCAGTTCTTCGTGGTCACCGGGGAGGACACCGGCCTGCCGGCCGAATACGCCGCGATCGGCGAGGTAACGGACGGCATCGAGGTCGTGGAGGCGATCGGCGCGCTCGGCGACGCGGCCGAGCAGCCGCTCCAGGTCATCACGATCGAGGGCACGAAGGTCTCGTCGAGATGATCCGCGACGTCGCCGAGGCCGACTTCCAGAAGGCCGTCATCGAGCGCTCGCACGAGGTCCCCGTGGTGGTCGACTTCTGGGCCGAGTGGTGCGGGCCCTGCCGGCAGCTCGGCCCGGCGCTCGAGAGCGCCGCCGGCGCGCGCGGCGACAATGTGGACCTGGCGAAGGTCGACACGGACGCGAACCCGGGCATCGCCGCCGCGTTCGGAATCCGCGGGATCCCGGCGGTGAAGGCCTTTCGCGACGGCGAGGTCGTGTCCGAGTTCGTCGGCGCGATCCCGCCGGCCAAGGTCGAGGAGTTCTTCGACGCGCTGGCGCCGTCCGAGTCGGACGAGATGGTCGAGCGGGGCGACGAGGCCGAGCTGCGGTCCGTGCTCGCCTCGGACCCCGCGCACGACGACGCGGGCGTGGCCCTGGCGCGGATCCTGATCGCCCGTGGCGACCTCGACGAGGCCGCCACGCTGCTGGAGGAGTTTCCCGGCGACTACAGGGCGATCGGCCTGGCGGCGCGGCTGAAGCTCGCCGACGTGCCGGAGTTCGAGGGCGCCTTCGCGGCGTGGGACTCGGGCGATCACGACGGCGCGCTGGAGATCCTCCAGACCGCGCTCGCCGAGCGGCCGGACGCCGACCGCCGCGACCTGATCCGGCAGGTGATGGTCGGGATCTTCGAGGAGCTGGGAGCGACCAGCGAGATCGCCCAGCGCCACCGCCGCAGGCTCGCCTCCGCGCTCTACTGAGGGCCGCGCGCCGCGGCCTGGGCTCTGGCCTGCCTGCGGCGCCCGACGACCGTCAGCACGCCGAGGATCGCGATGATCACGACCAGCCCGAGGAGGATCGAGACGATCGTCCCGGCCCCTCCGAACGGCAGCGCGATCAGCTTCGCGAGGCCGAAGCCGATGAGCAGCAGCAGCACGATCATCGCGATGATCAGGAGGATCCCGCGGGCGCGCACGAGCGGGCTCGCTCCCGGCGGGGGAGCCAGGAGGCCCATGAAGCGGAGCGCGAGCAGCTGGCGGCTCGAGGGCGGCGCGTGGCCCAGCTTCTGGACCGCCTCCTTCAGCTCGTCCGGCCTGCGCTCGGCGAGCGCGAGCGACGCCCTCATCATCTGCCTGAGCGCGTGGCGCTCCTGCGGGTGGGTGCCCACCATGGCCTCGTTGAAGAACGCGCGCGCGGCCTTCGCGTCATAGCGCTCGGCCGCACGGGCGCCGAGGATCGCGCGGGCGGCGGCCCGGTGCTTCTGCTCGCGCAGCAACTCCTCGTCGCTGCGGCTCTCGAGCTGGGGGATGGCCTGGAGCGATCCCAGGCGCATCTGCATCTTCTTGGGCTTCTCCTTGGCCACGGACGGGCAGTCTCGCAAAACGCCGCGGGCGGCGGGGCCCGGCCCGGGCCGCGCCGGGGTCAGCGTCGAGCGGCGTAGAGGTTGAAGCGTGTGATGGCGAAGGCGCCGGTGCCGGGTCGCCCGCGCACCACCACCTCGGCGCTGGTCCTCACCCGCCGGAGGCGCTGGAGGATCCGCATCGAGTTGGGCGTCAGGGGGACCTTGACGACGGCCGTGCGCCCGCGCGGGATCAGGAACGCCTCCTCGCCGAACTTGATCCGCCGCGCCTGGGCGCCCTTCAGCGAGCGGACGCGCCCGCTGGTCTTCAGCTTGAGCGTGCCGTCACAGGCTCGTGACTCGCTCCGCGGGCAGCGGACGCGCACCCGCGCGTATCCGCTCCGGGTCGCGCGCACGCCGCGGGCCGATGCCCGCGCGGCCGGCGCGCGGCGGCTCTCGCCGAGCACGGCGCCGCTGGTGCCGTCGCTGCCCGCCGGGCCGCGCTGGCCGGTTTCGCCGCGCTCGCCCTGGGGTCCGGCGGGACCGGTGCCGCCCTGCGGGCCGGCCGGGCCGCTGTCGCCCTGAGCGCCGGCGGGACCCGGATCGCCCTGCTGTCCGGGCTCACCGGCCGGGCCCTCGGGACCGGGCGGCCCGGCCGTGCCCTGGCCGCAGTCGGCGGCGATCTCCACCCGCTCGCCGCGGCCGACGACCACCTGCTGGCCGCCACGGACGATCCCGTCGGGCTCCTCGCAGGACAGCGTCCAGGCCTCCGTGCCGCCCGGCTGGAAGGGCTCGGGCGGCCCCCATGTGATCGTGCCCTCGTAGGGCTCGAGCGCGCCCCAGTTGACGACGCGGATCACGTAGTGGGCGCCGGCGGCCAGCTTCGGCTCGACCATGGTGGTCTCCTCGAAGTTGGTCTGGCCCTGGGTGGACGAGGCGACCGGCTCGCCGGTCTCGTCCGAGGAGTCCCCGTCGCCGTCGGTGTCGCGGTAGATCTCCATGTCGTAGTCGCTCGCCTCGGAGGGCCATTCGATCCTGATCGTGGCGCGCCCGTTGTCGATCCCCGGGCCGGTCGGGACCTGGAACGGATGGTCGTTCCAGCACGACTCCTCGCGCGTGTCGGGGGCCTCGAAGTAGGTCGGGCACGGTCGCGCGCTCGGGCCGGGCGTTCCCGAGAACGACTCGGGCGGGCTCGGCTCGCCGGTCGCGTCGCGGCCGCGGCTCTGGGCCACGATCGGGCGGGTCGAGGGGTTGACGTGCCACTCGAACGCGCCGGACGCAGGCACGCGCAGCGTCGTCTCGAGCCTGTCCTCGAAGGTGAGCGGCTCGCCATCCTCCTGGGGGAAGGTCTCGGTCTGGAAGGTCTTCTTCAGGCGCAGGAGCGCCCCGGGCTCGGCGGTCCCGGCGATGACCGAGTGCTGCGACGGGTCGGCGGCTGCCTCGCTCGCGAGGTAGTAGGCCTCGCGGTTCCCGTCCCCGTCCCCGGCCGGGCCAGTCGTGCCCTCCCATTCGGCGACGGTCTCCTCGAACGGCGGGTGGAAGTTCGAGGGGCCGATCTCGAAGGTGAAGCCGATGCTGCCGGCCGACCAGTAGGTCCAGTCCTCCGTCGTGCCGGTGGTGTCGTAGAGCTCGTAGCCGTACTGGCTCGCGTAGCCGTTCTCCGCGGCCATCGCGTCGCCGAGCGCCTTGTACATCGGCTCGTCGGGCGTCTCGCCCTGCACGGCGACGCCGGGCGGGCGCAGGACCAGGTTCGAGTAGGTGTGGTTGGTGATGTGGGACGTGACCTGCCGTGTGGACACCAGGTCGCGGATGTTCTGCGTCTCGGGCTCCGAGAACGGGCCGGGGCCGCGATAGGTCAGGTTCGTCGCGGCCGGGCTCGCACCGGGGCCGCCCCAGAGCCCGCCGTAGTTGCGGTTGGGGTCGACGCCCGCCTCGATCACGCCCAGCGCCGGCTGCAGGCAGTTGCCCGACTCGTCGTCGTCGAAGCGGCGGCAGTTCTTGCGCTTGTACTCGTACGGGTGCGCGACGATGTTGGCGGTCTCGATGCCTCCGCGGCCCTCGCCCGCGAGCTGCAGCTCGCCGGCCTCGCGCGAGATGTTGAAGCCGTCCGGGTTCACGACGGGGATCACGATCGTGCGCGCCGCCTGGGTGATCGCCTGGGCGCGGGCGTCGCCCGACCTGTGGCCGTTCACGAGCTCGAAGGCCCACTCCATGGCGTGCTCGCCGGATGGCCACTCGCGCGCGTGGTGAACGCCCATCTGGAGGAAGACGGGACGGCCGTCCTGGTCGGCGCTCACGTCCCGGGCGATCTCCACGCCTTCCACCGTGCGCCCCTCAAAGGTCTGATGGGGGAGGCTGATCGGCCGCACGAGGCCGGGGTTCTCGTCGACCAGGCGCTTCATGTCCTCCTGGTAGTCGGCGAGGTGCCGGTACGAGGTGCGCCCGCTCGGGAGGGGAGAGGCGGCATTCGCCGCGGCGTACTCGCGGTCGCGCTCCCTGAAGCGGCGATCCTCCGCGGCGAGGTCGGCGACCTCGGTCGTGAAGATGAACTTGGCCTCGGTCAGCGCCCTCGCGTCCCTCGAGCCGTAGAGCACGGCCTCCACGAAGCTCTCGCCCGCGTGCTCGGTCAGGTCGAGCCCGAGCTTCTCGAGCTCGGCCATCCGCGAGCGGTTGCCCACCGATATGCGCACGAGGCTCGCCTTGACGCCCTCGGTGTCCACCGGCGCGACCTCCAGGGAGAGCTTGGCCCGCTCGGCGTCGCCGGAGCGGCGGCAGGCCTGGAGGACGAGGGTCCCGGGCGCGACGATCCCCTGGGCGACCTCACGGGCGCCGAATCCCGACGAGGCCGCGACGCGGCGGCCCGTCCCGTCGAAGACGGCGAGGTCCCAGTCCCCGCCCGCGGCGTCGAGCCGCGCCGTCGCCCAGCCCGCGGAGGAGGCGCTGGTCGATCGCTTGACCACGGAGTCGCTCTCGGCGAGCTCGCGGGTGCTGCAGGAGCGCTCGGCCGCGTCGGTGGCGGTGACCGCCGCCTCGAAGGTCGACTGGGCGGAAGCGGGCAGGAAAAGCGCGGCGAAGGCGGCGAGCGCCGCGGCGCGAAGGCGTCGGTGCATCGGGGACCCCTGACCTCTCGGTTTTTGGCGTGGGTCCTGCCCGACCCTGCGCCGCGTGGTTACCCGCTGGGCGGGGTCGCCGAAACCCGCCTAGTAGGAGCGCGGCAGGCCGAGCGAGTGCTCGGCCACGTAGTTCAGGATCATCTCGCGCGAGACCGGGGCGGTCCTGGTCAGGCGCGCGCCCCAGTACATGTCGGTGAGCCCGTACTCGAGCGCGAAGCCGTTGCCGCCGTGGGTCTGGATCGCCTGGTCGACGCAGCGGATGGCCGCCTCGGCGCAGGCGTACTTCGCCATGTTGCTCGGCTCTCCGGCCGGAGCGCCGGCGTCGTAGAGGGCCGCCGCCTTCTGCATCATGAGCCGCGCAAGCTCAAGCTCAACCTTAGCTTGAGCCAGGGGGTGGGAGATGCCCTGATGTGAGCCGATCGGCTGGTTCCACACGACGCGCTCGCGGGCGTAGGCGGTGGCCATCTCGAGCGCGCGGCGACCGGTGCCGCATGCAACGGCGGCGCCCATGATGCGCTCCGGGTTCAGCCCGTCGAAGGCAGCCTTGAGGCCGGCGGTCTCGTTGCCCACGAGCCGCTCCGCCGGTACCTCGACGTCGTCGAGGAAGAGCTGCCACTGCTTGTCGGGCGCGCGCAGGGCGGTCGGGATGTGCTGGCGCTCGAGGCCCGCGGCGTCGACGTCGACGATGAAGAGCCCGGGAAGGCCCAGGGTGCCGTCCTCCTCGCGGAAGCGCGCGACTATCAGCACGGCGTCGGCGTCCTCGATGGCGGAGATGAACGTCTTCGTCCCGCGCAGGACGTAGCCGCCGTTCGAGCGGCGGGCCGTCGTCGAGAGGTTGTGGGAGTTCGATCCCGCGTCCGGCTCGGTGATGGCGAAGGCGACCTTCGTGGTCCCGGCGGCGATGCCGCGCAGCCAGAGGTCCTTCTGGTCCTCGGTCCCGTGGCGGGCGAGGATGCTCCCCACGATCGCGGGTGAGACCACGATGAGGAGCAGGGAGCAGCCGCCTGCGGAGATCTCCTCGCCCACCACGGCCAGAGCCGACATCCCGAGGCCGCCGCCGCCCCATTCGGACGGGATGTTGACGCCGAGGTAGCCGCGACTTGCAAGCGCTTCCCAGAGCTCAGATGGCGGCTGGCCGGCCGCGGTCTTCTCGCGCGTGTATGCGGGCCCGAAGCCGGAGACGATGCCCCGCACGGCCTCCCGCATCATCGCCTCCTCGTCGCTGGGGACGAGCGGGAGGGACGGCTGAGGGGGAGCGGTCATCGCGGCGGCAGGTTACGGGGCGCGCAGGACCGCGTGCAACCGGCGCGGCGGTGCCACCCGTCGCGATATGCTCGCGCGCGCTGTGGGGGGACCTGAAACGACAGGTGCGGCCGAGGCCGCCGCAAAGGGGAGTTCGCTCTCGCGAATCGCGGGTGGCGCCGCCGTGCTCGGCGCGATCGCGCTCGTCGGCGCCATGCTCTTCGGTGGCGGTGGCTCCGGCTACGAGCTGAAGGTTCGCTTCCTCAACGCAGGCCAGCTCGTGCGCGGCAACTTCGTCGAGATCGGCGGCACGAAGGCGGGGAGCGTCACGGGCTACCGCATCACGCCCGACGGCCAGGCCGAGATCGACGTCACGATCGACGAGAAGTACGCGCCCCTGCGGCGCGGGACGCGCGCGATCATCCGCGCCGGCTCGCTCTCGTCCACCTCCAACCGCTACATCGAGCTGTTCCTGCCGAGCGAGCGCGAGGCGGGCGAGGAGATCCCCGACGGCGGTGTGCTCGACGTCGACGTGACGACCGCCAACGTCGAGTTCGACCAGCTCTTCAACATCTTCGACAAGCCCACGCGCAAGGGCCTGCGCGGCTTCTACAAGGGCGGAAACCGCTCCTACGCGGGCCGCGGCGAGGACGCCCATCGCGGTCTCCTCTACCTCAACCCGCAGCTCGCGGCCTCGAGCCGCCTGTTCGAGGCCCTCGCGGCCGAGCCGCCCGTGCTCGAGCGCTTCATCGTGGACTCGGAGCGCCTCGTCACGACGCTCGCCTCACGGCGCGACGACCTCTCCGCCCTCGTCGGGAACCTGAACCAGACGACGCGGGCGCTCTCCGACGAGAAGGCCGCGCTCGCCGAGGCGATCGGGGCGTTCCCGCCGTTCCTGCGGACCGCCAACACCACCTACGTGAACCTGCGCGGCACCCTCGACGAGCTCGACCCCTTCGTGGAGGCATCGAAGCCGGTGGCCAAGCGCCTCCGGCCGTATCTCGCGCAGCTGCGCCCGTTCGCCCGCGAGGCCGTGCCCACCATCCGCGACCTGCGCCAGACCGTGCGCCGCCGCGGCTCCGGGAACGACCTCGTGGAGCTGAACCGCACGTACCCACCGCTCGCGGAGATCGCCACCACCACGAAGGAACGCTCGATCGACTTCGGCACGGGCGCCGTGGACGTGGGGGAGACCCGCGGCGCCTTCCCCGAGCTGACCGAGGCCTTCACCGACAGCACGGAGACGATCGCGCACGGCAGGCCCTACACGCCCGACTTCGTCGGCTGGATGGACGACTTCTCGCACACGGGCGGCTTCGACGCGCTCGGCAGCTTCTCGCGCGCGCAGCTCTACTTCAACGCCTTCTCCCTGGGTGAGAGCGGCTTCAACTTCATCCCGCTCGAGGCCCGCGGCCAGGCCCTCCGCACCCTCGGTCGCGTGGGACAGTTCAAGCGCTGCCCGGGCGCGTCCGAGGAGCCCGCGTCCGACGGCTCCAACGTCTGGAGCGCGGAAGAGCAGCAGAAGCTCGACTGCGTCGAGTCCCACAGGGCGACGGGACCGGTGGGCTGATGCGCCGCCTCCTCGCAACCCTGGGCGTGGCCGGAGCGGTGGTGGGCGCGTTCGTGCTCACGGGCGCCGAAGACGAGGGCACCCAGGGCAAGACCTACGAGATCGTCTTCGACAACGCATTCGGCCTGGTGGACGGGGGCGACCTGAAGATCGGCGGCGTGATCGCCGGGCGCACCACGAGCTTCGACCTGGACCGCAAGCCGCCCTACCACGTGGTGGTCACGGCCGAGGTCACGAAGCCCGGCTTCGCCTCGCTGCGGGACGACGCGCGCTGCGACGTCCGCCAGCAGTCGCTGATCGGCGAGTACTTCATCGACTGCGACATCGGAAAGTCGAAGAACCTGCTTCCCGACGGCGGGCGCGTCCCGGTCGAGCGCACGTCCTCGACGATCCCGCTCGATCTGATCAACAACATCATGCGCAAGCCGTACCGCGAGCGCTTCCGGCTGATCCTCTCGGAGCTCGGCACGGGCCTGGCCGGCCGCCCGGAGGAGCTCAACGAGGTCATCCGCCGGGCGCATCCGGCTCTGCGGGAGACCAACGAGGTCATCAAGATCCTGGCGGACCAGAACCGCACGATCCGCGACTTCATCGAGGACGCGGACACGGTGAGCGCAGAGGTCGAGCCCTTCCGCGAGGACGTCGCGCGCTGGGCGATCGAGTCGCAGCAGACCGCCAGCATCCAGGCCTCGCGCTCCGAGGACCTCGGCCGCTACTGGAACCGCCTCCACGTCTTCCTCGACGAGCTGGAGCCCACGATGGCGCAGCTCGAGGAGACGACGAACCGCCAGATCCCGACGCTGCGCCAGCTGCGCCGCGCCGCGCCCGACCTCGAGCGCTTCCTCGCGAGCGCGGGGCCGTTCGCCCGCTCCTCGCGCCAGTCGATCGCGAGCCTCGCCGACGCCGCCACCACGGGGCGGAGGGCGCTCAAGGTCTCGCAGGAGGAGGTCTCGGAGCTGCGCGCGCTGTCCGAGGATGTCCCGAAGATCGCGAAGCCGCTCCGCCAGTTCCTGCAGGCGATCGACGACCGCGGCCGCTCCTACGAGAACGACCCGGAGGCGGCGCTGCGCGCTCCGCCGGCGCCCGACAAGACGGCCTACCGCGAGGGCCAGGGCTACACCGGCATCGAGAACCTCATGAACTACATCTACTGGCAGACGCTCGGCCTCAACGCCTACGACGAGGTCGGCCACCTGCTGCGCATCGGCCTGCTCCAGGCCGGCCCCTGCGCGCCCTACTCGGCCCGGCCCACGAAGGAGCTGATCGAGAAGTGCGCCTCCTGGACGGGTCCCTTCCAGCCCGGCGTGGACGGCCAGCCCGACCCGACGGCGACGCCCCAGCAGGCCGCCAAGGTCCGGCGCCAGGCACAGGAGGTCGAGGAGCGCGCCGGCGACGAGCCCGCCCAGGAGGGCCCCGGCGGCCCGCTCGCGACCGAGCCCAAGCCCGGTGAGCGTGACCTGTCGGTGCCCGAGGTCGTCCTTCCCGGCGCCGTGCAGGATCTCGTCGACCAGCTCACGGAGGGTCTCTCCGGCGGCGGGCTCGCGCCCGGCGTCGAGCTGCCGAACGACAGAAGGGGCCAGGAGGCCCTCCTCGACTACCTCCTCGCGCGATGAGCCGCCGCCCAGCCGCATCCATCGTCGCCAGCCCCGTCCTCGTCGGGGCGGTCACCGTGCTCGTCTCGATCGTCGCGGTGTTCCTCGCCTACAACGCGAACACGGGTCTCCCGTTCGTGCCGACCTACGACATCAAGGCCGAACTGCCGGGCGCCTCGAACCTCCTGGCCAGCAACGAGGTGCGCCTCGGCGGGTTCCGCGTCGGGATCATCGACGAGATCTCCCCGGGCGTGAGCGATCGCGGTGAGCGCCGCTCGATCGCGATCGCGCACCTCAAGCTCGACAAGATCGTGGAGGAGATCCCGGTGGACTCGGTCGTGCGCGTGAGACCGCGCTCCGCGCTGGGATTGAAGTTCATCGAGATCACCCCCGGCAAGAGCGACAAGACCTTCGCCCCGGGCGAGACGATCCCGCTGGAGAACGCGATCAAGCCGATCGAGCTGGACGAGTTCTTCGGCCTGAACACGGCCGAGTTCCGGCGCAACCAGCGCGCGTCCATCCAGGGCTTCGGCACCGGGCTGGCCGGCCGCGGCGAGTCCATCAACCTCGCGATCGAGGACTTCGTCCCGCTCCTGACCCACCTCGAGCCGGTCATGAAGAACCTCGGCGACCCCCGCACGCGCTTCGCCCAGTTCTTCCGCGAGTCGCGCCGCTTCTCCGGCCAGATCGCCCCGGTGGCGCCGACCTACGCCCAGCTGTTCGTGAACATGGCCACGACGTTCGAGGCGCTGAGCCGCCACCCCGAGCGCCTGCGCCAGGTCATCGAGAAGAGCTCGCCGACCATCGAGCAGGCCATCAAGTCCTTCCCGGTGCAGCGGCCGTTCCTCAGGGACACCGCCGTGCTGATGGATCGCCTGGAGCCGGTGGCCCGCGAGATGAGGCGCTCGCTCCCGGCGGCGGCGGACGCCTTCGAGGTCGGGGCGCCCGTGCTCCGCCGCGCTCCGGCGCTCTACCGGCGGACCGAGCGCGTGCTCGCCGCGCTGGAGGATCTCGCGGAGCGGCCCACCACCCTGCTCGGCTTCCAGAACCTCCGCGATCTGCTCAACGTGGCGACGCCGTTCGTCGAGTACGTCGCCCCGTACCAGACGGTCTGCAACTACTGGAACTACTACTGGAACGCGATCTCCGAGCACGTCTCGGAGAACGTCGCGGGCGGGACGCTCCAGCGCTCGTTGTCGAAGTCGGACAACTCGACCCAGGACAACCGAATCTCCTCCACCGAGGCAGATCGCCCGGCCGACATCCCGAGGAACCAGCCGATCGACGCGAAGGACCCGCGCGGTGAGCCGCTGACGGCGCTGCACACCGGCGGCCCGGGCTCGGCCGTGGACGCCCAGGGCAAGGCGAACTGCACGGCGGGCCAGCGCGGCTACCTGACCGGCCCGCTCGTCCCGGACGGCCGCTACCCGGCCTCGGATGACCCGACCAAGGGCGGCGGCAGCCACGTGGTCTGGGACGCCGACATCGGCGTCCGCTACGGCGGCACCTACAAGGCCCGTGAGCTGGGCATCGACGGCGTGGAGGACGTGCCGTGATCGGGCGCGTCAAGAAGTCGGGCCGGCCCGGGCCGGGGATCTCGCCGTTCGCGGTGGGCCTCATCGCGATGGTGGGCGTGCTCCTGTTCGCCTACTTCGCCTACACGAAGGTGAACCCGCTGGCGAAGCCGTACGAGCTGCACGCGATCTTCGAGTCGGCGAACAACCTCGGCAAGCGTTCACCGGTCCGGATCGCCGGCGTGGACGTGGGCAAGGTCACGGCGGTCGAGCCTCTCGACGACGGCTCGGGCATGGCGAAGGTGACCATGAAGATCGACGACGAGGGCCTGCCGATTCACGAGGACGCCGAGCTCAAGGTCCGCTCGCGCCTGTTCCTCGAGGGCAACTACTTCGTCGAGCTGCGGCCCGGAACCCCGGCGTCGCCGAAGGCGGAGTCGGGCTACACGGTCCCGCCCAACCAGACGGCGTTCCCGGTCCAGTTCGGTCAGCTCCTGACCGCGCTCCAGACCGAGACGCGGGAGGACCTCCAGACGATCTTCCAGGAGCTCGCCAAGGCCTACGAGGGCAAGGGCGCGCGCGGCTTCAACCAGGCGGTCAAGCACTGGGAGGAGGCGTACCGCACGACCTCCCAGGTGAACGACGCGACGCTCGGCACCGAGGAGGGCGACCTCGGCCGCGTCCTCAAGGGCCAGGCGCGCGTGTTCGGGGCCCTCTCGAAGGACGAGGAGGCGCTCGCGAACCTGGTCACCGACCTGAACGACACGATCTCCGGCTTCGCGCGCCAGGAGGACAACCTGCGCAAGGCGATCCCCGAGCTGCGCGACGTGATCGTGGTCGGGCAGCCCGCGCTCGCCTCGCTCAACCGCGCGCTCCCCGAGATCCGCGGCTTCGCGCGCGACGCGCTGCCGGGCGCCCGCTCGAGCAAGGCCACGCTCGATGCCCAGATCCCGTTCATCAAGCAGGCGCGCCGCCTGGTCACCCGCGCGGAGGCGGGCGGGCTCGCGAGGGACCTGCGTGCGACGATCCCCGACCTCCACGACCTGAACAGCACGTCCGTTCGCACCTTCGAGCAGAGCCGCTCGCTCGGACGCTGCCAGAACCGCGTGCTGATCCCCTTCTCCCACACCCCGATCCCGGACCCGGCGTTCCCGAACCACACGGGCGAGACGTTCCCGGAGGAGTCCCCGCGCGCGTTCGTCGGCCTCTCCGGCGAGAGCCGCCTCTCCGACGCCAACAGCCCCTACTTCCGCACGCTCGCGGGCGCCGGTCCCACCACGCTCGTCACCGCGAACGAGGCGGGCGAGCGCCTCTTCGCGGCCGCGCCGCTCCCGATCCTCGGGACGCGTCCCCCGCGTGGCGACCGGGCGCCCGTCTTCCGCCCGAACCAGCCGTGCGAGATCCAGGAGCCGCCGGACCTGAACGCGCCGGCCGGCCCGGGCGATCAGGAGGTCGAGCCCGCCGCGGCGAACACCCCGAAGCGCCAGGAGCGCAAGGCGCTCGCCAAGAAGCAGCTCGCCGAGATCCAGCGCCATCTCGACGCGGTCTTCCGCGGCGAGGTCTCGCTCGACCCGCTCATGTATTCGAAGGAGGGTCTGCGGATCCAGGCACGCCGCCAGGGGCTCGAGCGCACCGAGGATGGCGGCTGGCGGCGCAAGAAGGACGCGAAGGGCGGTGAGGCGCGATGAAGAAGGCCGTTCGCGACCACCTCCAGGACTTCGTCGCCATCATCGCGCTCGTCGCGGTGGCCGTCGGCGCGGGCGGATACATCCTCTCGAACCAGCGCCTGCGCTTCCCGCTGATCGAGGAGAAGCCCTTCACGCTCAAGATCGAGCTGCGCAACGCCCAGGCGGTCACGCCCGGCCAGGGGCAGACGGTGCGCGTGTCCGGCATGCGGGTCGGGAGCATCGGCAAGGTGGAGCTGAAGGACGGCAAGGCGATCGTCCGCCTGGACATCGACAAGGAGTTCCAGGGCCTCATCCGCCGCGACGCCAGCGCGCTGCTGCGGCCTCGGACCGGGCTCAAGGACATGTTCCTCGCGGTCGACCCGGGGAACCCGTCGGAGCCGGCGATGCAGGAGAACGAGACCATCCCGCTCGCCAACAGCACGGCCGACGTGAACCCCGACGAGATCCTCTCGGTGCTCGACCACGACACGCGCGAGTACCTCAAGCTGCTCATCTCGGGCGCGGGCGGCGGTCTCCGCGGGCGCGGTGGGGACCTCCAGGAGGTCTTCGCCAGGCTCGGCCCGCTCCACCGCGATCTGGCGCGGCTGAACCGGGTGGTGTCACAGCGCAAGCGCAATCTCGAGCGGCTGATCCACAACTACGGCCGCACGATCACGCGCCTCGGTCGCCAGGACAAGGAGCTCACCGAGCTCGTGGCGGCGTCGAGCCAGGTCTTCGGGCGGCTCGCCCGTGAGGATCAGCAGATCTCGGAGGCGGTCGAGCGGCTGCCCAGCGCGCTCTCCCAGACCGAGGCCACCCTCCGCCGGGTGAAGGTGCTCGGCGAGGTGGCCGAGCCGGCGTTCAAGGCGCTGCGGCCCGCGATCGCCAAGGTGGACGAGGCCAACCGCGAGCTGCGCCCGCTCGCCATCGAGGCCGAGCCGCTGCTGCGCACGAAGATCCGCCCGTTCGTGCGCGAGGCGCGCCCGTACCTCGAGAACCTGCGGCCCGCGGCCCGCAACCTCGCCGATGGCGCGCCGGACCTCCGCGAGAGCTTCTACGGCCTGAACCGCTTCTTCAACACGCTCGCCTACAACCCGGGCGGGCGCGAGGAGCTGACCGGCAACCTCGCGAGGGACACGAACCGTGAAGAGGGCACGCTGTTCTGGCTCGCCTGGCTCGCCCACAACACGAACTCGATGTTCAACACCTCCGACGCGATGGGCCCGTTCCGGCGGTTCATCTTGTTCGCGAGCTGCGGTACCTACGAGAACGTCGCGAACACGCCCGGCGGCGCCGCGACGCTCGAGTCGATCGTCGGCATCGCGGACATCCTCGACGACGCCAGCCTCTGCCCGCCCCAGTAGACGACCATGCAAAAGCAAGCGCCCACACTCGGAAAACTCGCCGCCATGGTGGCGTTCACCATGTCCTGCTTCGGGCTCCTCACCTTCCTGTGGATCTCGTTCGGCGGGCCGACGCCGCTCAAGCCCGAGGGCTACCGCTTCAAGGCGCGCTTCACCGAGGCGCCGCTGCTGGTCAACGAGTCGGACGTCCGCATCGCGGGCCTCAATGTCGGCAAGGTGAAGGACAAGGTCCTCGATCCCGCGGGCGCCACGATCGTCGAGATGGAGATCGACTCCAAGTACGCGCCGATCCCCACCGACACGGAGGCCATCCTGCGGCCCAAGTCACTGCTGGGCCAGACCTACGTGGAGCTCACGCCGGGCTCCAGGACGGCTCCGAAGCTGCAGGACGATGCCACGCTCGACGGCGAGAACGTCGAGGAGGCCGTCGACATCGATGAGCTGATCCGGACCTTCGACAAGCCCACGCGGAGGGCGTTCCAGGGCTGGGTCAAGGAGCTCGCGACGGCCATCGACGGCCGTGGCGAGGACCTGAACGACGCGCTCGGCAACCTGCCGCGCTTCGCCGCGAGCGGCGCGGACGTGCTCGCGATCCTCGACGAGAACGAGCCCGCGCTGCACCGCCTGATCCGCAACGCCAGCCTCACGCTGGGTGCGCTGAACGAGCGCCGCGACCAGTTCCAGGAGCTGATCCAGAACGCCAACGGCTTCTTCGGCGCGCTGGCCTCACGCAACGAGGCGCTCGCTGACACCATCGAGATCCTGCCGACGTTCCTCGACGAGTCGAAGGCCACGATCGCGCGGCTCGAGCGCTTTGCGGTCGACACCCGGCCGCTCGTGCGCGACCTCCAGCCGGTTGCCAGGGACCTGCGCCCGACGCTGCGCGACATCGGCCGCCTGTCGCCGGACCTCGAGGCCCTCTTCCGCGACCTCGACCCGCTGATCAAGGAGTCGCGCAAGAACCTGCCGCCCGCGGCTCGCTTCATCCGCGGCGCCGGGCCGCTGCTCGCCGCGCTGCATCCCTACCTCGAGGAGCTGAACCCGATCATCGGCTACCTCAGCTACCAGCAGCAGCAGGTCGCCGACTTCATCACGAACGGCTCTGCGAGCCTCAACGGCGCGCTGCCTGCGAGGGAGGGGGAGGGCCCGCGCCACTACCTGCGCGCGGTCTCGGTGATCAACTCACGCGGCCTGGCGATCCAGCGGACCCGCACGAACTACGACCGCGGCAACTCCTACCCGGCGCCCAACTACCAGCTGCGGGCTCGGCCACTCGGAATCTTCGAGGCGTTCGACTGCAAGCCCACCAACGGCGAGAAGGTCGAGCCGGAGGCCGGAGTACCGCCCTGCTTCGTGCAGCCGCCGCATCTCTACGGCGGCACGCTCTACCCACGCCCGACCAAGGGCGAGGACGACCTGGTGCCGTCGCCGCGCGGCACCGACGGCGGCACGCGGCCGCCCGCCCGGCCGTAGGGAGGCTCCGCTCTCAGCCCGCGGGGCGGGCGTCGTCGGCCTCGCCGTACTCCGCGCTGCTGCGGTCCGACTCGGCCTCCGGAGCGGGGGCGTCCACGTGGGGCTTGGCTCCGGCGTCCAGGTTCTCCGCGCGCTCGCGGTGCATCTCCTCGGCCTGCTCGAAGCCCTCGGCCTCGCCGCCTCCGGCCTCCGCGACGGGGCGCTCGGCCTCGGGCAGGTCGGCCTGCGCATCGGGCCCGCCGATGGCGCCCGCCTCCGCGGAGGCCAGCTCGGCCTCGCGCTCGGCTGTGGTGTCGGTCTGTTCACGTTCGCTCATGGCTCTCTCGTGCCCCGGGGAGCGGGCCTCGAACGTCAGATCTCGAGCAGCTTGAGGAGGCGCCTCGCGAGCAGCGGGCTGCCCTCGATCCGCACCTGGCGCACCGCCACGCGCGCGAGCGCGGCGCGGCCGGTCTTCGTGGTGGGCTTCGGGACACCGCCGATCAGCGGGGCCGATGCGAGCTGGACGATGTCCACGAGCGACCCGGTGATGACGAGGTCGGCGTCCGCCTCGTCGCCCTCGCGCATGTCCTCGACGGTGATGAGGCCGCGTTCGAAGCGGATGCGGATGGGGGCGAAGTCCTCGGTGAAGCGGATGAGAACCTCGCCGCGAAGGCCCCGCGCGATCTTCGGGCGCAGCGAGGCGCCGCGCTCGAGCAGCCCGAACATGCTCGCGCAGATGCCGTTGTGGGCGATCTGGCCGAGCTTGACGATGGGCTCTGCGGGCGGCTTGCGGGGGGCGCGGCCGTCTGGGGTCTTGCCGCGCCCGTTGGTCGCGGTCCTTGCGGGCAAGGCGCGGATGCTAGCCGGGCGGTAGGGCCGGCCTCGGCGCGGGCATAGGATCACCGCGATGGCGGAGCGCGAGTACGACGTGGTTGTGATCGGGGCGGGGCCCGCGGGTGAGGTCTGCGCCGGGCGCCTGGGGGAGCGGGGCGCCGAGGTCGCGATCGTCGAGCGCCACCTGATCGGGGGCGAGTGCTCGTTCTACGCCTGCATGCCGTCCAAGGCGCTGCTACGCCCGCAGGAGGTGCTCGCGGAGGTGGCGCGCATCCCCGGCGCCGCCGAGGCCGTCACGGGCGCCCTCGACGTCGAGGCGACGCTCGCCCGCCGCGACGAGGTGATCCACGACCTCGACGACAGCGGGATGGTGCCGTGGCTCGAGGAGCGCGGAGTGGCGCTCGTCCGCGGCGAGGCGAGGATCTCGGGCGAACGGCGGGTCGAGGTGGGGGAGGACGTGTTGGTGGCGCGAAAGGCCGTCGTGGTGGCCGTGGGGACGAAGCCCGCCATCCCGCCGATCGACGGCCTGCGGGAGATCGAGCCGTGGACCAACGAGGAGGCGACGGTCGCGAAGGAGGTCCCGGGGAGCCTCGTCGTGCTGGGCGGCGGCGTCGTGGGGGTCGAGCTGGCACAGGCGTTCCGCTCGCTCGGCTCGGACGTCGTGCTCGTCGAGGCGCTGCCGCGCCTTATCGCCCGCGAGGAGGAGTTCGCCGGCGAGCTGGTCGAGGAGGCGCTGCGGGAGCGGGGCGTCGAGGTGCGCACCGGCACGAAGGCCGTCGCCGCCAGGCGCGAGAACGGCGCCGTGTCGCTCGATCTCGAGGGAGGCGACACGCTCGAGGCGGACCAGCTCCTCGTGGCGGTCGGCAGGCGCCCCGCGACCGAGGATCTCGGCCTCGACGCCGTGGGCCTGGAGCCCGGTGAGTACATCGAGGTGGACGAGGCTCTGCGCTCGACCCGCGTGGACTGGCTCTACGCGATCGGCGATGTCAACGGCAGGGCGCTCCTGACCCACATGGGGAAGTACCAGGCGCGGCTCGCCGCGGACGCAATCCTCGGCGACGATGTCGCCATCGACCCTGCGGCGGACGGCGCGCTCTCGCCGCGGGTCGTGTTCACGGACCCGCAGGTGGCGGCGGTCGGCCACACCGAGCGGTCGGCGCTCGAGGCGGGGCTCCGCGTGAGATCCGTCGAGGTGTCCACCTCCGGGAACGCCGGGGGGAGCTTCTACGGGCGCAACGCGCCCGGCCGCACGCGGCTCGTGGTGGACGAGGACCGGCGGGTACTCGTGGGCGCGACCTTCACGGGGGCCGATGTCGCGGATTTCCTGCACGCCGCCACGATCGCGGTGGTCGGCGAGGTGCCGCTCGAGCGCCTCTGGCACTCGATCCCGTCGTTTCCGACGCGCAGCGAGCTGTGGCTGAGGGCGCTCGAGGAGTACGGGCTCTGATGGAGTCGCTCCGGGGCAAGCTGCTCGTCGCTTCGCCGGCGCTCTCGGACCCCAACTTCGCCCGCAGCGTCGTGCTCGTGACCGCGCACAGCGAGGAGGGCGCGATGGGCGTCGTGCTCAACCGGCCGTCGGAGTCGGCCGTGGACGAGGCGGTGCCGGAGCTCGCCGAGATCGCCGGCGGGGACGACGCGATCTATGTCGGCGGGCCGGTCCAGGGCGAGGCGCTCGTGGTGCTCGCGGAGTTCAGCGATCACGCGGCGGCCGCCGAGATCGTCGTCGCCGACGTGGGCTTCGTCTCGGCGGAGATCGAGACCGAGGACCTGCCGGGCGCCGTCCGCCGGGCGCGGGTCTTCGCCGGCTATGCCGGCTGGGGTCCCGGACAGCTCGAGGACGAGCTGGACGAGGAGGCCTGGATCGTCGAGCCGCCGATCCCGCCGGAGATCTTTCCCGACGACCCCGAGAGCCTCTGGGCATCCGTGCTGGAGCGAAAGGGCGGCCGTTTCGCGCTGCTGGCCCGGATGCCCCTCGATCCGTCGCTCAACTGAGCTGCACGACCCGGCCCGCGGCTGCAGCACCTCGCCTGCCGGCGCTTCTTCGCCCGAGTTCCCATAACCACCGTTATCGAGCATTGGATCCGGACGCGGGACCGGTTTGCGGAGCCTTTTACATGCCATAGCCGGTAAAAGGCTCCGCAGATCGGGCGAGCTTCATGCTACTGCTCGTCGGCGGCCTGATGGCCGCGGCGATCATGGCGTTCCTGTTCGCGCTGCTCGAGGTCGTGCTCGACAGCGCCTTCGATTCGTTCCTGCAAGCTTTCCGCGACGCCTTCAGCGGCGGCGACGGCTCCGCGCCGCCGGCGCACGAGCCGCCGCCATCCTTCGGCCCGCCGACCGCCCCTGGGGCGCCCCCATCCGACCTGATTC
>DATMJO010000140.1:0-8184 GCA_035553855.1 Thermoleophilaceae bacterium | reverse complement strand
GCTCGGTGGGCGGGGCCGGAACGGCGGCCTCCTCCTCGGCCGGGGCGTCCGCGGTGTCCTTCCCGTCCTCGGCGAGAGCCGCGGCCGCCTTCTCCGGCGCCGGCGCGGGCGCGACGGGATCGGCGATCGCTGCCGTCTCGGTCACGGCGGCGACGGGCGGCGCGGCTGCCGCGGTCACGGCGGGGACACGCTCGACCGGCCGGGTGACCTGCTTGACCTCGACGGCTCCGGCGGTGACGAGCGCGGCGGCCGCGAGGCCGGCCACGGCCTTGGAGCCGACGGTGCTGACGCCCGCGGTGATGGCGCCGCTCGCGGTGGCGCCGGCGCCTGCTGCTGCTGCGCCGCCCGCGAGGCCGGCGCCGCCCGCCGCGGTGCCACCGCCGGCGGCGGTGCCTCCGGCGGCCGCGCCGAGCTTGGCGAAGACGAGCTTCTTGAGCAGCACGAGCGGGCCGAGCGGGTAGACCGCAGCGAGCGCGCGGTTGGCCGAGCGCAGCTCCTTGCCGAAGCCGGCGCAGCGCTCGCAGCGCTTCATGTGGCGCCGGACCGGCGGCGAGGTGCGGAGGAGCCCCTCGGCGACCTGCCCGAGCTCGAGCCGCACCTCGGCGCAGGTGAGCTTGCGCGACTCGGCGGCCTCGGCGAGCGACACGCGGGCCCGCACGAGCAGCGACTTCACGCTCGGGATCGTCGTGTCCATCGCCTCTGCGATCTGCTCGTAGGAGAGTGCGTCGATCTCGCGCAGGAGCAGCGCGGTGCGCTGCGTCTCGGGGAGATCCTGCACGTCGGCCACGATCTGGCGGAACTCCTCGCGCTCGTGGACCGTGTCGGCCGTGGTGGTGCCGCCGTCGCGCTCGAAGATGTCCATCGAGTCCTGGCCGGCGGGGGTGGGGCGGCGAAGGTGGTTGAGGCAGCGGTTCCGCGCGATCCGGTAGAGCCAGGGTCGCGCGTTGATCGGCCGCTCGTCCGCGAGGATCGCGTTGAAGGCCGCCGCGAAGACCTCCTGCAGCACGTCCTCGGCGTCCTCGGTCGAGTTCAGCATGTGGCGGCAGAACGCGAGCAGCCGCGGCTGGTAGCGCTGCATGAGCGCCTCGAACGCGCCGTGGTGCCCGCGGCGGATGAGGGCGATCAGCTTTTCGTCGCCCTGCAGGCGGAGCAGGGGCGACCGCCCCACGAGTGCGGGCGCTGCGGCGCTGTGGCTGAGTACGGAAGCTTCCATTGAGGGACTCCGGGAGAGCCCGTGTGAGGACAACGATTGTCGCAGGGCCGAGTTGCGGTCCGGGAACGGCCTCCCGGTGAGGCTAGGGCCTGCCTCCAGGTCCCTTCCACTTCCTGTCAGTTGTGAAACATGCCCGGGGCGGGACTCGAACCCGCACGCTCTCTCGAGCAGTGCCTTTTAAGGGCACGGCCTCTACCAGTTGGGCTACCCGGGCCCGGGACGATTATTACGAGCCCGAGAACTCCACCGATGGGGCTTGAAGCGGGCCGCGGGGCGTCATAGTGTCCCGGCCGATGCTCGAACGCGCACTAGGGGGACCCGGGATCGCGTCGCGCCCGACTTCGCCGCTCGCGAAGGCCCTGGCCGTTCCGGTCGTCATCGCGCTCGTCCTCGCCGGCGTCTGGTTCACCGGGGCGGTCGTCAGCGACGACATGAAGGTCGCGATGGCCGCGACGACGGTGTGGTTCGGGATCGTCGGTCTCGGCGGGCTGCTGGTCGTTCGCAGCCGCCGCGACCTGCTGCTGCCGGTACTCGGCACTTTCGCCGTCACGGCGACGGCGATCGGCGGCTGGCTCGCCTACGAGTCGCTCGTGGACGACAAGGTGAACGAGGACGTGGCCGTCGGCGTGCCGGCGAGCCAGGCGGGGTCCGGAGGGTCCGCCGCCGCGCCCGCGGAGGAGCCTGCCGCACCGGAGGGCGGCGGAGCGGCCCCCGCGGGCAACGTCCAGGTGGCGAGCGGCTCGTTCTCGGCCCTGGCCCATCCGGCGAGCGGCACGGCGGCCGTCGTGGAGCTCGACGGCGGCGGGCGGGTGCTGACGCTCACCGACTTCGAGACCGACCCGGGCCCCGACCTGCGCGTCTACCTCGCCACCGACGAGAGCGCCGGCGACTTCAAGGATCTCGGCGGCCTCAAGGGCAACGTCGGCAACCAGCAGTACGAGCTCGCTGACGACATCGACGTGAGCCGCTACGACACCGTCCTGATCTGGTGCCGAGCGTTCACCGTCGGCTTCGGCCAGGCGACGCTGGCGCCCTCCTAGGAGGCCTCGGCCGGCTCCTTCGGCGGGAGCTGGATCTCCTCCTCGGCCGCCTCGAGCCCGGCGGCGAGCTCGCGCTCGCGCTCCAGCTCGGCGTCGAGCTCGGCGCCGAACAGAAGCGCCATGTTCGAGACCCAGATCCATACGAGGAAGGTCACCACGCCGCCGAGCGCCCCGTAGGTCTTGTTGTACGAGCCGAAGTTGGAGACGTAGAAGGCGAAGCCGGCCGAGCCCGCGACCCACAGGATGACCGCCACGAACCCGCCCGGGCTCACCCAGCGCAGCTTCGGCTGCTGCACGTTCGGCGCCACGTAGAAGAGGCCCGCGACGATCGCCATCACGATCGCCAGCACCGCGGGCCACTTGGCGATGTCCCAGATCGCGACCGCGGTGTCGCCGAGTCCGATGACCGCGCCGATCGACTCGGCGAGCGGCCCGGTCACAACCAGAGAGATCGCCACCAGCGCCATCGCCACGACGCCGACCAGCGTGACGGCGATCTGGAGCGGGCGGAGCTTCCAGAACGGCCTGCCCTCGTCCACCTCGTAGATCGCGTTGGCGGCGCGCATGAACGCGCCGACGTAGCCCGACGCGGCCCAGAGGGCGCCGAGGAGGCCGAACCCGAGCAGCGCGCTCGCGCCGCCCTTGTTCTCGATCACGTCCTGGATCGGGCCCTCGAAGGTGTCCACGGCGGAGGCGGGGCCGAGGTCCTCGACGATCCGCAGCAGGGCGTCGGTCGTCTGCGGGTGCTGGCCCGCGAGGCCGAGGATCGCGACGAGCACGATCAGGCCGGGGAAGAAAGCGAGCACCGCGTAGTAGGTGAGCGCGGCGGCGCGATCCATCAGCGCGTCGTCCATGAACTCGGCGCCGCTCCGCTTGAGCACACGGGCCCAGCGGCGGGCGGACAGTTGGCCCGGATGCTCGGGCGGCTTCGGCCGGGAGCGCATGGCTCCCGTTTACCCTAGCCCTCGCGGAGGTAACGTTGGGGACGGATGACCAAGCTCCTCTTCGCCCCGGTCAGCATCGCCAGCGGCTTCGTCGCGGCCGCGGTGGCCGGTCGGGTCTTCGAGCACATCTGGGGGCTCGTGGACGACCAGGAGCCCCCAGAGGCGACGCATCGCGACGCCGAGTGGTCCAAGCTGCTGCTCTCCGCGGCGCTCCAGGGCGCCGTCTTCCGGCTGGTCCGGACGGCCACCGATCGCGGCTCGCGGCAGGCGTTCGAGTCCGTGACGGGCGCCTGGCCGGGCGAGCGCGAGCCGGATCCCAAGCCCTGAGCCCGCAGACCCCTTAACACGCGCTCAATGGAATATGGGCGCCCACCGGCGCGAGGCCGTCCAGCCGCGGGGTAGGATCACCGCGCTCGCGGCTGGGGAATCGAAAGCTGTGGGCGGGGAGAAGACGAGCGAGGATGCGATCGGTTTCCGGAGTGGGGCGTATCGCCGCCATGGGCGCGGTGCTGGCCGCCGTCGTTCTGGTCGCGCTGGTCCTCTTCGGCGGCGGCGGCGGCGAGGGCTACACCGTCAAGGCGCGCTTCATCAACGCGGGCCAGCTCGTCCCGGGCAACCTCGTCGAGGTCGGCGGCCAGAAGGCCGGATCGGTGAAGGACATCAAGATCACCGAGAACGGCCAGGCCGAGATCACGCTCGCGATCGACGACTTCTACGCGCCGCTGCCCGAGGGCACGCAGGCCGCGATCCGGCAGGCGTCGCAGTCCGGCATCGCGAACCGCTACGTCGACCTGCTGTTCCCCGGCTCGACCTCCGACCGGGTCCGCCGGGGCGAGCAGGCCGGGACGATCGACGACGGCGGGCTGATCGGCTCGGAGGAGACCCAGACCGCCGTCGACCTCGACCAGCTCTTCAACACGCTCGACCCGGACACGCGCAAGGCGCTGCAGGACTTCTTCAAGGGCTCTGCCCGCCAGTACGCGGGCCGCGCGGACGAGGCCAACGCGGCCTTCCACTTCCTGAACCCGGCGCTGGCCCAGACCAGCCGCCTGTTCAACGAGCTGAACCGCGACACGCCCACCCTCGAGAGCTTCCTCGTGCAGAGCGCGCGGCTCGTGAACACGCTCGCCGACCGCCGCGACGAGCTCACCTCGCTCGTGTCCAACCTGAACTCGACCACGCGCGCGCTCGGCAACGAGAAGGAGGCGCTCGCCAGCGCCATCGGGCAGCTGCCGGACTTCATGCGGCGGGCCAACACGACCTTCGTGAACCTGCGGGGCGCGCTCAACGACGTCGATCCGCTGGTGGCCGCCTCGAAGCCCGTCGCCAAGAAGCTCCGCCCCTTCTTCGACGAGCTGCGGCCGTTCGCCCGCGACGCGCGCCCCACCATCCGGGACCTCAGCGCGATCGTCCGCCGCGGCGGCTCGGCGAACGACCTGATCGACCTCACGCGGACGTTCACGCCGCTCGCCGACATCGCGGTCGACTCGGCGTCCCGCTCGATCGACTTCGGGACGGGGGACAAGGGCGTCGGTGAGACCGCCGGCGCGTTCCCGGTCACCGTCGACGCGCTGCGCAAGAGCACGCCGATCATCGCCGGTGGCCGCCCCTACATCCCGGAGCTCTTCGGTTGGTTCGACGACTTCTCGAACACGGGCGTCTACGACGCCATCGGCGGCACCTCGCGCGCCAACATCGTCTTGAACCCGAGCACCGTGCAGCCGCCCGGCACCCCGCTCGCCCAGCTCGAGACGCTCTACCGCTCCTCGTTCCGCACGCAGCAGTACAAGCGCTGCCCGGGCGCCGCCGAGGCGCCCGCGGCCGACGGCTCGAACGTGTTCACCGAGGAGCAGCAGCGCGCGCTCGACTGCGTGGAGTCCGCGCGGGGGACGAGCAAGCGATGATTCGCCGGGTCGCAGCCATCGCCGTCGTGGCCGCGCTGGCGGTCGCCGGCGTGTTCCTTACCGGGGCCTCGGACGAGAGCGGCGCCAAGCGCACCTACTTCGTCGAGTTCGACAACGCCTTCGGGCTGGTCGAGGGCGGCGACCTCAAGGTCGGGGGCGTCCGCGCGGGCCAGACCAAGGACTTCCGGCTGAGCACCGAGGGGGAGCGCGCGACCGCGCTCGTCGAGGTCGAGGTCTCGGAGCCCGGCTTCACCGACTTCCGCTCGGACGCCTCCTGCGCGATCCGCCCGCAGTCGCTGATCGGCGAGTACTTCGTGGACTGCCAGCCCGGCACGGCCGGCGAGTCGCTCCCCGAGGGCGGCGTCGTGCCCAAGGAGCAGAACACCGGCTTCGTCAACCAGGACCTCGTCAACAACATCATGCGGCGCCCCTACCGCGAGCGCTTCCGCCTGATCCTCTCCGAGCTCGGCTCGGGCCTCGCGGGCCGCCCGCAGGACCTCCAGGAGGTCCTGAAGCGTGCGCATCCCGGCCTGCGGGAGACGAGCGAGGCGCTGCGCATCCTGGCGAGCCAGAACCGCACGATCCGCGAGTTCATCGAGAACTCGGACACGGTCGTCGACGACCTCGAGGACCGCAAGGAGGACGTCGCCCGCTGGGTCCGCGAGGCCGGCGAGACCGCCGAGATCTCCGCCTCCCGGCGCGAGTCGATCGCCCAGCAGTTCCGCCGCTTCCCCACCTTCCTCGACGAGCTCGAGCCGACCATGGAGCGCCTGGGCGAGCTGGCCGACGAGCAGGTGCCCACGCTGCGCGACCTCAGGCGCGCCGCGCCCGAGCTGACCGAGTTCTTCGAGGAGCTCGGCCCCTTCGCCGACGCCTCGCTGCCCTCGATCCGCTCGCTCGGCCGCGCCGCGCGCACCGGCAGGGCCGCGCTCGACGAGTCGGGCGACGAGATCGAGGAGCTGAAGCAGCTCGCCACGAAGGCGCCGCGCTTCGGCAAGCCGCTGCGCCAGTTCCTGCAGACGATCGACGACCGCGAGCGCTACTGGGAGGTCGACCCGCGCGCCGCCCAGACCGATCCCCCCGCGCCCGACCCGACGGCCGGCGCCGAGGGCAAGGGCTTCACCGGCATGGAGGCGATCCTCAACTACGTCTACTGGCAGACGCTCGCCGTCAACCAGTACGACGAGATCGGCCACGTGCTGCGCATCGTCGCGTTCGAGTCCGAATGCGGCATCTACCACACGGGCGACGGCATCCGCTACGACGACCCGGAGAAGGACGAGGAGACACAGCACCTCTTCGACCGCTGCCAGTCGTGGACCGGTCCTTACCAGCCGGGCATCACCGCGCCCGACCCCACCGACGACTCCGGCCGCCAGGTGGCGGCGCGCGAGAAGGCCGAGCGCGAGCGCGTCCGCGAGACGGGCACCGTCGACCGGCCCGAGCGCGGCGCCGGCGAGCCCGAGGCGCCGCCCGTCCCCGGCCAGCGCGACCCCTCGCAGCCCCAGATCGTGCTCCCGCCCGGCGTCCAGGAGCTGATCGACCAGCTTCCGGGCCTCGACAATCTCGGTGGCGGGGACCTTCCCGGTGTGGGGAACCGCCGCTCGCCCGGCGGTGACGAGCAGCTACTCGACTTCCTACTCGCCCCATGAGCAGACGCCCCGCAGCATCCATCGTCGCCAGCCCGGTTCTCGTCGGGGCGGTCACCGTGCTCGTCACGATCGTCGCGGTCTTCCTGGCCTACAACGCCAACTCCGGGCTGCCGTTCGTCCCGACCTACGACGTCTCGGCGCAGATCCCGGGCGGAGCCAACCTGGTGGTGGGCAACGACGTCCGGATCGGCGGCTTCCGGGTCGGGCTCGTGGAGGAGATCCGGCCCGAGGTGGTCGAGGTGGACGGCAAGCCGCGCTCGGTGGCCGTGATCGACATGAAGCTCGACCGCGTCGCCGACCCGCTACCGCTCGACTCCACCGTGATCGTGAGACCGCGCTCCGCGCTCGGCCTCAAGTACGTGGAGATCACGCCCGGCCGCTCGGAGGAGGGGTACGAGCCGGGCGGCACGGTGCCGCTCGCGAACTCGCGCGCGCGCGTCGAGTTCGACGACGTCCTCAACACCTTCTCCGCCGAGACGCGCACCGACGCGCGCGTGGCGACCGAGGGCTTCGGCGACGCGCTCGCCGGCCGGGGCGCCTCGCTGAACGAGGCCATCCAGGAGTTCCGCCCCTTCTTCGGCCACCTCCAGCCGGTGATGGAGAGACTGTCGGACCCGCGCACGGAGCTCGACGAGTTCTTCGCGAGCCTGAATCGCGCGGCGGGCGAGGCGGCGCCGGTCGCGGCCGTGCAGGCCCAGCTCTTCACCGACATGGCGGACACCTTCCAGGCCTTCAGCGCCTGCCCCGAGTGCCTGCGCCAGACGATCGAGAAGTCGCCGCCCACCACGGAGACGGCGATCCGCAGCTTCCGCGTGCAGCGGCCGTTCCTCGCCGAGTTCGCGACGCTCTCCCGCAAGCTCCGCCCCGCCGCGCGCATCCTCCCCGGCGCGCTCCCCACGATCAACTCGGCGCTCCGCACGGGCCAGCCGGTCCTTCGCCGCTCGGTCTCCTTCAACGACCAGCAGCGCCGCGTCTTCGCCGCGCTCGACGACCTCGCGGAGAACCCGAACACGCTGCTCTCGCTCAAGGACCTCGACGCCACCCTCACGGTCACCACGCCGCTGCTCGAGTTCATCACGCCCTACCAGACGGTCTGCAACTACTGGGTCTACTTCTGGGGCGGGCTCTCCGAGCACCTTTCGGCCACCGTCCCGGGCGGCACCTACCAGCGCCAGCTGCTCAACTCGACCTCGGCCGGCAGCGGCGCTGGGCCGCTCCGCGCCCAGGACAACCGTGTGAACACCTTCGAGGCCGACCGGCCCGCGGACGTGCCGTCGAACCGCGACCCGATCTCGGACACCGACGACGCAGGCGACTACCTCCAGGCCCTGCACGGCCAGGTGGTCGGTCCGGCGATCGACTCGCAGGGCAACGCCGACTGCCAGTCCGGCCAGACGGGCTACCTGGCCGGACTGGCAGTCGGCGTTGCCC
>DATMJO010000139.1:0-2765 GCA_035553855.1 Thermoleophilaceae bacterium | reverse complement strand
TCGGGCGCGTAACTCTGGGCGACATCGGTGATCGGCACCGAACCGGTCTGCTGGAACGCCGCCTGGCTGTCGAGGCCGGGCACGCGCGTGAAGATCATCGAGCCCGGGCTGAAGCCGTCGGCGCGGTTGATGTCGCTCGGGTCGACCGGCTTGCCCGCAACGTTGCGCGGCATCCCGGCGAGCGGCAGCGCGAGCCTGCGGCCGGTCGGGGTGGAGTTGTCACGGACCGTGAAGTAGTCGTTCGGAAACGGCATCATGCAGTGCTGCGGGTCGATCGGATCGCACGGCTGCGCGAGCTTTGCCGCCCCGCCGCCGAGCGCGTGCGCCGGCGTCGCGGCCACGGCTGCGGCCAGCGCGGCGACGGCGAAGATCGACCTGCGAAGGCTCCCTGCCATCTGCTCCCCCTCCACGCGCCGGGTCCCGACCACCGGCGCTAGATTCACGTGACGCACCGAAGCGTAGGGGACGGCGGGCGGCCGTGCTCGCGCTCCATACGGATTTCGTCCGCGCCACAACGGCCCCTCGGGTGGCGCGGCGCGCCCGCTTCATGCAGGATGCGCACATGCCCGAACTCTGGCTTGCGAGACACGGCGAGACCGAATGGACGATCAGCCGCCAGCACACCGGCAACACCGACCTGCCGCTGACCGAGAACGGCGAGCGGCAGGCGAAGGCGCTCGGCGCGCGGCTGGCGGGCGTGAAGTTCGACGCCGTGGTCTCGAGCCCGATGCAGCGGGCGCGGCGCACCGCAGAGCTCGCCGGCCTCGGCGACCGCCTCGAGGTCGACGAGGACTTCCGCGAGTACGACTATGGCGAGTACAACGGCATCACCACCGCGGAGATCAAGGAGACCCGCCCCGACTGGGACCTCTGGCGCGACGGCTGCCCCGGCGGGGAGACCACCCCGGAGGTGGGCGCGCGCGCCGACAGGATGGTCGCGCGGCTGCGCGAGCGCGGGGAGCGCATCGTCGTGTTCGGTCACGGCCACATGTCGCGGGTGCTCGCCGCCCGCTGGCTCGGGATGGACGCGACCGGAGGCCGCTACCTGAAGATGGGGACGGCCACGCTCTCGATCATCGGCGAGGAGCACGGGCACCCGGCGATCGTGCTCTGGAACGACCCGAGCCACCTGCCGGACGCCTGAACGACGAAGGGCCGCCGCAGCGGCCCTGCGAACGGCGTGCCGGCTCTCCGGCGGCGTCCCGGCGCTCGCTAGAGCGGCGAGACGTTGACCGCCTTCGGACCCTTGTCGGAATCTTCGGTCTCGTAGCTCACGCGTGCGCCCTCGGGAAGGGAGCGGTAGCCCTCCGCCTGGATGCTCGAGTGATGGACGAACAGGTCACGCCCGCCGTCGTCGGGTGTGATGAAGCCGAAGCCCTTGTCGTCGCTGAACCACTTGACTGTGCCTTCTGGCATTTGACGCGCCTCCACGTCCTCGGGTGTGCTGCGCGGCGGAGGAGCTGTGGAACAGCGACCTGCTGACGCCCGCACTTCTTCGGCCTGGAGCTTGGAGAACCAGGCCCTGACGCGCCCGAGGCTAGCAGCGGATTTCGCCGCTCCGGTCCCATGGCTACGCTGGTTGACACGATGCTGACGCTCGCCGTTCTCGCTCTCGCCGGAGCGCTCCAGGGCACCCCAGCCGAGGCCGTGGAGACACGCGCGCGGGAGCGCATCACGATCGGGCGCTCGGTTCGCGGCCGGCGACTCTCCGTCGTCCGCCTCGGGCCGCGCGATGCCCGCCGCCGCGTGCTCGTCGTCGGCTGCATCCACGGCGACGAGGACGCCGGCCGCGCCGTGGCCCGCGTGCTGGAGACAGGTCCCCTGCCGCGCGATACGGAGCTATGGGTGCTGCGCGACATGAACCCCGACGGCCTCGCCGCGGGCACCCGCCAGAACGCCCGCGGCGTCGATCTCAACCGCAACTTCGGCCGCGGCTGGCGGCGGCTCCCCCGCGGGCGCCACCACTCGGGGAGGGGCCCGTTGTCGGAGCCCGAGTCGAGGGCGGTGCGGCGGCTGATCATGCGCGTTCGCCCCGACCTCACGCTTTGGTTCCACCAGCCGTTTGGGATCGTCGCGCGCTCAGGCGCCGACCCGGCGGTCGAGCGCCGGGTCGCCCGCGCCCTCGGCCTGCCGCTGCGGACGCTCTACCGGCCCCCGGGCAGCGCGTCCACCTGGCAGAACCGCGCCTACCCGCGCTCCGACTCGGTGGTCGTCGAGCTCGGCCCCGGGGGCCTCAACCGGCGCGAGGCCGCTCGCCTAGCCGCCGGCGTGCGCCGGCTCGCGCCGTAGCACTCAGCGGATGCGGAGCGAGCGGACGCGGCAGTTGCCGTTCGCGTCGCAGGCGACGGCCTCGTAGCGCGCCTTGCGCGCCGAGACCCGCGTGCGGATGGCCCGCCGGCGCGGGTTCACGATGAAGCGCACGTCGCCGTCGCGGGTGCGCACGGCCAGCGCGTAGGTGACGCCGCCGGCCAGCTCGTCGCCGCGGGCCGTGCGGTCCCGTCCGCGGCCGACGAAGACCTCGAAGCCGCGGCCCGCCCGCTTGCGCGAGACGCGGAAGGCCGGCGGGGTGATGTCGAAGCGACGCGCCAGCTCGACGGCGGCGCCGGCGTCGACGACGCCGTGGCCCGTGAACTCGTTCCAGCCGCCCGACGGGCGGAAAGTCTGCCGGGCGGAGCGCTGCAGGACGTCGGCCACCTGCTCGGACTGGAGCCGACGCTCGGCCTGCCACGCGAGCGCCGCGACCGCGGACACGATCGGTGTCGCGA
>DATMJO010000138.1:0-3493 GCA_035553855.1 Thermoleophilaceae bacterium | reverse complement strand
TTCGAGGTGCTGGCCCGCGACACCCGCCCGGCTTCCACCGCCGCCCGCTGCTGCGTCGAGCTGGCGCAGGCGGCCGGCGCCAGCTCGACGCAGCAGCGGGCGGCGGTGGAAGCCGGGCGGGTGTCGCGGGCCAGCACCTCGAAGGCCAGCGTCAGCAGGGCGTCGCCGGTCAGGATGGCCAGCCCCTCGCCGAACACCACGTGGCTGGTGGGCCGGCCACGGCGGAGATCGTCGTCGTCCATCGCCGGCAGGTCGTCGTGGATCAGCGAGTAGGTGTGGATCAGCTCGAGGCCCGCGGCGAGCGGGTGGAACTCACGCCGGTCACGGCCGATCGCCTCCGCGGTCGCGAGCGCGAGGACCGGGCGGATCCGCTTGCCGCCGGCGAGCAGCGAGTAGCGCATGGCCTCGACGAGGCCGGCGGTGCGGCCCTCGGCGCCGAAGTCCACGCCCTCCAGATACGCGTCGACCTCCTCCTGCAGGTGGGTCGGGTACGACGCGACGGTCACCCGAGAAGGGACTCCTGCCCGGGCGGGGACTCCGAGCGGGCGTCGCGGGCCTGGCGGTCGAGCTCCGAGCCGATGTCGGTGGCGAGCTCGGCGCAGCGCTCGACGAGCGCCGCAGCCTCCTCGGCCTCGATGCCACCGCGCAGGCGCTCGGCCGACTCCCGGAGCTCGTCGATCATGCGGTCGAGCGCGCTCACCGCGGCGCCTTCGCGATCGTGCCCAGGATGCCGTTGACGAAGCCGGGCGCGTCCGCGCCGCAGAGCTCCTTGGCGGCCTCGACCGCCTCGTCGATCGCCACCTCGGCTGGGATGTCGGGGCGGTGCAGCAGCTCGAACAGGGCCACCCGCAGGATGCCACGCTCCAGTGGGGCGATGCGGTCGAGCGTCCAGCCGACGCTGTGGCGCTCGATCAGCCCGTCGAGCTCGTCCTGGTGCTGGGTGACGCCGTCCACGAGCTCGCGCGTGAAGTCGGTGGCGGTGCGATCGACCAGGTCCTCGAGCGGCCGGCTCGTGACGTCGCGCTGGTAGAGGGCAACCACGGCCGCCCGGCGCTGGTCCGTGCGGCGCATCGCCCTAGGCCCGCGCGACGTACTCGCCGCTGCGGGTGTCGACGCGGACGCGGTCGCCCGCGTCCACGAAGAGGGGCACGCGGACGACTACGCCCGACTCGAGCGTGGCGGGCTTCTCGCCGCCGCCCGAGGCCGTGTCGCCCTTCACGCCGGGCTCGGTCTCGGCGACGGCCATCTCGACCGCGCTCGGCACCTGGAGGTCGCTCGGCTTGTCGTCCACGAACAGGACGTCCACCTCCTCGCTGGGGAGCACCCAGCGCAAGCCGTCCGAGACGGTCTCGAGCGGGACGGTCATCTGGTCGTAGGTCTCCATGTCCATGAAGTGCGCGTCGCTGTCGTCGGCGTACAGAAACTGCATCTTCCGCGCCTCTGTGCGGATCGGCCGGAACTTCTCGCCGGCGCGGAAGGTCCGGTCGATCGCGGCACCGTCGGAGACCCGCTTGAGCTTCGTGCGCACGAACGCGCCACCCTTGCCGGGCTTCACGTGCTGGAACTCCACGATCTTGAAGACGACGCCGTCGACTTCGATGTGGGTCCCGTTCTTGAACTGGTTGGTGCTGATCAACACATAACCTCAGGTTGAGCACACGCGGGCGGCGTGCGCGACAAGAAACGAAAGGCTAGCTGCGTGGCGAGATTTGACGCGTACATGCGGGTGTCCCGTCGGGGCGGAAGGTCCGGCGCCTCGTATCAAACGCTCGGACAGCAGCGGGAGGCGATCGGGGCGCCCCTCCGACTTCATAGTGCTCATGGTGATGGTGTGGTCCCTTCTGAGGACGCGCGCCACGCCCGCCAGAGCCACCTCGCCCTACGGGCTCAGCGTCTCAGGCGGGCGCAGCCTCACGACACCGCGATCGCAGACCACGACCACACACACTTCCTCGGACAGACCCCGCTACGGGGACCCTGCCATATCCAGCAGGCGCTCGCGCACGTACTGCGGCGTGCGCTTCGCATTCAGCACATCGTTGACGTACTCCGCGAACGGGTCAACGAGCTTGCTCGCCGAAGGACCCCGCGAGATCAAGTCCGCGTACTCCTCGGCGCGGATCTCCACCGCGACGCCAGACTCGCCGTAGCGAACCGGCAGGTGTGCGAGCAGGTCGTGTGCGACGAACACAACCTCCACGTCCCAGTCAGACAGGTCCGCAATGCCCTCGAACTCCTCGCGACGGAGTTCGAGCGAGCGCCGAAGGGTCCGTCGGTGCCCCTCGACGTAGACCTCGGACAGACCGCCGCCGTGCGCCTCCCAGGCAACGGCCTTTCGGCCGGCGGCGTCCTGGAAGTCGCAGTCGCCCAACTTTCGCCGGCTGACGTTGCTCGCGTTCACCGAGTCTTTGAGGCCCCGACCCCTCCATTGAGGCTCCGGGTAGAGAACGCTCGTAATCGCGTCAACCACCCGTTGTTCGATTATCCCCTGCGTGTTCGTCTCCCCGGCAGCGATCGAGTCCAAGATCCGCTGAACCTGCCGCGTGCTGAAACGATCCGGGAGCAGAACCGTGAGGGGTTCCGTCAGCCGGATGAGCCGCACAAGCCAACGACGCAGCCAGCCGGCGAGTTCCTGCCGCGCGGCGAAGCCCATGCTTTCCAGGCCGGTCACCAGCGCCACGAGGGCGCGCGCTTGGTCGAGGCGATCCTCGCGGCTGGCGGCCCAGGCCGGGGTGAGCTGATCGAACCCTTTCGCGTTGTTCAGCACGGGGTTGCCGGCGCCCGTCAGAGCCGGCGGATACTGGTCAAAAAGCCAGCCGGCGACCTGACCGCGCGGCGAGAACTCGTACAGGATGCTCAGCGCGTGGTCGTAGAACTCGGCGATCGTCGCGAGGAAGTGCAGGATCTGGAGATATGGGCCGAAGGCGGCGCCGTCGGGCGGGTACAGGGTGAGCGCAAGTTCCTCCAGGTCTCCCGGGAAGCCGAGCCGGTCGGCGACGTCGCCGAGCATTTCGGCGCAGGTCTCGACGTCGGCGTCCGCGAAGACCGACTTCTCCAGCTCTCGGTCACGCTCGAATAGCTCCTCGACGCGATCGCCGTCGAGCGATGGCTTCAGCGCCATCTGGCCGAGGATTCGCTGGACCGCGCGCCAGGCGAAGTCAACTCGCGCGTCGCGGGCGCGCAGGACCCGCTCAATCTGGGCAGCCGACATCTGCTCCGCCTCGGCGAGGTGCGCGATAAGCCGCGCATGGCTCAGGAAAGCAGCCGCCTCATCGTGTTCGAGCAGGTGCCTATCCCGCAGGATTTCGTAAAGCGCGAAGTACGTCTCTGAGAGGAGTTCTCCGAGGTCAGGGTCGCCGGCCGCGACGTACGACGCGATTACGCCGGCCAGGTCATCCGACACGTCCCCCGTGTCTCGCCACTTTTCTCGCTCCAAGCTCACCGCGTCGGCGAAGTCGGCAGCGTCAAAGCCCAGACGTGCGAGTTCCTGAGC
>DATMJO010000137.1:0-26889 GCA_035553855.1 Thermoleophilaceae bacterium | reverse complement strand
GGCCCCAAAGCCGGAGAAGCCCGAGCGGCGCCGCGGGGGCGGCGGGGGCGGGGAGGGCGGCTTCGAGGAGCCGCCCGCCGACGTGCCGGACGCCGGCCAGGACGGCGGCGCGGGCGTCCCCGACTAGCCCCGCGCGACGGTCATGGGCAGGACGGCGCTCGCGGCGCTCTGCGGCGTCTACGTCGCACTCGCCGCGCTATGGGCCGAACCGGGCTCCGACGTGGTGCTGGCGACCGCGGGCGGCTCACCGGACTGGCTGCTCGGCCCGCTGCGGTTCGCGGGCCAGGGGTTCGCGGACGGCCCGGCGTCCGGACCGCTCTTCTACGCCGGGCTCTGGCTGGCGCTCCTGCTCTGGGGCGCGGTGCTCCTCAGGGCGGGCGAGATCAGGCCCGGGGTGGCGGCCGGAGCGATCGCGGGCCTGCACGTCCTCTTCCTGATCGCCCCGCCGCTCCTCTCACAGGACGCCTTCTCCTACATCGCCTACGCGCGCCTCGGCGTGGAGCACGACCTGGGCCCCTACACGCACGCGCCGGTCGACATCCCGGCCGACCCGGTGTTCGGGTTCGCCGGGTCGAAGGACGCGGAGTCGGTGTACGGGCCCGCCTTCACCCTGCTCACCTACCCGCTCGCGCCGCTGGGCGTGCCGACCGCGTTCTGGCTGCTCAAGGGCATCGCCGCGCTCTCGTCGCTCGGCGTCGTCGCCCTCGTCTGGGTCGCCGTGCGCCGCCTCGGGCGCGACCCCGTGCTCCCGGCGATGTTCGTGGGGCTCAACCCGCACGTCGTGGTGCATGTCGTGGGAGGCGCCCACAACGAGGCGCTCGTGATGCTCGTCGTGATGGCCGGCGTCGTGCTGTTCCTCGCGGGCCGTGAGCCGGCGGGCGCCTTCGCCGCCACGGCCGCCGCGAGCCTGAAGGCCTCGGCGGGGCTCGTCGTCCCGTTCCTCGTCCTGGGCGCCCGGCGGGTGGTGCCCGCCGTGGCGGGGGCGGCGCTCGCGGGCGCGTTGATCGCGGGCGTCGCGCTCGCGGCGTTCGGAGCCGACGCGCTCGACGCCCTGGGCGTGTTGAGCTCCAACCAGGACCGGACCTCGCGCTGGAGCTTCCCCTACAAGACGGCCGAGCTGCTGGGAGTGCTGCTCCCAGGCGAGCGCGTCGACTACCGGGACGCGGTGCGCGCCGCCTACGGCGTCGCGTTCGCCGCGGTGGCGCTCACGCTCATGTGGCGGACCTGGCAGCGCCGGATCGATCCCGTGACGGCGGCCGCATGGGCCACCGCCGCGATTCTCGTGTCCTCGGCCTGGCTCGTCCCGTGGTACGCGCTCTGGCTCCTGCCGCTGGCCGCGCTTGTGCCCGACCGCCGCCTATGGCTCACCTCGGCCGCGCTGTCGGCCTGGATGCTGGCGATCGCCGTGCCGCTGTAGAGGGATGAAAAAAAGGTGCCAGGGACCAAATTTTCACCGTGCCCCTGTAGGGGATGGGAAAAAGGTGCCAGGGACCTTTTTCCCGGTCAGGGAACCCGGGCGATGCGGATGTCGTCCGCGTGGAAGTTGAGGCCCGACGCGTTGCCGGTCCTGCAGCCGTCGACGTGGAGGCGGAGGCGCACGCTCACGTCGCGCGTGCCCGGAAGGCTGAAGGCGATCGTCTGCGTCGCCGCCGGCGCGGCGGACGTGTAGGTCGCCCGCCGGGCGGCGTCATCGAGGCCGTTCAGCAGGACGTCGGCCTGGGCGGCGTCGCCCGGGCAGGCGTCCGGCGGCCTGTCGAAGCGCCGGGTGAAGCGGACCTCGACGGACGGGACGGACCCGGCGTCCATCGAGAAGGCCGACGAGACGGCGTCGCGGTCCCGATCCACGGTGACGCGCGTCTGCTCCTCGCCCAGCGCGCTCAGGTAGCGGCCGGGGAGCACACCGGCCGAGCGGCACTGCCAGGGATCCTCGAGTGTCCACGCGGGGGCGCCGCAGCCGGCCCCGTCGAAGGACTCCTCGTAGACCGGGACGCTGAAGCGAGACGCGTGGGACGCCGCCAGCGGGACGCCCTCCTCGCTCGCGGCACCCGTGCCGACCCGCAGCTCGTAAACGCCCTCACCGAGCGTCGAGCTCGGATTGAGCGTCGCCTGGGTGCAGTCGCCCGGGCAGCTGACGCTCGCCGGGACGGGGTCGAGCGGGCTCGGCGCGATGCGGGCGAGCGTCACCGCGCCCTGCACCGACGCCGCGTTCATCGGGCGGTCGAAGGAGACGGTCAGGTCGGCCGCGGCGTTCGCCTTCGGGATCGTCTCGCCGCCGCCGGGCGTCGTCCCCGTGATCTGCGGCGGGCCGGGGCGCACCTCGAAGGCGCGCTGGCCCGAGCCCGCGACGAACGGCTCCGGCGTCGTGCCGTCCACCGCGTAGACCTCAGCCGTGTAGGCCCCGGGAGCGAGCGTGTCGTCGATCGTGGTGGAGAGCGTGTCGGCCCCGACGCGCTTGCTGCTCACGACGTCCCCCGACGGGTTGCGGATCGCCACGACGTAGGCGCGCACACCCGAGCCCGAGTCGGTCGAGGCGCCCCAGGAGACGGTCGGCCGGACGCTCCCGGTCACGGCTGCCGGGCGCGTCAGGGCGGGGGCGGTCGGCGGCCCGCCGTCCACGCGCACGACGGCGCGCTTGACGGGCGAGGTGTTCCCCGCGACGTCGCGCGCCGCGTACTCGACGGTGTGGGCGCCCTCGGTGGCGATCGAGCGGGTGCGCCCGACGACGGCCGGCCCGCCGTCGATGCTCGAGAAGACGCCCTGGACGCCCGAGAGGTCGTCGAAGGCGAGGAAGGTGATGTCCACGGGGCCCCGCAGCCACTCCGCGGTGTCCGGCAGGAGGGCGACGAACGGGGCGGTCGAATCGACCGGCCTGCGCCCGATCGGGAGCGTGCAGAACGCTCGGCCCCGGCGGCGGCCGACGCGCGCGGCCGTGGTCCTGACCGAGCCGAACGCGACGGTCCGGCGGCCCCGCGTCCAGCGGTAGCGCACGATCCCGACGTAGGTGTCGGCCGGGAGGGCGTCGAAGCCCTCCCGGCGGACGAGGCTGCGCTTGCGCCCCGCCTCCAGCTTTCCGACGGGGCGCGGCGCGCCGAACAGCGGGTAGATGACGGCGCTCACGCGGAGCGCGGCCCCGCGCACCTTCCCGTCGCCGCGCAGGGAGTAGGCCAGGCCGACACGCTCGCCCTGGCAGGTCGTCAGCGTCGCCGCCGCCCTGATCCTCGGCTTCGCCGCGTCCGCGGGGGGCGCGGCGGCGAGCAGAAGCAGCACACAGAGGGCCGGCGCCACGAGCAGCGCCTTCCATGGCGTTCGTATCCGCGCCTCGAGCAGGATGTATCCGAGCATAGGTCAGGACCGCTGGGCGCGACTCCGCCTTCTGGCGTGCCACGTCACGGCTCCGACCCACAACAACTCGACTGAGGTCTGGAAGATGCGGAAGGCGACGGCGATGGCGATCGCGACGTTGCCCGGAACGACCACGTCGAGGCCCGCGGCGAGCGCCGCATCGCGGCTGCCGAGCCCCGCCGGGACGATGAACGTCAGCACTGCGACGCAGAAGCCGACCGCGTACGAGGCGGCCACGAACGGCAGGTCGGCGAGGTCGAGCGGGTGGAGCGCGGCGGCGAAGGCGTAGAGGCCGAAGCCGATCGTCGACCACAGCAGCGAGATCAGCAGGACGAACAGGAGCACCTTGCCGAACGGCAGCGCGGCCGGCAGAGGCTCCCTCCCGAGCATCCGCAGCGCCCGGTCGGCCAGGGGCCGGAAGATGCGCGGGTGGAGGCCCGCCAGCGCGAGCGGGACCACCGCGAGGATCGCCCAGCGCGCGGGAGAGCCCTCGAGCGCCGGAAGCGTGACGACGAAGTACGAGCCCACCGCCACCGCGGCGGTGAGCGAGCACCCCAGCTCGTAGGCGACGCTCGCCAGCGTGACCCGCTTCGACACGCCCTCCCGCTCGGCGAGGACGACCCGGCCCACGAGCGCGAGCGCGCTCGTCGGCACGTAGCGGGCAACGAGCGACTTCCCGTAGATCGCCCGGCCCGCCGTCCCGTCGAGCTGCTCTCCGAGAGCCGCGACCAGGCCTAGCCAGACCTGCGCGCTGGCCATGTAGAAGCCGGCGACCGCGATCGCGGACACGGCGAGCCAGCCGGGCTCGAAGCGCCAGTCGTAGTCCGGAAGGGCGCTCCACTGGGTGGCGAGGAAGACCCCGAGGAACGCGACGACCAGCGCGACCACGGCGAGCTCGATCGCGAGCTTCATCCGGGGGCGCCCCGCACCGAGGCGCCCGATCCCCGCCGCCGCGGCGCCGACGCGGTGGAGGACCGAGGGTGTCTCGGCTGGCATAGGGTCCACTGTAGGGATGGGAGAGCTGGCGCTCATCCGCGAGATCGAGCGGCTCCTGGAGAGCCGGGGTGGGCGTGTCATCCGGGCGGCCGGCGACGACGCGGCCGTGGTCCGGGCCGCCGGGGTGGCGGTGACCTCGATCGACACGGTCGCCGACGGCGTCCATTTCGACCTGGCGACGCACTCACCTGCCGACGTGGGGCACAAGGCGCTGGCCACCGCGCTCTCGGACCTGGCGGCGATGGGCGCGCTGCCCGGCGAGGCGTATGTTTCGCTGGCCCGCCCCGCGGACTTCGCCGACCGCGAGGCTCTCGAGCTCGTCGCGGCGATGGCGGAGCTCGCCACCGCTACGGGGACCGTGATCGCCGGCGGCGACGTCGTGGCGAGCCGCTCGCTCGTCGTGACCGTCGCCGTGAACGGCTGGTCGGATTCGGAGGCCGATCTGGTCGGGCGCGACGGCGCCGAGCCCGGGGACCTCGTCGGCGTGACCGGCGAGCTGGGTGGCTCGGGGGCGGGCCTGCTCGTGCTGCGCGGCGCCGACGCGGGCGCCCATGCGGAGGCGCTCGCGGACAGGCATCGCCGGCCCGTTCCGCGCCTCGCCGAGGGCCACGCGCTCGCACGCGCGGGGGCCAGCGCCATGATCGACGTGAGCGACGGCCTCGCCACGGATGCGCGCCACATCGCGGAGCGGAGCGGGGTGCGGGTCGAGGTCCGCCTCTCCGACGTGCCGGTGGCGCCCGGCGTGGCCGCGGCCGCCCCGGAACGGGATGCGGCCGCGTTCGCCGCGTCGGCCGGCGAGGACTACGAGTTGCTGTTCACGGCGGCTCCGGCCGCGCGCGCCGCGATCGAGGCGGCCGCCTCGGTGAGCTGGCTAGGCCAGGTCTCCGCCGGCGCGGGCATGGCGATGCTGGGCGATGATGGGCAGGCCGTCGAGCTGACGGGCTTCGAGCACCCCTGAGCGGGTCGCCCGGCTCTCGCCCGTGCGCCGCAGGATCGCCTCGGCCACGGCCCGGTGGTCCACGACGTACTCGCCGCGTTCGACCAGCCTGGCCAGCTCCTTGGTATCGATGGCGTCCCTGCTCAACGTTCGCTCCTTGCGTGGCTGCCGGCCGGGTTTCCGTTCGACGGGGCCCGGGCGGTCGCCTTGGTTATCGACCAGGGCGGCCCCTCCGCAAACGCTGCCTGTCCCTTTTCGTACTTGTGTCCACGCGCGCCTTCGCCGCCCGCAGCCGGGGCTGTCCAGCGATACCCCGTCACCGGGCCGTTGCCCTCGGCAAATAGCCTTGCCCGGGGCGTGATCGACCTGCACAGCCACATCCTCCCGGGACTCGACGACGGCGCGCGCACGCCGGAGGACAGCCTCGCCATGGCGCGGGTGGCCGCGGCCGGCGGAATCCGGACCATCGCCGGCACGCCCCACATCCGCGATGATCACTCCTTTCCCCTCCCTCAGATCCTCGAGGCGCTCCAGGCAGCGCGCGACGCCATCGACGCCGCGGGCGTCCCCATGGAGGTCGTGGCCGCGGGCGAGATCTCGGTGTCCAAGCTCGCGGATCTGCGTGACGAGGACCTCTCCGCCCTGGCGTTGGGAGACGGGCCCGTGCTGCTCGTGGAGAGCCCCTACACGCGCGCGGCGATCGACATGGATACCGCGGTGTCCGATCTCCGGGTGCGTGGCTTCACCACCCTCCTCGCGCACCCGGAGCGCTCCCCGATGTTCCAGGCCGACCCCAAGCTGCTGGCGCGCCTGGTCGCGCGCGGCGCCATGTGCTCGGTCACCTCCGCCTCCATGGCAGGGCGCTTCGGCCGCACCGCCCAGGACTTCACGGCACGCCTCTTCGCCGAGGGCCTCGTCCACGACGTCGCCTCCGACGCTCACGACGCGGAGGGCCGGCCCCCGCTCCTCCTGGACGGCTTCGCGGCGCTGGACGAGCGGATGCGGGGGCTGCTCGCCCAGGCGCGCTGGTTCACCGCGGAGGCTCCGGCGGCGATCCTCGCCGGGGAGGCCTCGCTCAGTCCGCCTCGGCCGCCCGACGGCGGAGGCCGGCGCGGCCGCTTTCGCCGCCGCTGAGCCTCAGCGGAGGCCGGCGTGGAGCGCGACGAGGCGCTCCGCCACGCCCTCGGGGGAATAGCGCTCGGCCCCGCGCTCGTACCAGTCACGTGCCCGGGCCGGTGATTCCGGATCGGCCGCGAGGTCGCGCACGGCCGCCGCCATCGTCACCGGATCGGGCTCCTCGCACACCCGTCCCTCGGCGCCCGCCTCGACGAGCTCGACCGCGGCATTGTCCTCCTCCCGGACCAGGACGACCGGCAGCCCGTGGGCCGCCGCTTCGAGCACGACCAGCCCGAACCCTTCACGGGTGGTGGGAAACACGAGATCGGCGGCGCGGAGCATCACGGCCGAGATCTCCTCCCACGGCGCGAAGCCCATGACCTCGGCGCCCCCGGCGTCCGCGGCTGCGCGCTCGACCCGCTCGCGTTCGGACCCGTCGCCGAAGATCACGGCGTGCCACGAGGGATCCTCGCGGCGCAGCTCCGCCAGGACGGCGGGGACGAGATGTGCTCGCTTCTCCGCCACGAGCCGCCCCGCGAAGACGATCAGTCGCTCACGAGCCGCGCGGGCGGCGACCGCGTCCGGCACGCGTGGGTCCGGGGGGAACTCGGGCAGCACCTCGACCCGCCCGCGGCGACCCTCGTCTCGGAGGCGCCGCTCGTGCAGGCGGGAGAACGTTACGGCGACGTCCCCCGCGCCAACCGCGAGACGCTGGACCAGCCAGCCGAGGTCGCCCATGCGGCCGAGCCGGCGCCGCCACCTCGCGCGCGGCATGACCTCGTGCCAGTCCACGAGCAGGAGCACGCGCCGGTGCGGCATCAGGCCGAGGCACGCGGCGATCACCCCGACGTGCGGGAAGCAGCAGACGTGGACCGCGCCGTAGCGCCGCCCATGCCGGAGCAGGTGCCAGAAGAGCGTGACGGCGAACTCGACCTTGGGCAGGTTCCGAGCCACGAAGCCACGAGAGTCGTCGCGTGCCGGGCACAGCTCCACGGTCTCGACCGGGCCATCGGGGGCCGGGGCCCCGGGGAACGACCGCGTGATGAGCGTCACCGGGCGGCTGCGCGCCAGCTCACGGGCGAGTGCGTCGTAAAAGCGCTCCGCTCCGCCCACGGTCGCCGGGTAGCGCAGGTGGTAGACGAAGGCCACGCGGTCCGGCACGCGCCGGAGTCTCGCATCCCACCGGCCGGTCAGCGCCCCAGCGCCGAGTCGGTGCCTCCCAGCGAGCCCGGGCCGGCGTAGCTCGCCGGACCGCGGACCGAGGGCCCCTTGGGCGGCTCCGGAGGCTCCTGGCGCGCGAGCGCCACGACCACCGCGAGGGACGACGCGGTGAGGCCGGCGAGCAGGCAGGAGGCGAGAGCGCCCAGCGGCCCGAAGTGATGCCCGGTCATGAGCAGGAGCCCGTACCACGCGGCCTCGAACGGGTCGAGCGACAGGCGCGCGAGGTAGTAGACGGCGATTCCCGCGGGAGCCGCGAGGCCGGAGACGAAGAGCAGCCCGCGCACCCATGTCCGCAGGCCCGGCGTCATCGCGAGCAGCCAGAGGTGGGTCGCGGGCACCAGCGCCAGCGCGGCGAAGGGATTCAGGAACCAGACGGCCAGGACGACGAGCGACAGCGCGAGCGAGGTGACCGCGGCGGCTCCGCCGCCCGTGGGATCGCCGGCCGCTCGACGCAGCCGCGGGCGAAGAAGCACCCAGCCGAGGGCGGTCGCCGCGACAACCGCGCCGAGCACGACCGCGGCGCCCGCGTCGAGCGGCTCGTTGTCCGGCGGGAACGCCGCCGGCGGCGCGTCGGGCATGCGTCCCGTGAGCACGAGCAGCTCCGCCAGCACGAGGCCCACCACGAACGGGACGGCACCCGCGAGCGCCCAGCGCCACCAGCGCGCGACGCGCTCCCGCCGCCTGCTCGCCCGCGCGAACGCGTCGATGGAGGCGACGAGCGGGGGGAGGATCAGCGCGAGCGCCACGAGCGCGAGCGCCCATGCGGGGAGGACGCTGCGAGCGACGATGACATAGCTTGCCGGCCCGCTCTCGACGCGCCGGCCGTCCAGGGCGCTCGCGGCCCGGAGCGCGGCCCGCCCAAGGCTCCCGAGCCGCTCGACGTCCACCGCGCGCGCCTGCGGCGGGAGTTCCCCGCTGCCCGACAGGCGCACCGCGTCCACGCCCTCCTCGATGAGCACTCCCTGGGCGCCGATCCCGACCGGCAGCGCCAGGCGGGCGAACTGGCCCGCCACGCCCTCGTCCGGCGGGATCCCGCCGAGCTCCTGGCGGACCGACTGGGCCACGGTCCTGTTCAGCCCGATCCCGCCGCGCGAGGCGTCGTTCGACCACTGCACGAGCAGCGGCCCGCGAGAGCTCGACGCGCCGAGGTTCGACAGGACGAGGACCGACTCGATGCGCCCGCGGTCGGTGGCGTCCTCGAGGAAGCGCCGGGCCCCGGTGTCGCCCATCGACGAGCCGTCGAGCGAAACCAGCACGATCGTGCGCCGGGTGGAGCGGCCCTCGAACACGCGCGCGAGCTCGAGCAGCGCGGCGGTGTCCGCCGCCGAGCCCGCGGCGTCGGGGCCGCGGCCCGCAGTGTCGCGCGGCGCCATGATCACGATCTGGTCCCGGGTCGAGCCGACGCGCCGCGCGACGACGTTCGCAAGCCGCTCTCCGTCCTCGCTGAAGCGCTGCACCACGATCGGGTCGAAGCCGTGCTCGCGGAATCGCTCGACGGACAGGCGCGCCACCGCCGCGTTCCCCGGCGTCCCCGGCCGGCGGTCGGGATGCTCGCGCGCTATCTGCTGGAGCGTCTGGTTCGCGAGCCTGCCCTCGAAGAGGACGTCCGCGGCGAGCCCCTGCGGCGCGGGCCCTGGCCGCGCCTCGAGCGAGAACATCGCCACGACGAGCGCGAGGAGCGTCGGCAGGAACGCCGCGCGGTAGATCCGCGGCTCGATCACGAGGCCGCAACCTACACTCGTGAGCTGTGACCACGCAGTCGCCACGGATCCTGCTCGTGGACGACGAGGAGTCGCTTCAGAAGCTGCTCGCGTTCCCCCTCCGCAAGGACGGCTTCGAGGTCGTCTCGGCGATGGACGGCGAGCAGGCCCTGCAGCAGGTGCGGGACTCGACCTTCGACCTCGTGATCCTCGACGTCATGCTGCCGAAGCTCGACGGCTTCGAGGTGTGCAAGCGGATCCGCGCCCGCAGCGGCGTCCCGATCATCATGCTCACGGCCAAGGACGAGGAGTTCGACAAGGTCCTCGGCCTCGAGTTGGGGGCCGACGACTACATCACGAAGCCGTTCTCCACGCGGGAGCTGCGCAGCCGGGTCCGGGCGGTGCTCCGCCGGGCCGCGCTCGCGCGCTCGGACGGCCCGGACGAGAGGCCCTTCGACGACGGCGATCTCCGCGTCGACTACGCGAAACGGCGCGTCTCGGCCTACGGCCGCGACATAGAGCTGACCTATGTGGAGTTCGAGATCCTCGCCGCCCTCACGCGCTCGCCGGGCCGCGTCCTCAGCCGCACCGCGATCCTCGAGCAGGTCTGGGGCGACTCGGCCTATCGCGACCCCCGGACCGTCGACGTGCACATCCGCCACCTGCGGGAGAAGCTCGAGCGCGACGCGCGCGAGCCCGAGTTCCTCCGCACGGTGAGGGGCGTCGGCTACCGCTACCGCGACCGATGACGAACCTCCCCCGCCCGCGCTCGCTGGGCAACAAGCTGTCGCTCCTGTTCTTCGGAATCACGGCCGCGGCGTTCGCGGTCATCTTCTTCTTCGTCGTCCCGCAGCTCGAGGACCGGCTCACGAACCGCGAGCTCGACGCGCTCGAGCAGGCAGCGGAGGAGACCGCCGGCCCGCTCGCGGAGGCGGTCGAGTCGAGCCAGACCGAGGAGGAGCTGAACGTGACCGTGCGGCGGGTGGCCGACCAGGCGAACGCCGTCGTCACGCTGCTCTCGTCCCAGCGGTCCGGGGTCGGCTCGGTCGAGGCGGTGCGCCCGTACGTGCTCTCCGACTCCCGCGCCCAGCGCGAGATCGACGAGCCGCTGCGGCTCGCCGAGCGCGTCTTCCTCGGTGACCGCCCAGCCGGCGCGACGGCGACGGTCGCCGGCGAGCGGATCGCCCGCTACGCCCTGCCGCTCGACCTCGACGGCGAACCGGTCTGGGTCGCGGTCTGGACGCGCAGCCTCGAGGACGTCACCGACACGGTGGGGGTGGTGCGGCGCCAGGTGCTGCTCGCCACCGCGATCGCGCTCATGGTCGCCCTGATCGGCGGCTGGCTCGTCGCCCGCGCCCTCGCGCGCCGGGTAGCGCGCGTCGAGCATGCCGCAGAGCGGGTGGCAGCGGGCGAGTTCGCCGGGCCGCTCCTCGTGGACTCCGACGACGAGCTCGGCCAGCTCACCCGGACCTTCAACAAGATGCAGGTCCAGCTCGCGCAGGTCGACCGCGCGCGCAAGGAGTTCATCGCGACCGCCTCCCACGAGCTGCGCACGCCGATCATGTCGCTAGGCGGATTCATCGAGCTGCTCCAGGACGAGGAGCTCGACCCCGCCACGCGCGAGGAGTTCCTCCAGACCATGGGCGAGCAGGTCGAGCGCCTCCAGAAGCTCTCGGTGGACCTGCTTGACCTCTCGCGGCTCGACGCCGGCTCGGTCACGCTCCAGCCCGAGAGCGTCAACCTCGGCGAGCTCCTGCGCGCCGTCGCGCGCGAGTTCGCCCCCGCCCTCAAGGACCGCAAGGACGACCTCGAGCTGGAGGCGCGGACGGTGAACGCCACCTGCGACCGCGAGCGAACTGCGCAGATAATGAGGATCCTCATGGACAACGCGATCAGGCACACGGAAGCCGGCACGCAGGTCTCGGCCGGCGTCGAGCGCCGCGACGGGGCGGCGGTGGTTCGCGTGGTCGACGAGGGCCCCGGGCTGGGCGGAGAAGCCGAGCAGGTCTTCGAGCGCTTCTACACCGGCGACGCCGCACGGGGCTCCGGGCTCGGGCTCGCGATCGCTCGCGAGCTCGCCGAGCTGATGGACGGGACCATCGAGGTCGCGTCCCGGCCGGGCGAGACGGCGTTCACGCTGGAGCTGCCCGCCGCGTGAGGGACCCGGCCGCGCTCGTGCGCGAGCTGTCGGTCGCCCTCCGCGAGCATGTGCTCCCGTCGCTCGGCTCGCACGCGGCCCGTGCCCACGCCGGCGTCAGCGAGGGCGCCGGGGACGTGACGTTCGCAATGGACGCCGGGGCGGAGGACCTGCTCGAGTCGTTCCTCGCCGCGAATGCCCCGGAGGTCGCCTTCTACTCGGAGGACCGGGGCTTGGTCGAGCCCGAGGGCGGGGCCGAGGTCGTGCTGATCGTCGACCCGATCGACGGGACGCGCCCCGCGCTCGCCGGGCTCGAGTCCTGCTGCGTCGCCGTTGCGGCCGCCCCGAACCGGCCCGGTGTGGCCATGGCGGAGGTGGAGGCCGGCTGCGTCGTCGAGATCAAGTCGGGCCAGGTGTTCCTCGCCGAGCGCGGCGGCGGGCTCGTGGAGGGGCCGCCCGTCGCGCTGTCGGCGAACGAGCGGCTCGACCGGATGTTCTGGGTCTACGGCCTGCGAGGCCGCCCGGCCCGCGCGATGGCGGAGGTGCTCGGCTCGATGCTGGACGCGTCCTCGGTGGGAGGCGCCGCCTTCGAGCTGGGCTCAGCGGCCTTCGACATGACACGTGTCGTCACGGGCCAGCTGGATGCCTACGTGGAGCCAGGCCCGCGCATGATCGCCGAGGTGCCAGGGATGGAGCGGGCATTCCGCACGGTGGGCGGGGGCGCCCTCCTCAACAACACGCCGTACGACCTCGCGGCCGCCTGGCTCTGCCTCACCGAGGCGGGCGCGATCGTGACGGACGCCGGCGGCGAGCCGCTCGACGAGCGCCCGCTGCTGGGCTCGGCGGGCGACTTCCAGATGTCCGTGCTCGCCTGCGCCAACGAGCGGCTCCATGCGCTCGTCCTCGCCGAGATCGACGCCGGCATCGCCCGCCTCGCCCGCGCCGACTAGCCTTGCCGCATGCCCGCGGCCAGGTCCGTCTCCCTGACGATCCCCGCAAAGGGCGACTACGTGCTGCTGGCCCGGCTGGCCCTCGGCGCCGTCTGCCGTCTCACCGCGCTGCGGCCCGACGAGGTCGCCGACCTGAAGCTCGCGGTCACCGAGGCCGCCTCCGAGGTCGTCGGCGAGGACCCCGCCGCCGAGGTGCGCTTCGAGATCGATCTCGAGGACGATCGCCTGCTGCTCGACATCGCGGGACCCGGCGGCGGGCAGTCGGAGGACGACGCCGAACTGGGCCGCGCGATCATGGCCGCGACCGTCGACGAGCACTCCGCCGAGCCGGGCCGCGTGAGGCTCGTGAAGTTCATCGGCAGCGAGCACGGGTAGATTCCCGCCCCGTGCTCCAGCCCGTAGGAGTCGGCCACAAGTCGCTGGCCGACTACACCCATCTCGTTGGTCGCCCCCTCGTCGAAGAGGTCCGGGAGCTGGCCGAGCCCCTCAAGGGGCTCAAGGTCCTGCACCTCTCAGCCACCGCGTTCGGCGGCGGCGTCTCGGAGATCCTCTACACGCTGATCCCGCTCATGCGGGATGTCGGGCTCGAGGCCGAGTGGCAGATCATCCTCGGCCGCGAGGAGTTCTTCAACGCCACGAAGATCATGCACAACGCCCTTCAGGGCAACCCGCAGGACCTCACTCCCGAGGAGTGGGAGATCTACGAGCGCTACAACGAGCTGAACGCCGGGTCGCTCTCGAGCGGCTGGGACGTGATCATCGTCCACGACCCGCAGCCGGCGCTGATCCAGCGCCACGTCCCCGAGAAGGGCCGGAGCTGGGTCTGGCGCTGCCACATCGACCTCTCGACGCCCAACCCGGACACCGTTGGGCGCCTGGCTCCGCAACTGACCGACTACGACGCGTCCGTCTTCCACATGGACCAGTACGTGCCGGGTGCGCTGCGCAACGCCGCGGGCCCGCGCGTCCACATCGTCCCGCCGGCGATCGATCCACTCTCGCCGAAGAACATGGCGCTCTCGCCCGAGGACGCGGCGTTCGTGTGCGACCAGTTCGGCATCGACGTCGACCGCCCGCTCATCTGCCAGGTCTCGCGCTTCGACCCGTGGAAGGACCCGCACGGCGTGATCGACGCCTACCGGATCGTCAAGGAGCGCCGGTCCGACGTGCAGCTCGCGCTGGTCGGCTCGATGGCCACCGACGACCCCGAGGGCTGGGAGTTCTTCAACTCGACCGTCGAGTACGGCTCGGGCGACGCCGACATCCACATTCTCAACAACCTCAACAACGTCGGCGCGATCGAGGTCAACGCGTTCCAGTCGCAGGCCGACGTGCTGATCCAGAAGTCGACCCGCGAGGGCTTCGGGCTGACCGTGTCCGAGGCGCTGTGGAAGGCCCGGCCGTTCATCGGCGGCGACGTCGGCGGGATCCCGCTCCAGGTCGATGACGGGACGACCGGCTATCTCGTCAGCTCCGCCGAGGAGTGCGCCGATCGCGCCACCGACATCCTGGCCGATCCGGAGCTCGCCAAGCGCCTCGGACGGGCGGGCAAGGAGCACGTCCGCACCCACTTCCTCACGCCACGGCTCCTCCGTGACTGGCTCCGGATAATCCAAGCCCTGCGATGAGCCCAGACACGCCGCTCGTCCTGGTCTCGAACCGAGGCCCCGCCACCTTCGAGCGACAGGAGGACGGTGAGCTGGTCGCGACGCGCGGGGGCGGCGGGCTCGTGACCGCTCTCACCGGCCTGGTCGAGCACCGCGACGCCCTCTGGGTCGCCTCGACGATGACCGAGGCGGACGCCGCCGCCAGCGAGCAGCACGGCGGCGGCTCGTTCGACTGCGAGATCGACGACGTCCTCTACCGCGTCCGCCTCGTCGAGTCGGACCCGGATGCCTACGAGGGCTTCTACAACGTCATCGCGAACCCACTGCTCTGGTTCATCCAGCACTACCTCTGGGACCTCTCCAACGCGCCCGACCTGAGCCGCTTCCAGGTGGACGCCTACGAGACCGGCTACCGCGTCGTCAATGACGATCTCGCCCGTGCCGTTCTCGAGGAGATCGAGGGCTCGGCGGCGGTCGTGATGCTCCACGACTATCACCTCTACGGCGCCCCGCGGGCGATCCGCCGCGAGCGTCCCGATGTCTTCCTCCACCACTTCGTGCACATCCCATGGACCCAGCCCGACGCCTGGGTGGTGCTGCCCCGCGACATGCGCGAGGACATCTACGAGGGCATCCTGTCCAACGACATCGTCGGGTTCCACACCCGCGCCTACCGCCGCAACTTCCTGCTCTGCTGCCGCGAGCTGTTCGGCCTGGACGTCGACGAGCAGGCCGGGGTCGTGCACTTCGAGGGCCGCGAGGTGTGGGTGCGTGCCTATCCCCTGCCGATCTCCGCCCAGTCGTTCGAGCGCGCGGCGCAGCGGCCCGGGGTCCATGAGTACGAGCAGGAGGTGCTCCGGCGGCGCCGCGAGCACCTGATCCTGCGCGTCGACCGCGCCGACCTCTCGAAGAACGTCCTGCGCGGCTTCACCGCGTTCGACATGTTCCTCGAGCAGCACCCCGAGTTCCGCGAGAAGGTGACCTTCGTCGCGCACCTCATGCCGTCGCGCCAGGACGTGCCGGAGTACGTCGAGTACCTCGAGAAGATCGAGGCGCTCGTGGCCGTCGTCAACCACCGCCACGGCACGACCGACTGGATGCCGATCGACCTGCGCCTGCGCGAGAACCTCGAGGAGGCGATCGCCTACTACAAGCACTACGACCTGATCATGGTCAACGCGCTCTTCGACGGGATGAACCTCGTCGCGAAGGAGGCCCCGCTCGTCAACGAGCGCGACGGGGTCTCGCTCCTGTCGGAGAACACCGGCGCCCACGAGGAGCTGGGCCAGTACGCGCTGTCGGTCAACCCCTTCGACGTGCAGGAGCAGGCGGACGCGATCCATCGCGCGCTCACGATGTCGCCCGAGGAGCGAGCCTGGCGGGCGCAGGGGCTCAAGAAGATCGTCGCCGAGCGCGATCCCGGCGACTGGGTCGACGACCAGCTCGCCGACATCGCCGCAAAGAAGGCCGGCGACGCGCCCCGCGGGGCCGGAAGCGAGCCGGTCGAGGCCTGAGCGCCCTCACCCCAGCGGGTCGAACTCGCGGGGGCGAGGCGGGCGCGCCGGACGGTGGGGCGCCGCGACGCGGCGCGGGGCCTGCGCGACGGGCGGGGGCGCGGACCGGGCGGTTCGCCGACGGCGCGGCAGCCGGCGCGGCCGGGGGCGGGCCCTCCCCCGCCGCGACGGGCGCTCGGCGACCGCCCTCCGGGGGGTCCCCGCACCGGACGCCTCGGGGGCCGGGCGCGGCCGGGCGTGCGGAGGCGGCGCGGCGGGCGCCGCGCCCGGGATCGCCGGCTCGCCCGGGAGCCCGCTCACGGCCGTCGGGCCGGGCTCTCCACCGCCGGGGCCGAGCGCGACGAGGGCGCAGGCGGCGGGCAGCAGGGCGATCCGCGCCACGTTCCCCCAGCGCACCCGCCCGAGGAGGCCGGGCAGCGCAGCCGCTCGCCCACGTGTCATGCCCCGTATAGGCGACTCGAGCGGCGTTCTCGCCCCCCTCGCGCGCCGTTGCGCCCCCGGATGCGGCTCCCCCGCTGCTATCGTGCCGCCCCCATGTCGCCCCTGTACGACCTCGTCATCCTGCTGGACCCGAACGCGCCGGACGAGCGCCGCGAGGAGATCATGGCCGGCGTCCGGTCGATGATCGAGGCCTCGGGCACCCTCGTCGGCGAGCACGACTGGGGCACCCGGCGGATGGCCTACGAGATCGACAAGCGCCCGGACGCCGAGTACCGCCTGCTCCAGATGGAGGCCGAGCCGGAGCTGCTCGACCAGCTCCGCCACCAGCTGAAGATCACCGATGGCGTGCTGCGCTCCCGCACGATCCGGCTGAAGCCGGGCGCTCCGCCGCCGCCGCCGAGCCCCGAGGGCGCTATTGCCCGCGCCGGGCACGAGGACGACGCGAGCGACACGCAGGTCGCCCCGCGCGCCGCCGCGGACGCCTGATCGGCCACTCGCCGGTGACGGGACGGGCCACGGTCGCGCCATCCCCGGAAAGAACGTGAATTTCCTGTCAGGCCGGGCGGGATCGGCCCGACTCCGGATGTAACCTCGGCGTCAAGCCGACCCCGAAACCGCCCCGCCGGAAGCAAGGAGCACCGAGACACATGGCAGCCACCAACATCAACCGCGTCGTGCTCACGGGGAACCTCACGCGCGACCCCGAGCTGCGCACCACCCCGAGCGGCACGTCCGTGTGCAGCCTGCGCATCGCCTGCAACACCCGCCGCAAGGACCAGAGCGGCCAGTGGGTCGACAAGCCCAACTACTTCGACGTCACCGTGTGGGGCGCGCAGGGCGAGAACTGCGCTCAGTACCTCTCCAAGGGCCGCCCCGTCGCGGTCGACGGCAGGCTCGAATGGCGCGAGTGGGACGACCAGCAGGGCAACAAGCGCCAGGCGGTGGATATCATTGCCGATTCCGTCCAGTTCCTGGGCTCCCGCGAGGACGGCGGGAACGGCAGCAGGTTCACGCCTCAGAGCGACGTTCCCGCTGACACCGGCGACTTCCAGCCGGCGCCGTCCAGCACGGGCTCGGGCGCGGACGACGACATCCCCTTCTAGACCCGACGGAGAGAAGACCGAGAGACGTGGCGAAGCAGCGCAGCACGACCAGCCGGCCCCGCCGGCGCGACAAGCGACCAGGGATGGGCGGCGGCCGCCGCAAGCCCTGCGTCTATTGCAAGGACAAGATGGACCTCGTCGACTACAAGGACCTGCCGACCCTGCGTCGCGCGGTCTCCGACAAGGGCAAGATCCGCTCCGCCCGGGTAACGGGCTGCTGCCGGCGCCACCAGGCCCAGCTCGCGCGCGCCATCAAGCGGGCTCGCGAGCTCGGCTTCCTGCCGTACGTCTCCGAGCGCTGAGCGGGACGATGGCGAGGGCGATCCTCCTCCAGGACGTGGAGACGCTCGGCGAGCGTGGCGCGGTCGTCGACGTCTCGGCCGGGTACCTCCGCAACTACCTGGTCCCCCGGAAGCTCGCCCAGACCGCCACGGCCGGCAGCATCGCCGAGGCCGAGCGCCGCCGTGACGCGACGGAGTCGGCGGCCCGCGAGTCCGCCGAGCGAGCCACGGAGAACGCGCAGCTGCTCGCCCGCACCGTCCTCACGATCCCGCACGCGGCCGGCGAAGACGGGCGCCTGTTCGGATCGGTGACCGCCCAGGAGATCGTCGACGCGATCCGCCAGGCCCGCGGGCTGAAGCTCGACAAGCGCAAGGTCCGGCTGGAGCAGCCGATCAAGACCACGGGCTCGCACATGGTCACCGTCGAGGTCCACGACGGCGTCACCGCCGACGTGAAGACCATCGTCACAGCGGCGTAGCCCAGGGGCGGCGCGGTAATGGCCGTCAGCGCCCCGCCCGGTCCAAGCGGCGCAGCGAACGTCCCCCCGCACAACCACGAGGCGGAGGTGTCGGTCCTCGGCGCCATCCTCATCGGCGAGAAGATGCTCGACCGCCTCCACGTGGAGGTGCGCCTGCGGCCAGACGACTTCTACCGGGACCGTCACCGCCTGATCTTCAAGAGCATGCTGCGGCTGAAGGAGAAGCAGTCGCCCGAGCCGGTCGACGTCCTCACGGTCTGCGAGGAACTCCAGCGCAGCGGCCAGCTCGACGAGGCCGGCGGTCGCGACTACGTCCACTCGCTCCCCAGCGCCGTGGCCTCGCCCGGCAACGCCCCGCACTACGCCAAGATCGTGCGCGAGCACGCGCTCATGCGGCGCCTGCTCGCCGCTTCCCGGGACATCCAGGAGCGCGTCCTGTCCCACCGCGGCGATCCGCAGGACATGATCGACCAGGCGGAGGCCGACCTCTTCAAGATCGCCCACGAGGACAAGTCGGGCGACCTGCGCTCCGTCGAGGAGGTGCTCGCCGACGAGCTCGACAAGCTCCAGAAGGTCTCACAGGCGGGGCAGGAGCTCACCGGCACGCCCAGCGGCTTCCGCGACCTCGACGGCCTCACCGGTGGCTTCCAGCCGGGAAACCTGATCGTCCTCGCGGCGCGTCCCTCGATGGGCAAGAGCGCGCTCGTCACGAACATCGCCGAGAACGCGTCGATCAAGAGCGGCAAGGCCATCGCCCTGTTCTCGCTCGAGATGTCCGAGACGGAGCTCGCGCAGCGCTTCATCGCCTCCCAGGCCAAGATCGACGGCGACGACCTGCGCAAGGGGCGGGTCAAGCCCGACCGCTGGCCGCGCGTGCTCCAGGCGGCCGAGAAGCTCGCTGCCGCGCCGCTGTTCATCGACGACTCCTCCGACATCGGGATCCACGAGCTGCGGGCGAAGGCCCGCCGCCTCCATGCGCGCCACCCGCTCGGCCTCGTGATCCTCGACTACCTCCAGCTCATGCGGCCGGAGGACCCCTCCGTCGGCCGGGTCGAGCAGGTGGGCCAGATGAGCCGCGGGCTGAAGATCCTCGCCCGCGAGCTCGAGGTGCCGGTGATCGCGGTGTCGCAGCTCTCCCGCGCCGTCGAGTCGCGCACGCCGAAGATCCCCATGCTCTCCGACCTGCGCGAGTCCGGGAACGTCGAGCAGGACGCCGACGTCGTCGTCTTCATCTACCGCGACGAGTACTACAACAAGGAGAGCTCGGAGCGGATCGGCGAGGCCGACCTCCTCATCGAGAAGCACAGGAACGGCCCGGTCGGCAAGGTCACGCTCGCCTTCACCGCGCGCTTCCCAAAGTTCAGCTCCCTCGCATACCGCGACGACCCCGCAGGCCCCTCACACGGAAACGGCGGCGACCCCGGCCGCTGAGCGGGGGCGCGCCCCACGGTTTCCCTACACTCGCTGCGTGCCAGGACTGGCGATCATCGGCGCCCAATGGGGCGATGAGGGCAAGGGCAAGATCACCGATCTGCTCGCGGAGCAGTCGCACGTCGTCGTCCGCTTCCAGGGCGGCAACAACGCGGGCCACACGATCGTCCGCGGCGGCGACGTGTACAAGCTCCACCTGATCCCGTCGGGGATCCTCCATCCGGCCAAGCTGTGCCTGATCGGCAATGGCGTCGTGGTGGACCCGAAGGTCATCACGGAGGAGATCGACGCCCTCAAGCGGCGCGGGGTGGACGTGAGCGGCCTGCGCATCTCGGCGAACGCCCACGTGATCATGCCCTACCACCTGCTGCTCGATTTCGCGGGCGAGGTGAAGCTGGGCAAGCGCGAGATCGGGACGACGCGGCGCGGGATCGGCCCCTGTTACGCGGACAAGGCCTCCCGGCTCGGGATCCGCATGCAGGACCTGCTCGACGAGAAGATCCTCCGCCAGAAGATCTACGCCGCGATGGAGCCGAAGCGCCAGCTGCTGCGCCCGTTCGCCAAGAACCCCGAGCTGGACCTCCACACGATGACCGACGAGTACCGCACCTTCGGCCATCGTCTCGAGCCCTTCATCGCCGACACGCCCCCGATCGTGTGGGACGCGCTCGACCGCGGCCGGATCGTCCTGTTCGAGGGCGCGCAGGGCACGCTGCTCGACATCGATCATGGCACCTATCCGTTCGTCACCTCGTCGAACCCGGTGGCGGGCTCCGCCTGCATCGGTGCCGGCGTCGGCCCCAAGGACCTGAACGACGTCTGGGGGGTCGCCAAGGCCTACACCACGCGCGTGGGCGCGGGTCCCTTCCCCACCGAGCTCCACGACGAGATCGGCGACCGCATCCGCGACGTGGGCGGTGAGGTCGGCACCACGACGGGCCGCGACCGCCGGTGCGGCTGGCTGGACCTGGTCGCGCTCCGCTACGCGGCGCGGGTGAACGGGCTCACCGGCCTCGTCATCACGAAGCTCGACGTGCTCACCGGCCTCGACCCGCTGAGCGTCGCGGTCGGCTACGTCGGCGAGGACGGCGCCACCTTCGACAGCTTTCCGTACCACCAGTCGATCCTGCACCGCGCCGAGGCGCGCTACGAGGAGCTGCCCGGCTGGTCGGAGGACATCACGCGCGCCCGCTCGCTCGCGGACCTGCCGCAGTCGGCCCGCGACTACCTGAAGTTCATCGAGGAGTTCGTCGGGGTGCCCGTCGTGCTCCTGGGCGTCGGCCCGGCGAACGACCAGATCATCTGGACCCCGGCGGCCGGCGAGTTGGCCCCCGCCGAGGCGGCCACGGCCTAGGGCGCAACAAAGGTCCCTGGCACCTCTGTTTCACGCCAGGGAGCCTTCCAGAATCAGCACCGCCCGGCCGCCCACCCGCGGCGCCGACGGGGCGCCGGGCGCGCCGCCGACGCTCGCCTGGATCGTGCTCGGGCGCCCGATCTCCGAGCCCTGCCGGACCTCCAGGTCTCCGGGTTCGGCACCGCGCTTCACGCGCAGGGCGGCGAGCGCGCCCGCCGCGCCCCCCGTGGCCGGGTCCTCCGCGATGCCCATCCGCGGCGCGAACATGCGCTGCGCCACGGCGTCCGGCCCCTCGTCCGCCCAGGCGACGATACCGAGCGCCGGGTCGGGCATGTCGGCGATCGCGGCCTGGTCCGGTTGCAGGCGGGCGAGGGTCGAGCGGTCGCAAAGACGCGCCATGACGTAGCGGGTCCCCGTGTCGCACACCGCGGCCGGGCCGTCGAGGTCCTCAGGCGCGACGCCCAGGAGCGGCGCGACCGCGGCCGGATCCATGTCGTCGCCGAACTCGGGCTCGGCCTGGGTCATCACCGCGACGCCACCCGAGACCTCGACCGGCGTCTCACCGGCGCCCGTGTGGAAGACCGTGGTGCCCTCGGCAGGGATGAGCCCGCGGCGCGCCAGCTCGAGTGACGCTCCGACGACGGGATGCCCGGCGAGCCTCATCTCGATCTCGGGCGTGAAGATCCGCAGGCGCGACGCCTCCTCCAGCACGAAGACGGTCTCCGAGACGCCGAACTCGCGGGCGAGCGCCTGCATCCCGTCACCGTCGAGGGAGTCGGCGCCGATCACCACCGCCAGCGGGTTGCCGCCGAGCGGAGTGTCCGTGAAGACGTCGAGCCAAGCGAACTCGGCCAAGGCTCAGGCCTTCACGACGTGGGTCTTGAGGATGAAGGTGTCCGTCCCACGGCTACTCGCTCGACAGGACGGCCGCGGGGAAGGACTTCGGCACGCCCGCCTCGGGCAGGATGAGCCGCTCCCCGCGTCGCACGAAGCGCAGCCCGACGGCGAGCGCGCCCAAGAGCGCCGCGACGGCCAGGGCGATCTGCATCCCTACGACGCCCTCCTCGGTCCAGTAGACGTCGTCCAGCTCGAGCAGGAGCGCGGACTCGTCGAGGGTCATTCCCATGCCGGCTCCGAAGGGGATCGCGAGCCACGGCTCGATGTCCTCGTTGCGGGTTGTGATCGCGGCGGTGCCCGCCGCGAACGCCATGGCGATGCCGGGCACGAAGTGGTGCACGTGCCTGCGCCCCACGCGCACGTTGCGGAACGGGCCGAAGGTGCTGCGGCGTCGCAGCTGGTAGGCGATGCCCCGCGAGATGAGCAGCGAGGCGACGAACGAGACGAGCATGTTGAAGAGCGCGTTCTCCCGCGTGGAGCCGCCGCGATAGCCGGCCACGACCGTCTCGACCGTCTCTCCGACGGCGGCGCCCGCGGCAACCGTGATGCCCTCCCAGTCGCCCGGCTCCGGGGTCGGAGTGCGTCGCCAGATACGACGCGCCTCGAGCGTGAGCGCAGCGGCCGTCGCGCCCACCGCGAGCACTCCGATCGCGATCGTCGCCCGGTCGGTCAGCCGGAACCCGCGGTCGGCGCGGAGCCGGCGGACCGGGCGGGGCAGCGTCACCGCCAGCGCTCCAGCAGCTCCTCGTCGGCGACGTCGCGCACCTTCCGGGCCGGGACGCCCACGACGAGCGCGCGGGGAGCCACGTCGCGCGTGACGACGGCCCCCGCGCCGACGAACGCCTCCTCGCCCACCTCTACGTACGGGAGCAGCACCGACCCCGCGCCGATGCGGCAGGCCCGGCGGAGCGTGGGGCCCGTCACCGCCGTTTCAGGTCCATGGCGGCCCGCGGTGGGATCGTTGGCGGTCGTCACGCAGGGCGCGACGAAGACGTCGTCCTCGACGGTCGTGTGAGCCGTCAGGTACGAGCCGGTCTGCACCTTGACACGGTCGCCGATCACGACGTCGTTGTCGATCGCCACGCCGCGACCGACGACGGAGGAGTCGCCGACGACGGCCCGCTCGCGAACGTGCGCCTGGTCCCCGATCACCGCCCTGGCTCCGATACGGACCCCGGCGAGCACGATCGCGCCGGCGCAGATCGTCGCGCCGTCCGCCACCAGGAGGCCCTGCAGCCCCTCCCTGCTCGCCTTCGAGTGGCGGCCGAGCGCGAGCGGCTTCCCGAGGACGGCGCCGTCCTGGATACGCACGCCGTCGCCGACCACGGTGCCCGCGTGGATGACCACGTTCGCGCCGATCTCGGCGGACTCCGGCAGCTCGACGCCCGGGCCGAGCATCAGGCCGGGCGCGCGGTCTGAGGCCGTGGGCTCAGCCGGCACGCCGGCTCTCCTCGAGCGAGCGCTGGAGCTCTTCGAGCACGCGGACGACGCGCAGGCCGGAGTCGAGCCCCGAGCGCGGCTCCCGCCCGGACTCGACGCATTCGAGGAAGTGGGCGCACTCGATGCGCAGCGGCTCGTCGTTCGGGACCGTGGGCGACCAGACGTCGCCCGAGCGCTGGATGTACTCGCCGAAGTTCCGGTAGTCCTGGTCGAAGCCCTTGTCGTAGACGGTGAGCTTGCGTTCGAGCGCCATGTCGTCGAAGGTCGCCATTTTCTGCGAGCCGACGACGGTGAGGCGGCGGTCCTTGTGCGGGTCGAGCCATGAGAGGTGAAGGTGCGCGGCGATGCCCGAGGGGAAGCGCAGGTAGCAGAAGACGACGTCTTCGATCCCCTCGCGCATGTAGCTCTCGCCGACGGCACGGCACTCGGACGGCTCCTCGCCGCCCGCCAGGCGCAGCAGGACGGAGACGTCGTGCGCGCCGAGGGACCACAGCGCGTTCTCGTCCGGGCGGAGCTTCCCGAGGTTGAGGCGGTTGCCGTAGATGTAGTGGATGCTGCCGAGCCCGCCCGCGTCGACGATCTGCTTGAGCCGCTCGACGCCGGGGTGGTACTCGAGCAGGTGCCCGACCATCAGCACGCGGTCGCTTCCCCTCGCCACCTCGGCCAGCTCCTCCGCCTCGGCGAGCGACTGGGCGAGTGGCTTCTCCACGAAGCAGTGCTTGCCGGCCTCCAGCACCCTGCGCGCGAGCGCCGCGTGGGTCGGGACCGGCGTGGCCACGGCGACCGCGTCGAGATCGGAATCCGCCAGCAGCTCGTCGAGGTCCCCCGCGACCCGCGCCTCCGGAAACGCCTTCGCCCAGCGCTCCCGTGACTCCTCCGAGCCGTCGCAGATCCAGCGCAGGTCACCGAGCCGGTCGAAGTTGCGGGCGAGGTTCGGCCCCCAGTAGCCGAGGCCGACCACGCCGACGCTCACTCGGCTCACAGGCGCACCAGGTTGGGCGCCTCGAGCCCGCGGGTGACGCCGCGGAAGTCCACCACCAGCGGCGCGCCGGCGACGACCGCCGCCGTGTCGAGGCCCGGGTGCGCGGTCACGATCACGGCACAGTCGGCGCCGTCGAGCACGGATTCGAGCGGCTCCGAGGAGAGGCCCAGGTCGGGCAGGTCGGGCACGTGGTCGTCGTGGTAGACGAGCTCGGCGCCCCGCTCCAGCAGGAGCTCCATGATCTTGAGCGCGGGGGACTCGCGCATGTCGCCCACGCCCGCCTTGTAGGAGACGCCCAGGATCGCGACGCGGGAACCGCGAACGGGCTTGGCGTGATCGTTGAGGCTGCGCGAGATCTTCTCGACGCAGTAGTACGGCATCGTCTGGTTCACCTCGCCCGCGTGCTCGATGAACTGGGCGGTCATGTCGAACTCGCGGGCGCGCCAGGACAGGTAGAAGGGATCGACCGGAAGGCAGTGGCCGCCCATCCCCGGGCCTGGGTCGAAGCGCATGAAGCCGTACGGCTTGGTCGCGGCGGCGTCGACGACCTCCCAGATGTCGATGCCCATGCGGTCGCAGAGGATCGCCAGCTCGTTCACGAGCGCGATGTTCACCGAGCGGAAGATGTTCTCGAGGAGCTTCGACAGCTCGGCGGCCTCCGGCGTCGTCACGGCCACCACCTCGTCGCAGATCTCGGCGTAGAGCGCCCTGGCCCGCTCGAGGCAGGCCGGCGTGAGACCGCCCACCACCTTGGGCGTGTTGCGGAGCGTGTGGTCGGTGCGCCCCGGGTCCACGCGCTCCGGGGAGAACGCGACGTTGAAGTCGGCGCCCGCTGCGAGCCCCGACTCCTCCAGCAGTGGCACGAGGCGCTCGCGCGTCGTGCCGGGATAGGTCGTCGACTCGAGGACGACCAGCTGGCCCTTCCGCAGCACGCGCGCCAGCGAGCGGCCGGACGCGACCAGGGGGCCGAGGTCGGGCTCTCGGTTCTCCGAGAGGGGCGTCGGGACGGCGATCAGCACGGCGTTTGCCTCGGCGAGCGCGTCGTAGGAGGTGCCGGCGCTGAAGCGGTCCGTCACCGCGGCGAGGCGCTCGGAGGGGACGTCCTCGACGTAGCTCTCGCCGCGCCCGATCGCGGCACTCCGGCGCGGGTCCGTGTCCACGCCCAGGACGTCGTGCCCCGCCTCCGCGAACGCGACGGCGAGCGGCACGCCCACGTAGCCGAGGCCGACTATGCCTACCTTCATCGTCCGGGAGCGTAGCCGGACAGGACCCGGCGAATGCGCTCGGCCGCTTGTCCCGCCCCGTAGAGGTCGGGACGCTCGCCGCCGGGTGGCCTGCGCTCCAGCGCCGCGAGCGCCGCGTCGGCGTCGAGGTCCACCAGCACGTTCCAGCCCGCGTCGATGGTCTCGACCCACTCGCTCGTGTCCCGCAGCGTGACGCACGGTGTCCCGAGCAGGTAGGCCTCCTTCTGGACGCCGCCCGAGTCGGTGAGCACCGCCCGGGCGTGCCGGCAGAGCTCGAGGAAGTCGAGATATCCCGCAGGGGGCGTCAGCGTCACCCCTTGGGCGGCGTCGAGACGACCGCGGAGGCCGGTCTCTTCGAGCCGCGCCCGGGTGCGCGGGTGGAGCGGCAGAACCGCGGGAAGCGGAAGGCGCTCCAGCAGCGCGACGAGCCGCTCCAGGCGCTCGGGCGGGTCCACGTTCCCGGGCCGGTGCGCCGTGACCAGCAGGTAGCCGCCCGGGTCGAGCCCGAGCCGTTCGACCACATCCGCCCGCTCCGCCGCCACCTCCGCGAAGCGCAGCGAGACGTCCGCCATCACGTCGCCCACAAGGTGGACGCCGCTCGTGATCCCCTCCCGCTCGAGATTGGCGACGGCCGTCGGCGTCGAGCAGAGCAGCAGGTCGCTCGCGTGGTCGGCGAGCACGCGGTTGAGCTCCTCCGGCATCTCTCGGTCGAACGAGCGCATCCCCGCCTCGACGTGGGCGACCGGGACCCGCCGCTGCGCAGCGGCCATGGCGCCGGCGAGCGTGGAGTTCGTATCGCCGTACACGAGCACGAGCTCGGGGGCGATCTCATCCATCACGGCCTCGAGTGCGCCCAGGATCCGGGCCGTCTGCGCGGTGTTGGAACCGGACCCGGATCCGAGCTGGACATCGGGGGCCGGGATGCCCAGCTCGTCGAAGAAGACGCGCGACAGCTCGTCGTCGTAATGCTGCCCCGTGTGGACGATCCGCTCGTCGTGGTCCTGGCGGATCAGGGCCGAGACGGCGGCCGCCTTAACGAACTGGGGCCGGTTGCCGATGACTGTTGCGATGCGCAAGGGCGGAGATATGATCGTTCGCGAGATGACGGACCGGGTTCTGGGCGGAGCGGCGGCCGCGATCTCCGCGGTGGCGGGGGTCGCGCGGCACTTCGCGTGGTACGTGAGCCACCAGCTCGGCGGCGACGCCCGCGAGGGCGACGAGCGCCGCGGCGAGGGACGCTAGCCGCTCCCGAGCTCGGCCGCTATCAGGGCCCGGACGCACTCCGCCGCTGCCGCGGTGACCGGGCCCGGCTCACCCAGGTCGCGATGCTCGATCGCCCCCACCGGCTGCACCTCGCGTGTCGTCGACGCCAGGAACGCCTCGCGAACGTCCGCGAGCAGCTCGTCCCGGCTGATGGCCCGCTCCTCCACCGCGCAGGCGCCCATCACCAGCTCGCGGGTGATCGAGGCCAGGATGTGCTCCTCGAGCGGGGGAGTGCGGAGAACGCCGTCGGCTCCCACCCAGAAGAGCGTCGACGTGGGCGCCTCCAGGACACGGCCGTGCGGGGTCACGAGCAGCGCCTCGTCGAAGCCGCGCTCGCGCGCCAGGCGCCCGGCGAGCATGTTGCTCGCATACGAGAGCGACTTGATGTTGTCGAGGACGCGCGTCGGCGAGAAGGTCACGAAGCCGAGCCGCGGGCGCTCCGCGGTCGCGGGCA